>JBGVTF010000240.1:0-9049 GCA_041862415.1 Anaerolineae bacterium | reverse complement strand
TGTGCCGGTGACAAAGGACGAGGCGTCGCTGGCAAGGTAAAGCGCCGCCTGGGCGATCTCCTCCGGCCTGCCAATGCGCCGCAGCGGACGCTGTGCCGCCTCCGCCAGAAAGCGTTCGCACGGCTCTTCAAGCTGCCGTGCCTCGTTGCGCAGCATGGGCGTGTCTGTGTCGCCGGGGCAGATGCAGTTGACGCGGATGTTCTGCTGGCCGTGGTCGAGGGCCATGGCCCTGGTCAGCAGCACCACCGCTCCCTTTGAGGCACAGTACGCGGCCGCCTTGCGTCCACCGACCAGCCCCCAGCCCGAGGCCGTATTGATGATCACACCGCCGCCGGCCTGGACCATAACGGGAATGGCGTACTTGGACAGTAAAAAGACCGACTTGACGTTGACCGCCATCACCCGATCCCACTCCTGCTCGCTGGTCTCCAGCACCGAGGCCCGCCGGACAATGCCGGCGTTGTTGAAAAGAATGTCGAGACCGCCCAGTTCGCTGGCGGCCTGCTTCACAGCCCGCTGGCAATCCCTGGCCTGGGTCACGTCGCAGCGCAGGAAGATGGCCCGCCCACCGCCCTCGACGATGGTCCGCACGACGGCCTGCCCATTGGCCTGGTCCACGTCCACCACCGATACGGTCGCGCCTTCGCGGGCGAACAGCAAGGCCGTCGCTCGGCCAATGCCCGACGCCCCGCCAGTGATGAGAGCCCGTTTACCTGCTAAACTACCCATAGCTTCCTCCGTGATTTCTTGTCTAACGAATAAGTTGAGCCGCCGCCGGGTTGGCATGGCTATCGTGCCGTGGGGAAACATACCTTCGCAAAAACGCCTTACTTGACAAAACCAACTGCTTCTATTATAGTATATCCGTAAGAGATATAGCCATCACGGATACACTATAATCAAGAGAGTATATCCACCTCCCAAAACTTGCTCAAGGAGAAACCAGTTATGGCAAATGTTGATCCTAACGAGATGTTACCCCTGACGCCGGCTGTATTCCATATCCTCTTGGTGCTAGCTGATGGCGAGCGTCACGGGTATGGCATCATGCAAGAGATCGCGGCATATACCCAAGGCCAAATGCAAATGGGACCGGGGACATTGTACGGTTCGATTAAGCGAATGCTGACCGCTAACTTGATCGAAGAGTCAGATGAACGTCCCGACCCGGCACTGGACGACGAGCGGCGACGTTATTACAAACTGACCGAGTTCGGACGACAAGTTCTTATAGCTGAAACTCAACGCTTATCACACTTGGTCAGAGTGGCTCGAAACAAAAAACTTGTCGGTGAGTCTTCCCCCGCGCCATCTAGGGGAGGTGCCTGATGTCAAAAGCGAAACTTTTATCCATTTCAGTCAGGGTCTACCAGGTGTTGCTCTTTCTCTACCCCGTTGCACACCGCCGCGAGTATGGCCCATTGATGGTTCAGATGTTTCGTGATCTGTGTCGTGATACGTACCGTCAGGGTAGTGTTTTTAACCTCGTCAAATTGTGGGTACGTACTTTAGGAGATGCAATTGTCACAGCAATTATCGAGCATGTAACCATTGGAGGTTCGATGAATTTGAATAATCGCCCAGTCACCCCCTTACCATGGGGAAAAATCGGCCTGGCGGTTTTGCCTGGACTGTTGGCCATCAGTGTTAGAAGTGATTTGGGCAGATCAGTTTTCGGTCAAGATGTCAGCCAGTTTGTGTATTGGAACGGTCTGACTGTTTTATGTCTTCTGCAAATCATTGGCGGATTTATTGGCGAGCGCCAACTGGCGGCCTGGAGCTTTCCTGCCTTGGGCCTTCTGCTAAATACTCTCCCCGGCGTTGTGATTGGTCTACTCCTCAAACCTTCCTCAGGGCCGCCTTCGCCTGCACACACTCTTGTGGTGAATTGGGTCTGGCCGTGTGTGATTTGGGGAGCGATCATTGCGGTTCTTGTTTGCCAAAGACATAGTCTCCATATGCCGAAGCCAGGCTGGGGACTTTTGGGGCTGCTCGTTTTGACACAGCCTTTTCTATTTTGGTCGGGGGCAATACTGCTACTATCCATAGCCGTCGGTCTGCTCCTGACTAGGCGGAACGGTCTATTGGCCGGGCTTGTTGTGGTTGCTGGCGAATTCTGGTTGGTGGATGAGATTTTTGATCCCAGCTACGCCATGCTGATCTGGTCCGCTAATTACACTGCCGAAATGATCGTATCTGTCCTCCCGACGGTCTTCTTCCTGGTTGTTGCGCCGATATGGGTCTTGCGCGCTCGCTCGACCTGGGGACGTATTTGGGGGCTGTTGTTGCCGCCGTTCATTGGCTTGGTCAGTGGTGAAATGATTTGCAGTGTTGTATTTCAGGGTACACCGCGTGAATACTCGCTGGCGATGTGGTTATTACGGGCCACAGGCGTGATGCAGTTCGTTCTCGCCTTGGCCCTGGCAGCAGTCATTTACCACCAAGTTGGAAATCGGGACAGGATAGTTGTGGAGGGAGCTTAGGTAGGACAGCGGCCCAGCACGGTACTTTTCACGTAACGCCGGGCCACTCAAGATAACACCCTGTAGACAATCTGCTCGTTGTACCCAGTTACGATCCTGATGTAGCCACTGAGCATCTTGTTCACCTCCTGGTCGCCGGTATCCACCAGAAGGGGTCGCCCCCCCAGTGAGTGAATTTTCCCGGTCGTGCTCACGACGATGATGTTATCCCCGCCCACCTTTTTGATCACTTTTGGGCTGATCTGCTGATTGCCCCGGCCAAAGATGTAGCCCTGGCCGCCGATGGGCGTGACGACGATCTTGGCCTTGCGTCCTTCCAGAAGCTCTAACAGTTGAGACTCGTTCACGTCGGCGGCAACCAGTTTTCCCTCGGCGACGACATCCACGCCGATCAACGTCTTGTCCAAACCCAACCTGGAGGTGATAGCTCTGGTAGTGGTCCCAGGTCCGATGACGTAAAGCCAGCCGTCCTCCATTTTGCTCGCGACATCGGCAGCTATGGCCGCCATGGCCGTCTGTTCTCCGGGGCTGCTTGGCGTCTTCAGGCTCTGAACCAGCCTTCTCTTGAACGGAATCTTAAGGTAGCCGTACAGCTTGGCCGAAACGATGCCCTGTCGAAAGGCTTCCTCGTCTATATCCATAACCTCAGCTTCTCGCAGGCTGGATACCCTTCCCTGCAGGTACAATACAGCGAGGTCGCCAGCGTTCAGTGGGTTGGTGGCAAAGACCGCCGAATGGATCTTGACTCCCGCGGGGATGCCAAGCACTGGGAGCCTCTCTCCGATGGCATTGTAGATGTCTCTGGCTGTGCCATCTCCGCCGGCGAAAAGCAAGAGATTCACCTTCAGCCGCAGCATCTCTTGGGCTGCATTTCGGGTGTCTTGCGGGGTCGTTTCACCCGGTTTGATTGAGCCAATGACCGTCGGCTCAAACCCACATGCTCTGGCCGCGTCTTCTCCCATTTCACCGCGGTAGGTGACGACCTCAAGATCATCTACAGGCTTGATCCTCTCCAAAGCCTGGATCGCCCGGTTCAGCGATTGGGGCACAGCGCCCAACTCGAGGGCCTTTTTTTGTATCTCCGCTCCATCGCTTCCTTTGAGCCCGACCCTTCCACCAATCCCAGCGACCGGGTTGACGATCAAGCCTAATCTCTTTGGAAGACCTGACAGGTTCATCAATTCATGGCTGTTTGTTGCCAGTTTGCTCCTAACATGCCCCATTATCTTATGCCTGTTTGCTCAAACCTGTCAGGTCTCCTGGCGTACTTTTCTCAAATAGGCCCGCCAGGTCATCGCCCACTGCGACGGATCGTCCAGGGGAGAGTGGTCAATGGTGTGGATGGTGCTGTTGTGGGGAGCTGCCTTGACCAGATCAGGGTTTGTGCGCGCCTCGTCGGCCACGTGCTCCATGATGGACACATATTCGTCGAGTTCGTCCTTGGAAAACGACTCGGTGGGTTCAAGGGTGCAAGGCTCCGGGACGACGAACGGGTGGTGACTGGTCCAGTAATGGATGCCAAAGTCTGCTGCCCGAATGCCGAGTTCCTCGGAATGAACGCCCGTCTCCTGCGCCAGTTCTTCCCAGCTATAGCGGACCTGCTCGATGCGGCGCTTGCCCCTGGCGTACGGCGCGCTCACGCCTGGGATTTCCAACATCTTGTTGAGCAAATAATTGTTGTTGAGCACGGCGATCTGGGCGACCTCCCGCAAGCCCTCTGCTCCGAGACTCATGACCCAGGCATACGCTCTCAGAACGACGGGGGCGTATCCGTAGAATGGCCGCAGCTTGCCCACGCTATCGGGCCGGTCATAGTCCAGGTAATACCTTTCGCCATCAAACTCGATCACAGGCACCGGCAAGAATCTGGCCAGTTCCTCGGTCACGCCACTGGCCCCGGCCCCCGGCCCCCCACATCCATGAGGCGACGAGAAGGTCTTGTGCAGATTAAAGTGGCAAAGATCGAAGCCAGCGTCCCTGGCCCTGGTGATGCCCAGGATTCCGTTGGCGTTGGCCTGATCGTAGGAGCAAAGCCCCCCGGCATCGTGGACGACCTTCACAAACTCCTCGATGTTGGGATTGAAGATGCCCGTGTCTTCCGGGTTGGTGATCATCAGACCCGCAGTCCGTTCCGAAACTGCTGCTCTCAACGCCTCCAGATCGGGATAGCCGTCCTCGTCGGGGTAGAGGGTGATGACCTTGAAACCGGCTGTTTGGGCACAGGCGGCATTCGAAGGATGAGAGAAGATCGTAGTGATGACCTCATCGCGCTGACCCGCTTCCCCACGAGACTCGTGGTAGGCCCGTATGATCGAGGCGTTGGTGTATATCGCCGCCGAGCCAGCAGCGGGTTGCAGCGAAAACCGGTCCATCCCCGAGAGCTCTCGGAGGATCTGCTCGAACCGGTACATGATCTCCAGGATACCCTGAACCGTTTCTTCGTCTTGCAAGGGGTGAAGGTCTGCCAATTTGGGCAGGCTGGCCAGTTGGTCGTTGATCTTGGGGCTGTACTTCATGGTGCAGGTTCCCTGCCCGATCTCGATGTTCAGATCTGCCCCCAGGTTTTCTTGTGAGAGCCTCACATAGTGCCTGAGCACCTGAGGCTGAGACAGTTCGGGCAGTTTAGGAGGTTGCTTCCTGCGCATGGTTTCGGGCAGGGTCGCCAGGACATCTCCGACCTCACTTCGTATTCCTTCTTCGACCTCGGGGACGAGGATGCCTCGCTGTCCTTCACGGCTCAGTTCAAAGATGATGGGCTCATCCCACCTGGCCTGGTGAAATCGTCTCAGGTTGAGTTTTCCGTCTGTGAACCTGTGCTTGCTGATATCTTGCTGAGCCATTTTACTTAGCGACCTCCTTCAAGGCATCCACCAGCCGGTCAATGTCATCCTTGGTGTGAACTTCGGTCACGCAGTAGAGAGCGCTGTTGCACAGTTCCGGGAATTCCTTTGTCAGGTCTTTGCCACCAAAGATTTCCCGCGCCAACAGCGCCTTGTTAATTTCGGCGACGGTCTTGCCCGTGCCATCGAAATTGACGACGAATTCTTTGAAATGGGGTGACTGGAAAACAGGAGCCTTAACGCCCTTTATCTTGGCTATCTCCAGCATCGCGTAACGTGATCTTGACATAATGCCTTGGCCGATCTCAACCATGCCCCGAGGCCCCATCAGTGCCAGATACACACCGGCCGTAATGCCCCACAAAGCGGCAGCCGTGCCGACCCACTCCTTGCCCTCCTCGCGGATGGCAAAAGAGGTCCTCTCATAGGCCACGTCGCCGAATCCATATTCTCCTGGAACGGACGTTGGGGCGATGCCAAACAACCGGGAAGGATATTCCATGACGTACTCTTCTTCGTCCCGGGTGGCGATGAATCCCGCCTGGCCGCCACCAAACTGCATGTGCATACCGAGCGGCTGGATGTCGCCGCAGACGATGTCCGCACCATAATCAACCGGCGGCGTCAGGACGCCCAACGAAATCGGATCGACCCCGACCACACAGACCGCTCCGTGATCGTGGGCGATCTGGGAAACCTCGTCTCCACGCGTCTCGATAAACCCCAGGTAAGAGGGATTCTCAAAGTAGACGGCGGCCGTCTTCGAGGAAATCTCTGCCTCGAGGGCATCGAGGTCCAGTTGTCCCGTCTCGGAATCGTAGCCAATCAGCTTGATCTCTATCCTGGGCTTGCAGTAGTCCCTGATTCTGGACAGTAGATCAGCGCTGATGGTTTCGGCTATCAACACCTCGCGCCGGCCGGTAATCCGCGCTGCCATGCGGAGCGACGTGGCGGTAGCCTGGAACCCGTCATACGTTGGGACGTTGACCACATCCATATTCAGGAGTTCGCCCATCATGCTGGCGTATTCAAAAAGGGCCTGAAACCGGCCGTGATCATCGTAGGGTTCGCCTGCGTAGGCAGTCAAGAACTCGCCTCGCTGGTTCACCTCATCGCATACGGCTGGAACATGGTGTTGCCAGCACCCGGCTCCCAAAAAGTTGAGATACTCCCCGGCGGTCTTGTTTTTTGCCAGAATGCCTTCTACGTGCCTTTTCAGAGCATATTCGGACAAGAGAGGTTGGGGCAGATTCATTTTTCCCTTGAGCCTGAGCTTATCCGGGACATCCTCGTAGAAATCCTCCACGCTCTCTGCTCCGACTTCTTTGAGCATCTGCTCCTTTACTGCGGGCACAGAATTGGGGATATAGGGGTACACAGTCGGGTGTTCCTCGTTCATGCTTTGTTCCTCCATTTCTCGTACTCGATACATTTTACCACAGGTCAATAGTAGTAGCAAAGGCCAGACCGTCTTGATTGAGGACTCGTAGTGACGACTTTAGTCGTTAAAGCGACTGAAGTCGCCACTACGCCCGCGCATAATCGCGAGTTGACAGCGGCTGCGAAATGTGCTAGAATGTTGATTGGCCTAATGGCCTATGCCAATAGACTGTTTATGGAGTTCAGCAAGATGCAAGTCAGGATCGAACCCGATAGCCACCTGCCGGTCTATGCCCAACTCAAGGAACAGATCAAGTTCCTGATCCTCAGTGGCGAGCTGGCGCCCGGGACCAGGTTGCCGACCACCCGCCAGTTAGCCGGTTTCCTCCGCATCAATCGCAACACGGTTCTCAAGGCCTATCAGGAATTGGCGCAGGAGGGGCTGATCGAGTGCCGCCGGGGCCGGGGCTGTGTGGTGGTGGAGCAGCCCATGACTGTCGCCCAACCCGTCTCCACCCGCCTGCTGGCGATCATTGACAGCGCTATCGAGCAGGCTGGCGAGATCGGGGTTAGCCCCGACGACTTTGGCGCTCTTGCCTACGCCCGCGCCAGCCAGCGTCAGGATGTCCGGGTGAAGCGCCGTCTTGTGTTTGTGGAATGTGAAGCGCCCATCGCCGCCTCCATGGCCCAGGTCATGCAGGAGAGGCTGGGCGTAGAGGTGACACCGCTCGCCCTGGAGGATTTGCGGCAGCCCACGGTCGAGGTTGAAGAACGGCTTCGCGAGGCCCATGTGGTGGCTACAACCTTCTTTCACATCCAGGAGGTCAGGCGGCTGCTGGTCAAGGCGAAGAAAGAGGTGGTGGGCCTGGGGTTGAAGCCGCACCTGGAGAAGCTGGTACAGATCGCCGGGATTCCCCAGGACACGCCTGCTGTCCTGGTGTGTGTCAGTGAGCGCAGCACCTTGAACATGCAGCGATCTCTGGAGAACGCTGGCATCAAAGGTCTGGATGCTTCTATTTGTGGCTTGGACGACCGGCAGAAACTGGCTGAGACGCTGCCGGGCGTTCCAGTGGTCATCGCTTCTGACATCGTCGCCGATGAGGTGCGGCCTCTGCTGCAGCCAGGCCAGGAGTTGATCGTACTGGACTACTTGGCGTTGGACGAAGGGGGGATCAGCCTTCTGAGGTCCATGATGGCTGAGGAACCACGTGCCGGTGATCACTGAGCAACCGGAAGAAGTGGACTATCCCCGCCGCAAGCTGCCGGGCGTCTAAAGGCTCTCGCACAGCGAGAATTGAACCTTTGTACTCCTTGAAGTGTAATATAGCTGTACCCGAACAAAAGTTCTAAATGGACAGTGGGAGGCTGGCAATGGAACAAGACGGAAGCAACATGGAGAAGGATACCTTTCTTGAGGAGCGGCTGACCCGGTACGATCAATGGCTGCGCGAGAGAAAAGTGCCTTTCTCGTCCAAAGTGATTCCTGTCCGTGAATCGCTGGCAACGCAACAGTGGGTGGTGCCTACCGAGCAGGTCATCGAATTCCTGCGCAATGCTCGGTCTTTCGCGCTGACCGAATGTATTTGTCGCAGTCACCACCGGCGATGCGACAACCCTTTAGAAGTGTGCTTCCTGCTCAACGATGCTGCAGACAGATACGTGTCAGAGGGCATTGGGCGTAGTGTCTCTCTCGAAGAGGCGGTAGAGGTACTACGTCAGGCGAATGAGCGGGGATTGGTACATTTGACCGTTTACGAGCCGAGCCAATACGTCTACGCGGTGTGCAGTTGTTGCTCGTGTTGTTGTCACGATCTTCAATTCCTCAAGTCGTATGGTCGGAGCGACCTGGTTGCCCGCTCGGAATATGTTGCTCAAACGGATACGGGGGCGTGCACTCACTGTGGCGATTGCATAGAGCGGTGCGTTTTTGGGGCCCGCATTTGGAAGGACGAGCAAATGAGCTACGACGCTGCTGCTTGCTACGGCTGTGGACTCTGTGTGACTGTTTGCCCTGTAGAGGCAATCGTTATGCAGCGAAGACAGGAGGAGATCACAAAATGAACGATTGGGTTACGCGGGCCGTGGAACTGGGCGCTGACGCCGCCCAGATCATCCCCACCGATCAGGTGGTGGTGGCCGACTGGGTGCGGCTCAAGTGTCAGTACGGCTGCGGGGGTTACGGGGCACGCCTGACCTGTCCGCCTCACTCGCCTCCACCCGAGGTCACCCGCCGGGTGCTGCGCCACTACCGGCAGGCGTTGCTGCTGCGCGTGGAGGGGGCAGGTGGTGGTTGGAAGGAAGAGACCCGCCGACGCCGCAAATTGGGCGAAGCGGTAGCCGCCCTGG
>JBGVTF010000239.1:0-17968 GCA_041862415.1 Anaerolineae bacterium | reverse complement strand
GCTGCGCACGGCCGAAGTGGTGGGGGTGCATGGGGTTGTCATCCCCAAACGCCGCGCCGTGGGGGTCACCCCAGCCGTCGTCAACGCCTCGGCCGGGGCCACAGAACACCTCTGGGTGACGCGAGTGACCAACCTGGCACGAACCATTGAGAAGTTGAAGGAGAGGGGAGTGTGGGTCGTCGGCCTGGAAGACCTGCCTCAAGCCCGGCTCTATAGCCAATTTGATTTGAGCGGTCCTCTGGCTTTGGTGGTCGGTAGCGAAGGGCGGGGAATGCGACGGCTGGTACTGGAAAGCTGCGATGTCGTGCTCAGGCTGCCTATGCGCGGCCACGTTGGCTCGCTAAACGCCGCTGTTGCTGGCTCCATTGCGCTGTACGAGGTATGGCGTCAAAGGGGGGGCAACCGGTTCAAAACCTCCCTAGGAACTTGACATAACAAAATCGCAAATGCACGGCTGAACCTCTACCAAATTGTGAAATCATTTTCGTCAAAGGAGCGTGTCATGCAAAATCTGGATCGCTTTGCCCAATTGTTCTCCCAGGAGTTCTCGGGTCTGCGAGCCAAGCGCATCGTGGGTCAGTTGACGCAACTGCACCGCATCCAGGCCTCACCGGGCCTTTCGGTGGCGGTGGACCTGATGCACAAGGCGGCAGAAGCGGCGGGGCTGGCCAACGTCCAGGTCCATCGCTATCCGGTGGATGGCAAGGGCTATTGGTGGACCTGGAAAAAGCCCTGGTTCTGGTCTCCCCAACGGGCCGAGCTACGGCTGATCGCGCCCGAAGAGGAGGTCCTGGCCCGCTTTGAGGACGAGCCGTGTCGCCTGGGCACTGTTTGCGCCCCGACCCCACCAGAAGGCATCACCGCTGAAGTGGTGGACGTGGGCCAGGGCCTCACCGAAGAGGACTACAAGGGCAAAGACGTCGCAGGCAAGGCGGTCCTGGTCAGTGGAGCGGGTTGGGGCTACAGAGCAGCAACCAAAATGGCCGCTCTCCAGGGAGCTGTGGGCGTGATCACGGACAGCATCGCTGAGGTGCCACCGGCCCGTACCCGTGAGAACGCGCCAGAGCAAATTGCCTACGGCCGCGTTTGGGTGGAGGATGACGGTTCCAGTGTGTTCTGCTTCGGGATCAACCACTGGCAGATGCAGCGTCTCAAAGAGCTTGTGGCAGAGAGCTCGGAACCGCTGAAAGTCCACGCCGTTGTCGAGACCACTTTGAGCGAGGGCCAGTTTCCGGTGCTGACCGGCGTGATCCCGGGAGCCAGCAAGCTGGACGAGGAGGTGCTCTTCGTCGCCCACATCTGCCACCCATCGCCTGGGGCCAACGACAACGCCTCAGGGTCGGCGCTGATCCTGGAGCTCGCTCGCACCTGGTGCCGTCTCATCGCTGAAGGCAAGCTGGCCCGGCCAGCGCGCACCCTCCGCTTCCTCTGGGTGCCCGAATGGTACGGCACCATAGCCTATCTGCACGCCAATCCGGACTGGCCTGCTCACCTGCAAGGGGTGATCTGCTGCGACATGGTGGGCGAAAACCAACAGCTCTGTGGCGGCCCTCTGCTGTTAGAACGCACACCCGACACCCTGCCTTCCTACCTGAACGACCTGGGGGAGCGCTTCCTGGAACGGTTGACGTCTGGCGGGGGATCGTACTTCAGTGCCTCTGCAGCAGACTTGTGGAAGTATCAGGTCGGTCCCTATGGCGGCGGCTCGGACAACGCGCCCTTTGTGGATAGCACCTGGGGTGTGCCAGCCCTCGCCTTCGGCCATTGGCCCGATCGCTTCTACCATTCGTCGCACGACACGTTGGAAAAGGTGGACCCGGCCGAGATGGAGAAGGTGGCCTGGGTGGCGTCTCAATTGGCGCAGGTCGTAGCCAACGCTGGACCATCCGAGGCAGCATTGCTGGCTCGGGAGACTCTCGAGCGAGGCCTGCGCCGGCTGAGCCAGGAGGCCAACGAAGCGTTGTGGGCGCTGCACCAAATCCCATCGGAAGACGAAGACGGCAAACCCTATGCCGAACGGATAGGGACTCGGATCCGCCAGGCGTGGGACGCCCTTGACTACCGTCTGGAAGTAGAGAAGGGAGCGGTGGCCTCGGTGCAGCGGCTGGCAGATGATGCCCCGGAGATTGCGGTCCTGATTGACGCCTGTCAAACCGAGTTGGAGGGCAAGGCAGCGCAACTGCGCGAGCAACTGCTGGCCACCGGCGAGTCTCTGGCTGGGGCCAAGGCCCGCCAGGTTGCCAACCTCCGTCCCGAACTCTCAGAGCAGGAACGGGAGGCAGACCGCCTGGTGCCCGTGCGTCACTGGACGGGGCCATTGGATGTCCTGTATTACCCGCCTGAGGTGTTGGGCTGGGAGAAGACGGCCTGGCTGGTAGAACACATGACCAGGAGCCTGGGTGCATTCACGGTGCTGGGGATGGCAACCCTGTGGGTGGACGGGCAGCGGAGCCTGTTGGAGATTGCCCGTCGGGTAGCCCTGGGGACCGGAATGGAGGTTGATCTCGAGGTCTTGCTCCACTACTTCCGGGACCTGGCAGAAATCGGGGTCGTGTCGCTGCAGGGGCGGTGATGAGAAATGGTGTCTGGGCAAGGCGTTGCTGCGGCTCTGCTCCAGCGTAACGGGATCACGGTCCTGCCCGAGGAGGAAAGGAGCCTGCTGTAACGAGACCCTTGGCTGCGGCGATCAGGCGCACGATCTCCGCGAAAGCCTCCACCTGGCGGCCCTTGCGGCTGGCGCCCAGCCCGTCCACGTCCGGTGCTCCCAGCAGGTCCCGGGCATGGGCTGGCGTCACACTGCCTCCGTAGATGATGCGCACCGCCTGGGCCACCGACGCCCCATAACGCCTGGCCAGCCATTCCCGGATGAAACCACACCCGGCGCCGACGTGCTCGGGCGAGGCGGGTTCCTCAGCGTTGATGGTCCATTCGGGTTCGTACACCACGGCCATCTCCTCGATCTGCCGGGCGTCGCAGCCCTCCAGTACACGTTGCAGTTGCGCTGCCAGGGCCTCACGAAACCGGTCCTGCTCCCCTCTGGCTTCTCCGACGAAAAGGACGGGGCTCAGGCCGGCTCTTTGAGCGGCGTGGAGCTTAAGGTTCACTGTCTCATCGCTGTCACCAAAGTGGCGTCGGACCTCCCAGTGGCCCAACATCACCCAACCGCAGCCTACGTCGGCCAGCAGAGCGGCCGATACCTCACCGGTGTAAGCCCCACCCGGGGCTGTGGAGACGTTCTGTCCCCCAAGGGTGATGGGGCTGTCCTTGAGGGCCTGGGCCAAGGGATAGAGAGCGGTATGAGGTGGGCAGAGGGTGATGTCTACCTTCTGCGCCAGGTCGCCGATGGCCGATCGCAAGTCTCGCAAAGGCCAGGCTCCTGGCCACCGTCATCTCCATCTTCCAGTTGCTCAAGGCCAGTGGTTTGCGCATCATACTGACTCCTCTCGTTCATCACCCGAAGCGTAGGCTCGGTAGCTCGCAAAAGCTCGCAGCGGATCTGGCGATCCAGCAGGAGCAAGCTGGGATCTACTGAGACTGTGAATTGACGTTTGTGGTTTCTTATAGTATAATGTGACTACAAATGCATTGGGAGGATTCTCCATGTCACAAACGACTGTAGGTATCCGCGAGCTGAAATCTCGCCTGAGCCACTACCTCCGGCAGGTCAAGGGGGGCGCAACTTTGATCATCACTGAGCGGGGGCGACCCATCGGGCGCATTGTCCCGGCTGGCCTTCCACCGGAGGACAGGCTTGAGACAATGGTTGAAGCAGGTCTGGTCGCATGGAGTGGTCGCTCCTTGCCTTCTACCAGGCCGGTGGCCACAACCCGCGGCCAGCGGACGGTAGCTGACCTGCTGCTGGAGGACCGCGAGTGATTCTTTATCTGGATGCCAGCGCTGCCGTAAAGCGATATGTGACCGAGCCGGGGACAGCCGAGGTACGCCAAGTGATTGAAGCGTCTTCGATAGTGGGAACCGGGCTTATCAGCCGGGCCGAGATTGCGGCTGCCCTGGCCAAAGCTGCGCGGATGGGCGTGCTCTTGCCCGAGGAGGCTGAGGCAGCGTCGGAGGCATTCCGGGTGGAGTGGCCCGACTTTATTCGCATCCAGATAACCGAAGCGTTGGTGGCGCGGGCCGATAGCCTGGCCTGGCAACACGGGTGGCGCGGCTACGATGCCGTCCACCTGGCCGCTGCCCTGACCTGGCAGGAGGGAATGGGCGAGCCCGTGACCCTGGCTACCTTTGACAAGCGGTTGTGGGAATCTGCCCGCCAGAGTGGTTTGCTCGTCTTCCCCGATGATTTGCCGGTCATGCTGGCCGCGTGGTCGAGCGTGCGGTGAGATTGGTATGCTTCAAGGCAGATATTGTCAAATGTGTGACGATGTGCTATAATAGTCACGTCATTTGAATACGAGACAGCCCCGCTTCCTGCGTGGTCAGAAAGTATACACAGTTTTCAAGAAAGCCGCTTTCTGTGTAGCCAGGCGGCTTTTGCATTTGTGGGGCGCTTTCTTCCCCGGTAACACTTTTGGTTGCTCTATACGTAGGCGGAGGTGAGTTATGTCACCCACTCGGGAATCGGCTGCCTGCTCACCTTGACACTCAAGTCATTTTAGCCAGACCCGAATCATCCCTCGCCACCGTAGCCAAGACGGACCTTTACACCCCCAGATTCCTCCGGCCTTATCGGGATTTCCTGCGTCCCTTGCGGCCCCTCTTCCCTCCACCACCACGGTAGCTGGGAGCGAGGATGGCAAAGACAGTGCAACGAGAGAGGTCCAACATGCGGGAACTCAGACGAGGATTGGTCTCCTCCAGTTCTTCCACCGTTTTCTGCATGGTGATCACAGTCGGTAGCCGGGCGTTGTAGCGATAGTTGAACAACTGGAAGAGCTTTTCCCGGGCCCAGGGGGTCGCGCTTTCGGTGCCCAGGTCATCCAGGACCAGGAGAGGGGCAGTGCGTATTTCCTCGAAGCGTTTGTCGAAAGAGACCAAACCATCGGGGTTGAAGGTGGCTCTCAGATGGTCAAGGAGGTCAGGCACCACAACGAACAGGGCTAGGTGTCCCTGGCTCACCCGATAGTTGGCGATGGCCGCTGCCAGATGGGTCTTGCCGCAGCCAAAGGTGCCGGTAAAGACCAGCCAGTCCTGGGGGTTTTGAGCGTATTCTTGGGCGATAAGGAAAGCCTGTTTGAGGTTCTCCCGCTCGTCGGCGGGCAACTCGTGAATGCGCAGGTCAAAATTGCCAAAGGTCTGGTCGTGGTGAAGGGCCAGGCTGCTCAGTTCCGATTGGCTGGTGTCCTCGGCGGGGCGGCGATAGTCGGGAGCGCGGATGTGCACCAATGTCGTCAGTTGAGGGTCAACCAGGCGTGAGCGCAGCCGCAGGTCTATCTCTTCCAACTCACGATTGGTGGTGATCACTGTGGGCAAGCGCGCGTTGTAGCGGTGGTTGATGATCTGGTAGAGTTTCTCCTGAGCCCAGGGGGTGGTGCTCTGGGTACCCAGGTCGTCGAGGATGAGCAGGGGGGCCGTGCGCACTTGCTCGAAACGCTCATCGTAGGCCACCTCGCTGTTGGGCCGATAGGTAGCCCGCAGATGATCGAGCAGGTCTGGCACCACGACAAAGAGGACGGGGTGACCGTGCTGGAGCCTATAATTGGCGATGGCTGCAGCCAGATGGGTCTTGCCACAGCCGAATCCTCCTTGCAACACCAGCCACCCCTCAGCCTCCTCCGCAAAGTTCCTGGCCTGGTTGTAGGCCCGCTCGAGGCTGGCTTTCTGCTCTTCGGGTAAGCCAAAGCGTCCCTGGGGCACAAAACTCTCGAAAGTCATGTGGGAGAGAGTGCCCAGATTGCTGATCTTCCTGAGAGCCGTGAAGCGTTGATTTTCCAACTCTTCTAGCTTGCACCGGCAGGGGAACAGGCGAGCGAAATCGGGGTGGCCAACGGGAACATCTCTGGCTACGTACCCTGCTCCCTTACAGATCGGGCAAACCTCTGCTTCCTTGGCCTCAGTGTTCAATGTATTCGGCGTACTTTCCTTCAATGTAGCGGCGGCGATCTTTTCTAGAATCTCGCTTGCCTTTGCCATCGTCTTTGCCTTCGGTTGCCCAACGCTCCAAAATAGCGCGCACGTAAGCCCAACTGCGTTTGTTCTGCTCGACAGCGATCTGAAAGGCTTCCTCGATCCATTCGCTGGGAAAAGTCTGCTCGGCGTCTTTGAGTTGTTCGGCGATCAGGGGCTGGAGGAGGCCAATGTTCTGCTCGTAGAGGTCAAAGATGTTGGGCCGCTCGACCTCCACAGGCGGCTCAGCCGGCAGGACAGTCATGCCAAGCTCCAGTTGGCCCCCGCGTATCTTTTCGACGGCCTGCCGGCCCTGGTCGGTGTTCATGAAGTATATGTCGTCCCGTTTCCCATCCTGCTCGACGGCCGCGTGCAAGAGAGTGCCACGAGCCACCGCCCTCTCCAGTCCCTCTCGCAAAGACTCCTTTGATCCCTGCCCCAACGATTTCAAGCTACCCAAAAGCACCCCATCGCCGGAGAGCTCCCGGAAGCTCACGTAGCGGGGGTAGCCCCTCTTCTGCGACAGCAACCAGAAAATGTGCAATGTCACCTTCAGTTCAGCCAGGTCGTCAATGGCTGGCAGCAGCTCGCTGAAGAAGAGGTTGGGAATAGAGGTGAATCTCACCTTGCCAGCGGGGAAACCGGAGAAGCTTTTCATCTCTCACCAGGGGTCACAAATACCAATCACTCCAACACCAGTTCTTCGTAGCGGAATTCCACTTCATTGAATTTGGCCAGTTCCGATTGGAAGTAGAGGGGGACCTTGCCCGTAGGGCCGTTGCGGTGCTTGGCCACCAGCAACTCAGCGATGTTGGGCTGTTCTGTATCGGGGTTATACATCACCTCACGGTAGATAAAGATCACAACATCTGCGTCCTGTTCTAGTGCTCCACTTTCCCTGAGGTCAGCCAGGATGGGCCGTTTGTCCTGGCGAGATTCGACAGCACGGGACAATTGAGAAACAGCTACGACCGGGATCTTCAGCTCCCTGGCCAGGGCCTTGAGGGCGCGAGAAATGGCTGAGATCTCCTGCACCCGGTTTTCCGCCCGGTGGTCGCCGCGCATCAACTGTAGATAGTCTACGATGATAAGATCAATGCCGTGCTCAGCGTGAAGACGGCGGGCCTTGGTGCGCATTTCCAGGGCAGAGAGGGCGGGCGTATCGTCAATGTAGAGGGGCAGATCTGAAAGGACGCCCGTGGCCTGAACAAAGAGCGGCCATTCGTCGTCCTCGATTTGACCCAGGCGCAGGCGCTGAGAATCCATGCCCGTCTCGGCAGAGATCAGGCGTTGGACCACCTGCTCGCCGGACATCTCCAAGCTAAAGATGGCCACCCGTTGGTTGAACTTTTTGGCTGCATTGTGAGCTACGGATAGGGCCAATGACGTTTTGCCCATAGACGGCCGGCCGGCAATGATGATCATGTCAGAGCGTTGGAAACCGCCCAGCAACTTGTCTACTTTGCTGAAGCCTGTGGGGATGCCAAGAGGTTCGTCACGATGCTGGTGCAGGTACTCGATGCGGTCGTAGTACTCTCCCAGAATCTGCTTGATGGGGACCAGGTCGCGGGAGATGCGGCGCTCGGAGACGCCGAAGAGGATTTGTTCTGCCCGGTCCACCACCTCGTCCACGTCCTCCGCTTCTTCGTAGGCAATGGAGGCAATCTGTCCAGCGGCGGTGATGAGGCGGCGCAGGATGGCCGTGCGCTCCACGATGTGGGCGTAGTATTCCACGTGGATAGAGGTAGGAACGGTATTGATCAGCGAGGTGAGGTAAGCGGCCCCGCCTACTTCCTCCAGTTGATTGCGCCGCTCCAGCTCGTCGCAGAGGGTGATAAAATCAGCCGGCTCGCGGCGTTCGTGGAGGTCAAGGATGGCCCGATAGATGAGGCTATGGGTCTCGCGATAAAAATCTTCGGCGCGCAGAAAAGGAGCGATGCGAATGATAGCATCACTATCAATTAGGAGGCTTCCCAGAACTGACTGTTCGGCTTCTAAGTTTTGGGGAGGCAACCGGTCAACGACCATGACCGCCCTCCTGGGCTCTACTCCTGACCCAGGTCATCCAAATCGAGGGAATCAACGAAATCGCGGAAAACAGATAGCTTCTCTTCTTCCTCTTTGGAGAGGCCAGTTGCGCCAATTTCCTCGTCTGGCGTAATAGCCGCTTTATCCATGACCTTCTCAGCCACAAAGATGGGAACGTGCACTCGGACAGCCAGGGCAATAGCATCACTAGGGCGTGAGTCCAGCTCGATGCGACGGCCATTGGAATCCATGACGATTTGAGCGTAGAAGGTGTCGTTGCGTAAATCGTTGACCAGAACGTGAGAGACGCGGGCCCCCATCTCGCTGATGAGCGCTTTCAACAGGTCATGGGTGAGAGGCCGCGCTACCTCTACTCCTTGCAATTGGATGGTGATGGCGTCGGCCTCGAAAGGGCCGATCCAAATCGGCAAATAGCGCCCCGCATCCATCTCTTTGAGAACTACCACCCGATGTTGAGACATCAAGCTGACTCTAATGCTGTCAACAGTCACTTCGATCATTCCCATAGCCTCCTATCACTGGTGGCCGCCCTTGGCACTTGAGCTTACAGCGTTCGTCAGTTTGATTATACCACAAGAGTTCACAGTACACAAATGCTCACGCTCGAAACACATTCTCACAGCCTCGGGGCCAGCCCTCCTAAAACAAAACCCCGACGGTGACCCTTGCCGTCGGGGTCTGAAATCCTCGTGGTGGAGCGCTACTAGAGCTTGACCACGTCGCTGGCTTGAGGACCCTTGGGAGTGTCTTCGATGACGAATTCCACCCTATCGCCCTCCTTCAAGTTCCTGAACTTGTCAACCATGGACTCAAGAGTGCCATCAACCATCCTACCTGCGATGGCCGAGTAGTGTACAAACACATCATCCACTTCCTCGTCGCCCTCCGCGTCAGGTTGAATGAAGCCATAGCCCTTTACGCGACTGAACCACTTGACAGTGCCGAGGGTTTTCTCCATGCCTCCGGTGCTTCCTCCTTCCTTGAATTAATCCTTGGATCGCCCCCAGCCCGGTAGTCCGGCCCCCCGTCTTTTCTAGAGGGTCAAAAGACTGGGTCAACCCGTATCCCAGGCTGAGACCGCTGAGGCATTCATAACCGGACAGTCAAAGACCGCCAGCCCAGACCAGGCCCTGGCGGCATATCTGCAAACTGGCCGTGCTCACAGGGGCTAACAATATCATAACTTTGGTTTCTTGTCAAATTTTGTAGCCTGGTGCCTGCCCATGCCATTCGTCCTTAACTTTGACAAATAGCTCCTCCAATGCTACAATTTGGCCTATGTACGATGTCATAATCGTTGGTGCAGGCATCGGCGGCGCAGCAGTGGCCTATTTCTTGGGTAGAGCGGACCAGCAAGTGTTGGTTTTGGAAAAGAAGGCTCTCCCTCGCTACAAGCCTGCGGCGGCGGAGTGCCCAGGTCAGTTTTTCACCGTTTCCCTTTTCCCTTCGATGAAGTGGTGGAATCTGAAATCGCTGCCGTCCGCTTTTCTTACAGAGGAGGAAAAGAAGTCGTTTTTCCCCTGCCAGCTAGACCTGTGGCCATGGTCATGCGCGACCGCTTCGATGCCTTCGTCTTGAACCAGGCCAGGGCCGAAGTCAGAGACTCTACAACGGTGGTGGGGGTTGTGGAGAGGAGAGACAAGGTGCGGGTGAGCACGGCCGACGGCCAGGAACTGGTGGCTCGCTACGTGCTCGGAGCCGATGGGGCCAAGTCGGTGGTGGTCAGGGCGCTCGGCCTGCGGCAGAGAAAAGTCCTGGGAGCAGCCATTGAGGCCGAAGTGCAGGTTGATGATCAGACTCTGACCGAATATGCCCAGACAGCCCTCTTCGAGTTCGGTGCTGTCCCCGGTGGCTATCTGTGGATTTTCCCAAAAAAGGAGCATCTATCTGTCGGCATTGCCGTGTTCGGCAAAAGCCGTGCCGATTTGAGGGGTATCTTGAGGCGGGAGATGACCAGGTTTGGCATCGAGCTTGACGGTACCCCTCTGCACGCCCACCCTTTGCCATTGCATTGGTACCATGAGAGGCTGGCCACGGAGCGTACCCTTCTCGTCGGGGATGCAGCCGGATTAGTAGACCCTTTTCTGGGCGAGGGTATCCGTTACGCCGTGCGCAGCGCATGTCTGGCAGCCGAAGCCATCGCCAAGGACGAGGTGAGAGCGTACACGCCTGGAGTGCAACAGGAGATTGGGGCTGATTTGTGCCGGGCCCGATGGTTGGCCCGTCTGTTCTACGGACTGCCGCGCCTGTGTTTTTTTCTGGGCGTGCGCAACCCCAGAATGATCCAGACTTTCGCTGACATGTTAGACGAGCGAGCCAGCTACTTTGACATCTGCAAATGCATTGCCTCAGCCTTGCTTGGGATTTCGAGTACTGCCATGCCTGAAATCCGACCGGCGCAGGGGGAAGGTATTTAGGAGGAAGCAGTGAGTGAACGACTGCCCGTTGAGGTTGGAAGCTTATCAGATCCTGGTCAGGTGCGGGAGTTGAATGAAGACTACTTTGGTACTCCCGAAACCATGGAAATATCCCCCGAGCTGGTGGAGCAAAAAGGCAGGCTTTATGCCGTGGCCGATGGTATGGGCGGGCACGCTGCTGGCGAAGTTGCCAGCCAGCAGGCTGTCTCCGCGCTCTTTGAGAAGTATTATGCATCTCCCTCCGCCGAGATCATCGAGAGAATGAAAGAGGCTATCGAGACGGCCAACGCTGAGGTTCACGCGCAGGCGTCATTGGACCATGCCAAGGCAGGTATGGGTACGACTCTGGTGGCAGCCGTCTTACAGAACGATGAACTCTATGTGGCCAACGTGGGTGACAGTCGAGCCTATCTGGTACGCGAGCAAAGCATCGAACAGGTCACCAGAGATCATTCCTGGGTTAATGAACAGGTCCAGGCTGGCATCATCACCGAGCAGGAGGCACGTGAGCATCTCTATCGTAACATCATCACCCGTTCCCTAGGTACCAAACCCGAGGTGGATATTGACTTCTTTCAGAGAAAGTTGCAACCGGGCGATGTTCTTGTGCTCTGTTGTGATGGTCTGTCCAATGAGGTGGAGGATGATGAGATTGCCCGCATTGTCTCGACCAATAGTGCGCAAAAGGCGACGCAAAAGCTCATTGATCTGGTCAACCAGCGCGGTGGCCCGGACAACGTCACGGCCGTCGTGGTCACGATTGGTGAGAGGGTCAAGGCCCCTCGGCCGCTTCTGCCTCTGGTTATTGGTGGGGGCTTGGCAGTGATCCTCATCGCAGCCGCTGTGTACTTTGGGCGCGGGCATATAGGAGCCTTGCTGGCCACACCGACCGCTGCGCCCACCGCCACCAGCACCTCGACTGCAACGCTTAGCCCGACCTACACGTCCACAGCTACCCTCACTCCCACCTCCACGTCCACAGCTACCTCTATCCCCACCTTCACACCCACGGCTACATCAAAGCCGACCCAAACGCCGACCAGCACTCCAACGGTCACGGAAACGCCGACGGAGACACCAACAGGAACACCGTCTCTGACTTTAACGACCACTTCAACAGAGACACTGACAGAAGGACCATCTCTAACGACTACTCCAGTCTACACGCCGACCATATCTCCGGCCACTACACCGTAGCGCCTTCCTCCCGCAGGTTCCGAACCTGCGGGAGGGTTTTAAGGAGTCTGACAATGAAGGAGATAATGATTATCGCCAACCCCGTGGCGGGGCATGGCAATGGAGCGAAGGTCTTACCGGCCCTCCGTCACTATCTGACCGAGGCGGGGCTCGATTTCGACCTGGTCTGCACGACCAGGTCCCTGGAGGCCATCGAGTTGGCCGGGCAAGCCGTAGCAGATGGCTATCGAACCATCGTGGCTGCCGGCGGTGACGGCACGACCCACGAGGTGCTTAATGGGTTGAGGGCGGCCACTGACGATCACCAGGTGGCTGGCACTCTGGGGATCATCCCCACCGGCTCTGGAAATGACATCGCCCACATGGTCGGTATTCCAGAGAATCTGCAAGAGGCTTGCCGATGCCTGGCTGAGGGACAAACCAGGGTGATAGACATGGGCCGCCTCGATGACCGCTATTTCGCCAACAACATCGGCATGGGCTTCGATGCGATGGTCTCCATCGTGAGCCGCAGGATCAAGTATCTGCATGGGTTCCCCATGTATTTCCTGGCCGTGCTTCAGACCGTCTTTATCTACTACAAGGCGCCGACCGTGAGTATTACCCATGACGACCAGACCACCACCCAACCGATCCTGATGGCCACCATTGGCAACGGTACCCGGCACGGCGGAGGGTTCTTCGTCACCCCTCTGGCGGAGGTTGACGACGGCTGGCTGGATCTCTGTATTGCGCGGGAGATCAGCCGCCTGAGGATCTTTGCCCTCATCCCGCATTTTATGCGCGGCACTCATGTTGACAAACCCCCTGTCACCATGCTACGCTGTAAGCGGGCGGTGGTCACCTGCGACAGTGGCCTGGCCGTCCACGTTGATGGCGAGATCTACGCCGAGGCTGCCAGACGCCTGGAAATAGAAATCCTGCCCCAGCGGCTGTGGGTGGTCTGTGGAAGTGCAAATGGTTCTTGAACTTCTCATAGCCGGAGTGTTGGCCTACCTCATCGGCTCCTTTCCCACGGGTGTGATAGTGGGCAAGTTGTGGGGTGGGATAGATGTGCGCCAGGTGGGCAGCACCCATACCGGCACCATGAACGTCGTCCGTTCGGTTAGTAAGGGGGCTGGTGTCATAACCTGTCTTGTGGACGCCGCCAAGGGCATCATCGCCGTGCTCATGGGCCAGGCTCTGACGCACAGTCCTTGGTCGGTCACCGTGGCCGGGGTGATGGCCACGGCGGGCCATTGCTGGCCGCTCTATACCGGCTTCCACGGCGGTATGGGGCTGACGCCTCTGGGAACCATCTTGTTCTACCTTCAGCCTCTGGCTGCGCTGGCTGCGGTTCCTCTCTGGTTTGTTCTCTACATGGCCATCCGTCATCCCCCTCGAACCACTATGGCTCTCATGCTGGCTTTACCGCTGCTGTTGTGGCTGCTGGGCAAGCCTCTGGCGGTCATCGTTCTGGGCCTGGTGGCCGGAGCGGTCATCTTCATCAAACACATCCCCGATTTCAATCGAGTATACGACTGAGAAGCCTGAACTGGACCGGGTACATGGCAAAAAAGTGGGAGCGAGATATAGGGCAAGGTGCAATCTTGGTTCTGCCCTATACCTGACAGGACATGGTTCAGGCTTTTTGCTTTTTATGAGAAGTGTAGTATAATACGGGTCGCAAGAAAGAGTCTGTTTGAGGAGGTCAGACTGTGCCTATCTACGAGTATCAATGCGGCACCTGTGGGCTCAGATTTGAACGCCATCAACACATGAGCGACGAGCCCTTGAAAGACTGTCCCGAATGTGATGGTCACGTCCATCGTGTGATCCAACCGGTAGGCGTCATTTTCAAGGGTTCTGGGTTCTATATTACGGATAGCCGTCACAAATCCACACTGCCCTCGCCCAAGGGAACCAAGAGGCACGAAAGCGAGAAGGCTGACAAGGCCAAAGGGAAAGCATCGGCAGAGGAGACAACATCCTCGTCCGCCGATTAATCGCCTTGCCTGTCCGAAGAGCCAAATCAGAATCCAGAGTCTGAAAGATGTGACCACGCGCCGGGTCAGTCCCATGGTCGCCACAAGGCCATGGGATTCTTTTTGGAAGGGCAAAAGAATCGGGCCGGTTCCGTCATGAACGGAACCGGCCCGAAAATTCTAAAGACCGACGAACAGAGCTACTGCTACAATTGGAAGCGACCTGTGGCTGGCACCACTTTTTGCCGAAAGTTCGTCACAAAAGCAAGAAGTTTTTCTTGCAGGTCATGCCACTCCTCGCTTTCCAATATCTTGCGCATTGTCTCAAGGTCTTCGGTTATCCCACCGGTGAGAATCTGCGGACCATCTCCAAAGACCGTATACCAGGCTTCTGTCGGCTGAAATCCCAGCTCCATGACACCGGGGGCCCACTCTTTGACGATGAACTCGAAATAGGCTGCCTCTTGACCTGGCTTGATATCCCAACTCATGAGTAGTTTAACCATAATAGCCATGTGCACGTCCTTTCAAGAGGCCCGCAGCGGCGAAAAAGCTGGTCCTCCACGGCTCTTTCGTCCGTTCCGGGCTGTGAATTGTCCAGAAGTTCTGTTAAGGATACCAGATTAAGGCGTTTTTTGCAAATTATCGCTAAAGCTTGAGTAGCTCTCTGAATCCCTCCTCGTTTCTAAAAGGACCTACTACGGCCAGGTTCAGCTTCTCTTGGAGAAAGAGCTCCCGGGCCAACCGCTGGATGTCCTCTGCAGTGGCGGCCTCGATGCTGGCTATTGCCTCATCCAGGGTCAAGACGTCAGGGCCAAGGATTTCTTGTTGCCCGAACCAGGCTGCGACGCTGAAGGTATCCTCCATTTGCAGCATTAACCTTCCCTTGAGGAACTCCTTGGCTTTGGTCAGTTCATCGGCCGAGACCTTCTCCTGTCGCAGCCTGTCCCATTCGCCCAGCATGGCCTGAATGGCTGGCTGGACACGAGTAGGGTCCACGGCAGCGTAAATCCCCGCTGCCCCTGTATCGTGCAAGGCAGCAATGTAGGAATGGACGCTGTAGGCCAGGGCACGCTTTTCCCGTATTTCCAGGAAAAGCCGTGAGCTCATTCCTTCCCCCAAGACGGTATTCAGAACGCGCAGGTTGAAACGGTCAGGGTGGCCTCGCGGCAAAGCAGGCACGCTGAAGCAGAGATGGGCCTGTTCCGTGTCTCTGTGGTGTAGGTGCAGGCGCGCCTGAGCCTGATCATCCCTGGCTGGCTGGTACTGGCTGACTTCGCGCCGTGGCCAGTCGTCGAGATAGTTAGATAGCTTTTCTGCCACCTCTTCGTGCTCGATATTGCCGGCTAGGCTGATCACGCAGTTAGCAGGCCTGTAATGGCGCTCTAGGTGGACCAACAAAGCTTCTCTATCCAGGGCGCCAACACTTTCCTTCGTGCCGATAATGTCACGTCCCAGGGGCTGAGCCGGCCAGACTAATTGATTTATCAGGACGTGAACCCAATTATCGGGGGCGTCAAAGATCATGTTGATTTCCTCGATAATCACCCGGCGTTCTTTTTCGATCTCCTCCGGGTTGAACTTGGCGCGAAGCAGCATGTCCGCCAGAACATCTACGGCCACATCCAGGTGAGGTTGGGCCACTTTGGCCCAGTACGTGGTCAGTTCTCGACCGGTGCTGGCGTTGAATATGCCCCCAATTCCCTCGATGGCGATGGCAATATCCTTGGCCGTGGGCCGCTTCTCCGTGCCTTTGAACAGCATGTGTTCGATGAAATGAGAAGCTCCTCCCTGTTGGTCTGTTTCGTAACGAGACCCGACGCCCAGGAAAAAGCCGATGCTCACCGAGTGGGTATGAGGCATGGGCGACGTCAAAACGCGCAGGCCATTTTCCAAGACTGTTTTGTGATACATTCGCTTCTCCCTGCTCAAGTCACGGCCGGGAAGACCGGCCTCACGTAAGATGTTGCGGGGCAGGCTTTGCCTGGGCAAAACCTGCCCCGATTTATGCCTGACGAAAGACACCGCGTAAAGGCCAGGGTCAGGCTATCTGTGAGAGACGATGCTAGGTCTCATCAACGGGCTTGGGCCTCAATTGCCTGGCGAGCAAGATCAGTAGAGCAAAGAGGACACCTGCGATTGGCAAGCCGAAACCGGTTACAGGTAAATCTCCAGGGGCTTCCGGCGCTGCCGTGACGGTCGCTGTCACCACCATGCCCAGCGTCTCCGTTGCTGGTAGCGTGGCCGTCACAGTTGGGGCCCCCTCTGCCAGCGTGGCTGCTATGGTTAGTGTCTCCGCCGCTGCCACGACCGCCATAGCCGGCGTCTCAGCCGCTGGCGTGCCAGTTGGACCTACTCCGCCAATGGTCAGGGATGCCACTGCTTGCACAGCCACACTCTCCGCGTAGATGAAAGAGGCCCGATTCTGGATAACCATGCCCGGCGGAACATTGTCCGCAACCCTGGCCTCGATGGTGACAACCGCTGTGTCCCCCGCCGCCATCTCCCCGATGTCAGCTATGATCAGATTATTCCAGATCTCCACTGTGCTGTGGCTGACGGTGGCCTCGACCGGGACCAAGCCCTCGGGGAGGCAGTCGGTCACCAAAACCTGTGAGATGCCATGAGGCAAGCTATTCGTGGCTTGGATGGTATACAGAACCGCGTCCCCCTGCACAGCGGACTCTGGCTCGACGGACATGCTGATGTCAACTGGCAAGCCCGGCGTGGTAGGGCCAGTGTAAAGGCCAAGGTTGACCACCAACTGACCCCTCCCCTTCAGCCGTAGGGCCAGATCAGTGGTCATGGGCGTTCGATCACTACCCTCTGGAAGAGCCAGATTGAGGAGGACGTTGTCTGTGCCCAGGCCCTTGAAGTAATAGTAACCATTATCATCACTGAGCGTCTCCAGATCCCATCCCCCACCCTTTAATCTCACCTTGGCATGAGGCTCATTGTGATAGTTCCAATTCACCACCAGGCCATGGAGGGTGGTTCCAGTTAGTCCCCCAGGCTCGCCCTCTCCACCTTCCCCGCCTGGCTCACCTCCAGGCGGCCCGCTAGGTAAAGTGGGGCGCGGAGGCTGGAGAGCTGGCCCCGCGTCGGCCGGGAGGGGCAGCCATAGAAGCGACAGGCCGAGAGCGACAAGAACGGTAATCGCTATTATGGTAATGATATTTCCCTTGGGGTACGAGAAGCCGTTCATCTACTCCCCTTCAGCAACCAACTCTTTCACGAGTGAACTCTCGTGAGCATCGCTTCTGGAAAGGGTATCAACCTTGATACCGGCGTTGGTGTGCCCTCTTGCTCAGAGGTCTCAGCCGTGGGCACAGGGGGCGGCACTGGCGTCGCTTCTATTTTACCAGATTATGGGTGGTGTGTCAATAGGTCTCAGCTGTGGGTACAGGGGTCAGCACCGGCGTCACGGCAGGTGTGGGCTTGTCCGTCGCTTTCGGTGGGGCAGTGGCCGTCGGCGAAGGCACCGGCGAGGGTGTAGCGGTAGGCGTGTCTGTCATCCCTGGAGTGGCCGAGGGTGTAGCCGTTGGAACGGGAGTCGGAGATAGCGTCGGCGTGGAAGTGGGGAGCGACGGCGTCGCCGTAGGCGCGGAAGTTGGTATGGGCGTCGGAGTGATGGCCATGAATGGTTCGCTTCGCGGTGGCAAGGTGGGTCGGGGCTCCCAAGGACCTGACGGCCTGCTGCCAGGCAACGGGACACCCGAGGAGACGGCCGGCATGGGCACAGACGCCGCGCCTGCCACCTGAGGACCGTAGGTATTGTTATCCTCATTGGTTTCGGATACAAGCCCATAGGAGTAGCCCCAGGAGTCGACCTGCGCATAGAAAGGACTGTGAGAGGGATCGTAATCCGGGGGAGGCCAGTTGCTGTGGCCTGTTTCAGCTTGACTGGTATGCAGTTCGAGCGTAGCAACAGGTGCGAGGTCGATCGTGACCGAGAAGGCCGCGCCGTAACAGGCGCCTGGAGGTTCATCACATCCACCAGGGCAGTAGTCGCACCAGATATCATTGACGGTAGGAATCACAGGAGGATTGAGATACAGATCTACCCAGAAGTCGTTGGTAACCGTCGAGGGACCGACATTCTGGATGGTCACTACAACGTGATAGGCACCTTCTGTGGGAGGCGAGGGATCGAAAGCGATGTTGGTGACGATCAAGTCGCCAGTTGGTGTTGGTGGTACTATCCCATCCCAGTTCCTCACCACGAAGGGCAAGTAGACATTTCCACCTGTTGGAACAGCAGTGAAAATGATCGTGGTT
>JBGVTF010000238.1:0-10281 GCA_041862415.1 Anaerolineae bacterium | reverse complement strand
GTATCGAAACCAAGGGAGCGGGTCTCGTAAAGCCGCTTGGTTTCGATACGGCCCTTTCACTGGCGTTTCAGGCCCTACTCAACCGGCGCTTTCGTCCATTCATAACGTTAGCTTAATGCGTATGGGGCCTCACACCCCCGCTCGCCTTCCTGGTCACCGGTCACCATTCCCCAGTCACCGTCCTTCCACCGCCCGCAGCGGCACCTCCTCCCGCGTCCCCGCGCTCATCAAGAGCGCATCAACTCGCTGTGCAGGGCCTTGAAGAAGCGGTCAAACAGCCCGAACTCTCCGCTGATGACGTTCGTCTGGGTGCCTCGGGCTCTCATGGCCTGGTAGACCAGGTCATCCGTTGAAGGCGGGCTCTGACCGATGTACCAGATGGAGCCTCCCTCCCGCTCGATAGCGCGGTTGATGTCGTAATCGCGGGGACCATGACCCATGATGATCAGGTCACCGCTCAGGTAACGGCGCAGGACGCGCTCACTGTCGCTGCCCAGAAGGGATATTTCGCTGGGGGTAAAGGCGAAGGAGCGAGAATGGACATCGCCGTGCAGCTTGACGATCTTGACCCTCGGCTGCGCGCTCTCAAGAACGTCCGTGATCTCTGTGCTGCTCTGCTCCCCACAGATGAGCACTCCAAAGTCCGTAGCTTCCAATCGGCTATCAGCAGGGCGGCTTTCCATAGCCGCCTCCAGGAACGGATCCAGGTTGGTGGTAAAGATGACATCGAAGAAGCCTTTTTGGGTCAGCTCTGCCAGGCGGCGGTATCCGGACGAGATACCAGCTTCAGCAAAGTGCTTCTTCAAGATCACGTATCGCTCCAGTGGGCTCAGGCCGTCCAGAGTCTCATAGAACTTTTCCAGGTCAGTAGCGCCGGCCACGGCTTTTGCGACGCGCTTCATCGAGCTGCTGCCCAGGGTCACAGAGGCCCCACTGCCCAGGATGAGAATGTAGGGCGTTTCGCCGCCCTCCCGCCGTGAGCGCATCAAGTCAGCCAACAGTTTGATCTTGTCGGGAACGGCCCGTCGCCGCTTGCGCCACAGCATCCCCAGCAGAGCCAGGAGAAAGGCCAGCAGGAGGAGGGCCAGGACGCCCGGCAGACAGAAGGGCGAGCTGGCAACAGAGGCTAACAACGAAACGGGGGTCGGCGTGGGGGTCGGGACTTGAACGACCACCGGTGTGGGAGTAGGAGTGGGGGTGGAAGTGGAAGTGGGGACCGGGGTCGGGCTCGGGCTCGGCGTCGGCGTTGGAAGCGCGACGACAGACACGAGAATGGGGGTAATCTCGTGGTAAAAGACCCGCCCACCGGGCAGGATGGCCATCATCTCGGCCTGGACTGCATAGTCCCCATCGTCCTCGACGGGCCGGAAGTCGCCGGAGTAGGCCACCACATTTTCCCCAGCCTGGCTCAGGGTATCGCCACGACTCATCTCAACGGTCTGGACGCTCTTATCATCTTTCAGCAGCGTGGCGATCAGCTTGATGTCCTCAAAAGAGGTAGCACCCGCCAGATGTACCCTGGCCTGCAAGGGGATGGGTTCCGCAGGCACGTGCGAGGAACCCTGGGTGGGTTCCGTCACTTCAACCCAGGGGGCGGAGATAAGGGTGACCCATTTGTGTTCGTAGAGCGGCGTGCCATCGGGCAGCAGGGCATTGAGGGTCAAAGAGTACTCACCCGTCTGCTCCAGGGCCTCGAGTTGGGCAACGAAGGCGTCGTCGTCCTTTTCCAGAGGCAGTTGTTTCCTGAATCCCTTCGCCCCCTCGATTTCTACCTGAAAGTCCTTCAGCGGTATATCAACGATGTGGCCGTTCTCGTCCAGGATTCTGGCCCGGATGGCAAAGGGCTGATCGGCGGGCAGGAAACCGCCACCAGGCTCATAGAGGTTGATGGTCATGTTGGGAAAGAAGACGTAGCTGAACTCGGCTCGTCCTTCCCCCTCCAGAGCCACCCGCCAGGTGCCGGCCCAGGGCTCGGTGTACCTGACACCCCATACCTCGTAGTCTATGTCATTGCTCTGCCAACTGACACCTTTTTCGTCCATGCGCAGCGCTACTTCCCCTGCTGTCCCATCCTCTCGCGGTCTGTAGACCTTGGCTTCCAGCTCTGGGTTCTCTTTGGCCGATATGGTGAAAAAGATCTGATAGTAGCTGCTGTAGACCTGGTATTCGAGGACCTGGGGAGAGTGCACAGCCAAAGGAGGTGTGGCCGGGGTGCACAGCAACTCTGAAAAGATGTAGGTGCTGATGCTCTGCATCTCCTGCACCCTCTCGGTCTCTTTGTAATATCCACCGGCCCTGTCTGAGACTCCCTGCCAGAATTCCTTGTAGAGGGCGATGAAATCAGGGCTGGAAGACTCCCCCAGTTTATCAATGCCTATGCCCACCATGTAAAGGGGCGCTCCCCTTGGTGCGGGACAGATGCTGTCCACGTATGGATAATCTCCCAACCGTTCCAGAAGGCTCCGCGTTTCTTCGAGGTAGGCCGTGACCGTATCCTGGCCTTTCTTCTCGCTCACCTGGGGGTTGGTCGGCTGACCATCGGAGACGAGGAGGATGGCAGGCTTTCGATTCGGATCACCCTCCTGCTCTATCATGGCCAGGGCTGCGCGCAGGGCTTTGTTGATGTCGGTATATTGCGCGTCCTTGTGGGGTTTGATGCTATTGTGCACCGCCGCATACTGCTCTTTCAGTTCCTCGGCGGCCGCTTGGCTGTCCAGCAGCGTGTAGGGGATGACGGTTGGCTCGGTGCCGAAGGCGACGATGCCCAGGCGGTGGGCGGGACCGGATCGTTCTGAACTCAGCATGTCAATGAAGAAATTGACGGTGTTGACCCTCACCCCTTCCGTGTCGGTGTGGTTCCACATCGTCTCCGATTCGTCTACCAGCATGATGACGTCCAGGCTGGGCACTTCCCTGTGCTGTTCACCGCCCTCTCCCTGACTGTAGGCTGGCAGGGGGAACAACGCACTGGCAAGAAACAGAGCGATAGCAAAGATGGCTGATAGCTGATGGCTGATAGCTGATGGCTGATGGCGGATTGGTGTGAACATGTTTTTCATTGCTCCTGCTGGCTGCTACAACGGAACCCTGCGAAATCGTAGGTGTAGTCGGGTCTGACGTTGTAACGGAAAGCGGTGCGGGCATAGACCTCATCGAAGAGCCACGAGCCCCCCCGCAATACCTTGTACGTGCCGGTGGCAGGCCCTGGCGGATCGGTAAATGGAGCCTGGCTGTAGTAGTCGCTGCCGTACCAGTCGGCCACCCATTCCGAGACGTTGCCCGTCATATCGGAAGCGCCGTAGGTGCTGTCCCCCTGGGGGGAGAAGCTTCCCACGGGTGTGGTGTCACCCCTCAATTCCCCATCCTCCATCCTCCATGCTTCCTTGGTGTTCGCCCTGGCGCTGTCGAACTCGTCCCCCCAGGCGTACCGCTTTCCATCAGTGCCCCGTGCTGCTTTCTCCCATTGGGCCTCGCTGGGCAGGCGCTTTCCCGCCCAATGGCAGTAGGCATCGGCGTCGTTCCAGCCAACCAGGACGACGGGATGGTCCATCCTGTCCTTGTCCTGAGCGTGGCCGGAGGGTTCGATGCTGCTGCCATGTCCTGATGGTTCGACAGGCTCACCACGGCGGCTTGTCGAGGGGTCGGGGCCACGAGGGTGGCGCCAATCGGCTCCCTCGACCTGCTCCCATCCTGCGGTGAGCTCCGTCGAATCGTCCGAGCCCGTCCAGACCCAGCCCCACCCGCGTCTCTCGGCTTCTGTCTGGTAGCCGGTGGCGGCCACGAAACGGGCAAAGCGCTCGTTGGTCACCTCGTACCGGTCTATCCAGAAATCGTCCAGGTAAACCCGGTGGGCTGGCCGCTCATCATCGCCCAGTTCCTCGCTGCCCATAATAAACTCTCCAGCCGGGACAAAGACCATCTCCGCACCGTCGGCTTCCCACACCCGCCGCTCTACCGTCTGAGTAGGGCGGCTTTCCATAGCCGCCATAGTAGTAGTCTGCGTAAGGCGGCTTTCCATAGCCGCCGTAGTAGCAGTGGGTGAAGGGGCGGGGACCGATGGGCCTGTCGTGGGCCCTTCGACTGTCGGGGTAAACTCCGGCGAAGGGCTGGGAACTGCAGCCACAGCATCAGCGGTCTCCTGATGGCTCGACAGGCTCACCACGCTGGCCTGTGGAGGGGCTTGTCGAGGGGTTGTGGAGTCCCGAACTTGTTCGGGGATTGAGACCTTGAAAACCAAGAAGCTCAGAGCCAGAACCAGCAGCAGGATGACTCCAATGGCGAGCCCAGCCCATGGGCCTGTCCTGCGCCCAGTCGAAGGGCCGAAGGGACGAATTACCGGCGTCGAAATGGCTTTACGGGCTGCTGGCGGTCTCTTGTAGGCCGCCTGCCCTCTCCGGAAGGCGAAACTTGTTTCGCGCCTGGCAGGAAATGGAGCTGCCCTCCGCAAGTCTGCCAGAAACTCCTCCATACGTTGATAGCGGTCGGCCGGGGATTTGGCCAGGGCTTTGAGGATAACGCGCTCCATCTCTTTCGGCAGATCGGAGCGCAGGGTATGGGGAGGGATTATGGGCTCATTGATATGCTTGAGGATGACAGCCACGGGGCTGTCGCGGCCAAAAGGCGGTCGGCCCGTGATCGCTTCATAAAGCACTGCCCCCAGGGAGTAGATGTCACTGCGTCGGTCCACTGTCAGGCCCTGGGCTTGTTCGGGGGACATGTATTGAGGCGTGCCGACGGTGGCACCACTGGCCGTCAACTGGAGGCTATCTTCGACCATTTTCGCCAGCCCAAAATCGGAAAGCAGAGGCCAGTCCTCCTCCGCCATCAAAATGTTGCCTGGCTTGACGTCGCGATGGATCAAGCCCTGCATGTGGGCGTGGGCCAGGGCGTCCCCCACCTGAGAGACGATGTTGACAGCGTAGGCCAGGTCCTGCGGCCAACCCAGACATTCTACGAGAGTGCCTCCGCTGACATACTCCGTGACCAGGTAGAACACCTCCCCATGTCGTCCGTAGTCAAAGACGGTCAGGATGTTAGGATGGCGCAGCCTGGCCACGGCCCTGGCTTCGCGTTCAAAGCGGGTGATAAAGTTTTCGCTCTCGACCAGGTCAGGCGCCAGCACCTTGACCGCCACGTAGCGGTCCAGGTTAGGCTGGTAGGCTTTATAGACAGTAGCCATACCGCCCCTGCCGATCTGCTCGATGATGTGATATTGTCCTATGACTGCGCCGTCTAAGTCCATCAATACCTCAAACAAGTCACTTCACTTTTCACGTTTTCGTGTATCTCACAATCCTTGTTACTTAAATAGCATATCACATCTTCACGGCGACGTCAATAGGAAAATGTTACCATAAGGACCGCTGAAGCTGACAAGGCCCCTCAGGGCCTAATTTCAGCGCCTGAGATTTCTAATCCTCGGCCCCCAGTAGCTCGAAGGCTAACAGGCTCCCAGCCCCCCTTGACAGGCAGTGAGAAAACGGGTATAATAAGTATAGTTGTTTATACAACAGAACAACTTGAGAGTGAAAGATGATGCGCCTACAGCCAGGTCCCGTGCCCCGCTACCATCAACTTAAAGAGATTCTTCGGAAACGGATCGAGTCGGGAGAGTTCAAGCCCCACGCTCAGTTCCCTACGGAGGAGCAACTGTGCCAGGAATACGGCCTCAGCCGGGGCACCGTGGGGCGGGCTATCAAAATCCTGGTTGACGAAGGCTGGTTACGCCGGGAGCAGGGCCGGGGTACCTTTGTGACCCGACCCTCCCTTTCTCCTGTCTTCTTCCGCCTGGCCGACTTTACCGAGGACATGCGACAGCGGGGTCTGGAACCCAGCACCAGGTTGCTCAGCATGGAGGTCATCCCAGCCAGCGAAGAGATAGCCACCCGCTTGCAGATACCGGTGGGGGAAAAGGTCATCAAGATCTCTCGACTGCGATTGGCCAGTGGCCGGCCTATGGCCTACGAGACACGCCATCTGGCTTACGACCTCTGCCCCCAGTTGATGGACGAGGACCTGGAGCATCAGTCCATTCACAGTTTGCTGATTGACAAATACGACATCCCTTTGACCCGCGCCTGTCACACCGTAGAAGCCCGCGTGCTTTCTGAGGAGGAAGCGAGACTCCTGGAGGTAAAGCCTGGTTCGGCTGGCTTCTTCATTGATCGGGTCACCTATACCACTCATGACCGGCCAGGGACCTGGTACCAGGCCCTCTACCGGGGCGACGAGTACCGCTTCACTGCCGAGTTCCAACCGCACCTGGTCCCATAGCTATAGGAGGCGGTATGAAATTCAAGATTGATAGCAAAATCCTTGAACAGTTTCCTGAATTAAATATCGGAATCGTCGTCGCGAAAGCAATTAATAATGCTGCTATAAACGATGAAATTATGGATCTAATACGAGAAGAATCGAAGACGATTAGAGAAAATTTTAGCAAAGAGACATTATCAGCGAATCCAAGAGTAGAAGCATGGAGAAAAGCATATTCCTCTTTTGGTGCGAAGCCAAGAAAGTACAAGTGTTCCGTAGAAAATCTTTATCGTATGATTTTGGAAGGGATTGAACTGAGACACATCAATAAAATTGTAGATATCTATAATTATATTTCAATAAAGCATATGATTCCCGTAGGTGGCGACGATATAGATAAAGTTGATGGAGATATTACATTAAAATTTGCTCTAGGAAATGAGCCATTTACAAAACTTAATTCCAAGGAAATAGAAAATCCAAAAGAAGGGGAGATAGTTTATACCGATGATAAGGAAGTCCTTTGTAGAAGATGGAATTGGAGAGAATGTGACAAATCAAAGATGACAGAAGATACTACAAATGTAACTTTGGTAGTTGAGGGACTTCCACCTATGACAAAGCAGGAAGTTAAGACAATTCTTAAGGAATTGAGCGAGTTAGTTCAAGGATTTTGCGGTGGTGAAATCAAGACTTTTATTCTAGATCATGCAATGCCGGAAGTAGAAATTTAACGGGCTATAGCCATGATATTGTAAGGAGGGCAAGCCATGTCTCGTGTTATACGCGCCCCTCGGGGCACCACACTGAACTGCAAAAGCTGGCTCCTGGAAGCACCCTATCGTATGCTGCAAAACAACCTGGATCCCGATGTGGCCGGCGACCCCGAAAACCTCATCGTCTACGGTGGCCGGGGCAAGGCGGCCCGCAACTGGGACTGTTTCGACGCTATCCTGCGCTCCCTGGAGACCATGGAGCCCGACGAGACGCTGCTGGTCCAGTCGGGCAAACCGGTGGGCATTTTCAAGACCTATCTCGATGCGCCTCGGGTTCTGTTGGCCAACTCTAACATCGTCCCGGCCTGGGCTACCCAGGAGAACTTTGACAGGTGGGAGAAAGAGGGCCTCATCATGTATGGCCAGATGACGGCCGGTTCGTGGATCTACATCGGCACCCAGGGCATCCTGCAAGGCACTTACGAGACTCTGGGGGCAGCGGCCCAGGCCCAGGGCTGGCCCAGCCTCAAGGGCAAGTTTGTGCTGACGGCTGGCCTGGGGGAGATGGGTGGGGCCCAGCCTCTGGCCGTCAAAATGAACGAGGGGGTGGGCCTTATCGTGGAGGTAGACCCCTGGCGAGCCCAGCGGCGGCTGGACACCCGCTACGTGGACGTGGTGGTGGATGACCTGGAAGAGGCCATGACCCTGGTGGAGGATGCGCTGAAGAGAGAGGAACCCAAATCCATCGGCCTCATCGCCAACGCTGCCGACGTCCTGCCGGAGCTGGTGGTCCGGGGCGTGGTCCCCGACGTGCTCACCGACCAGACCCCGGCCCACGACCCGCTGATGTACGTGCCCCGGGGCCTCAGCCTGGAACAGGCCGTCGAGCTGCGAGAGAAAGACCCCGAGGGGTACACCAAACGCTCGATGGAATCTATGGCCGCCCACGTGGAGGCCATGCTGGAGCTGCGGAAGAAAGGGGCAGTGACCTTTGACTACGGCAACAACCTCCGCCAGCGGGCCTTTGACTACGGCGTCAAAGACGCTTTCGCCTACCCCGGCTTTGTGCCGGCCTACGTTCGGCCTCTCTTCTGCCAGGGGAAAGGGCCCTTCCGCTGGGTGGTTCTCTCCGGCGACCCGGAGGACCTCTACCAGACCGACCAGGTCATTTTGGAGCTTTTCCCGGAGGATGAGCACCTGACTCGCTGGATCAAGATGGCTCAGAAGGAAGTAGCCTTTCAGGGGCTGCCGGCCCGCATCTGTTGGCTGGGCTACGGGGAGCGAGCCACAGCAGGGTTGGCCTTCAACGACCTGGTGGCCAGCGGCGAGGTAAGAGCTCCCATCGTCATCGGGCGGGACCACCTGGACGGTGGCTCCGTCGCCTCTCCCAACCGGGAGACGGAGGGGATGCGGGATGGCTCCGATGCGATCTCTGACTGGCCCATCCTCAACGCCTTGATCAACGCCGTAGGCGGCGCAACCTGGGTCAGTTTCCATCACGGGGGTGGGGTGGGCATCGGCTACAGCCAACACGCCGGCCAGGTCATCGTGGCCGATGGCACCTCGGCCGCCGCGGCGCGGTTAGAGCGGGTGTTGACCTACGACCCCGGCATGGCCGTCATGCGCCACGTGGACGCTGGCTACCCGGAGGCCATCGAGTTCGCCCAAGCGCACGAGGTCAAGATACCGACCCTCTGACTTGGCTCAGGACGGGTGGTGAAATAGACGTACACTCTACCGCTCCCGCCGGACTTGCAATCCAGCGGGAAGTGGCACAATAGAGGGCAAAAGCAGAGCCGCCCCATCCCTTCGAGTTTCCCTTCGACTCCCCAGGACGGGACTCAGGACAGGAATAGGGGCGGCTCTTTATGTATGGTGTGAGCTTTGCACAATTTGATGTCCTCGCTCTCAATGCCATTCGGAAATGTGGAGTCGAGGCTTTAGCCAGATTGTGAGCTCAGGCCACAGCTTTATGTAAGGCTCTCTATGGTGTGAAGCGACGATGGCCTCACGCCTACGGATAGTTGCGAAGGATGATCGGCAGGTAGATCTTGTACTCCGCCCACGTTCTACACCAGAAGCCGGAGCAGAGTTCGTAGGGGTCGTCGCTGACTACCCCCACCACTGGCTGGCCCACCGTGCCGTCCAGGGCGTAAGGGGCGGACTCCGCGTGCCCACCCCCGCCGCCGATGACCCACCAATCCACCGAGGGTGTGCCACTGGCCAGGACGACGCTGGTCAGTAGAAGTAGTGCGGCCAGGGCCAGGATGACTTTGCCGGCCCTGCAAAGGTTCGAACCCTTCGCAAGGCTTATCAGCGTTCGTTTCATCGCCCACCTCCTACTGCAGAATGATGAAAACTTTGATCAGCCCCTGCCCCTCTGTCAGTGGCTCCAGTGCCTTGCCGATGATGGTGCCGGGGCGATGGATTTCGATGCCCCCGACGTCCACTGGTTGTGCTTTCATCGCATAACCTGACGTGGGAGAACTGGTCAGCAGGTCACCGCGCTGGATGGGGCTGTAGGAGGCATCCGCTTTGACACGCACCACAGGGCGCGAGGGCAGCGATGCCTGCGCTGCCGCATCTCCTGACGTTTCCAGCGGGCCGGCCAGCGGCTCTGGGCCCTGATGGCCCATAATCACCACCAGCAACTCTCCGTTTTCGATCTCCACGTTAGGGCCGACCATCCCGACCACCCGTGTGTCGTTGGCCTGGCTGCACGGCACCACGTAGGGGCTGGCCTCATCCAGGCACAGCACGTCCCCTACCTCGTAGGCGCGATCTGGGTCGGCGGCAAAACCTTCTAGGATGAGCGGGTCCACGCCGCCGACGGCCGTCAGTTTGCCCTCAACGTACACATCGTCGTAGAAGTAACCGGCGGTGGTGCCGCCACTGGTAGCATCGCCAACGACTGGCCACTTGCCCTCGCCGTAAACGCCCATGCCTGTATCACCGCTCACTCCGCGCACGCCGGCATGTGGGTATCCGACGTTGCTGTAGCCATATACGCCGCTGCCACCGTTTTCGCCCCGGCCGTACACCCCGTCGTCATTCACACTTATACCGTACACGCCCTGTCCATCGCCGCTGGAACCATACACTCCCCATGCCTCGCCGATGCCGTACACGCCCACACCGTTGGCGCTGCGGCCGTAGACGCCGGGGGCATAATTGTTGCCCACAGTGCGGTCGGCCCCGCTGTAGCCGTAGACGCCCACACCATTGTCGCTGGTGAAGTAGCCGCCGTAGCCCTTCGCCTGGGTGGAGCCGCCATCGTGGCCAGAGACAGCGTAACCGTCCTCGCTGTAGC
>JBGVTF010000237.1:0-12042 GCA_041862415.1 Anaerolineae bacterium | reverse complement strand
CCAGCAGAGTGGGGTCCTGATGGTCCTTGATGGCCTGCTGAAAGTAGAGATTTGTCTCGCCCTGGCTCATGGTGGCCACGGCCTGCGGACGCCCGTCCAGCCTGATTCTAAAGTCGGAGATAGCCGCCGTCTTGGGGATGGGGAAGACGTAGCGCCCACTGACCTCGACCGGGTAGGGATTGTAGAACCTCTGCTCCACCCTAGTCCTGGCGTAGCCGTCGTTGATGTCCACCGTCACGCGGTGGTACTCCACGTCCACGTAGCCGCCCAGTTCGACCGGGAAGGGGAGAATCATCCCGTCGGCCAGAGCGGCGAGGGTACTGCCGTGCAGAAGGAGCAGGACCATGATTGCCCCGAACAGTAGCTTACGCCTCTTCGGGAAAACGTGGGGGAAAACAGAAGTAGCCATCGTCGTGCCTTCTTTGCTACAATTCCGGGGAGAGTCCTCTTGAGGGAGAATTCACCCCGCCGGTCGCCTTTTTCAGGCGGTTACATCATAGCAAAGTTATGTGGCACTTCGGTGGCAGTAAGGGGACAGCAGGGGGACGGTTAGGGAACAATTGCAGGTTGGGGACACGTTAGATCACTCACGCCAGGCATTGACATTCGACTTGTCACGTGGTTATAATAACGCCAATCTATTGCATAACTCCTAAGCTACATGAGGGGAGCTAAATTCGTGTAGAAATGCAAAGCACTAGTAGGCAGAGGCGCAGTTTACTAGCCAGAAGCTACCTGAAAAATAGCTCTTTTTAACAATTTTATGTCAACTCACTAATTCACTATTGACAAGACAAAAATTCTGAGCTATAATAGTAACAAAGGCGCGCCTGGTCTGTTGATCGACAACACCAAGCGACGTTGTGGCGTGGGATGGGAGTCCGGCTAATGGGATCGCCGGGCAAGTTTCTCCCTTTTCCGGTGAAAGAATGGGCTCCATCTGCTTGGAGGGCCTGACTCACGCGACAGTTGTCAAAGAATACCATAGTTTCCCGCCAGGGCTGTCGGGCTGTTTTTACCTGGCGCCAATGCACGCTAACTTACATCTCTCTCGGTCTGGTGCAAGTTAGCGTTTCTCGTTTAAAGAGGGTTCCGAGTGTGAGAAAGGCGAGAGCCGACCCAAGAAGGATCGGCTCTGCCCAGGCACAACCCCCTGTTCCCAGAGCATTCAAGTCCGCCGTGGCCAACGATGAACCTTGAATGCTTGCTAAAGAGCGCACTTCGCCTTGGTCGGGATTGCGCCCTTTTGTAAGTCTACCACAAGTTGTATTGGGCGTCAAGATGGTGGGAACAAAAAGCGCCAATTATGGATTACGGAGGAGAGTAGAGTGAAAGTTGCTTTGAGCTTAACTCACCGTTGCAATCTTTCTTGTAGATATTGCTACTCTGGCAAGGCGTTCAAGAAGGATATGTCATTTGCCACCGCTCAAAAGATCGTTGATTTTGCAGTGGATATTACCCCTCCGGGACAAAGAATAGAGTTTGGCTTCTTTGGAGGAGAGCCTCTCTTACGGTCTGATTTGATGAAGGAAATCACAAGCTATATTCGTGAGCAGGAAAGAGAAGCAAGAAAGCCTGTTCGCCTCAGTATCACAACAAACGGGACACTTCTTACTCAGCCCATCCTTGATTTCTTTAAGGAGGAGAATGTTGACCTTTGTATAAGCATTGACGGTCCAGCACATGTACATAATCTGAATCGTTGCTATAAGGATGGCCAGGGGAGTTTTGATGAGGTGGTGAGAACCCTGCATCTGGCCATGGAACGACTTGGTACTCTGCAGGTGAATGCCGTCTACGGCCCCGATACGATCGATTTTCTGCTGGAAAGCGTATCATTCTTTACCCAGCTTGGCGTTTCTGTTATCCACCTGAATCCAAATATCTGTGCATCTTGGGGAGAGGATACTTACTCTAAGTTGCAAGAATTTTACATGCAGATCGCCGATCACTACATTCAAAGCTACCAGTACAGACAAGAAATCGCAGTCAACCTTATCGATAGCAAAATCATCGTCTTATTGAAAGGAGGATATGAGATCGCAGATAAGTGTGGTATGGGAGAGACAGAGTGGGGCTTTGCCCCAAGTGGCAATATCTATCCTTGTGAAAGGCTTATTGGAGAAGATAATGATTCTTCCACCTGTCTCGGGAATATTCACACCGGCCTTGACCTGATGCGTCGTTGTTCCTTACTCAAGCAGAGAGGAAACCACAATGAAGAGTGCAAAACTTGTGATTTGCAAAAATACTGCATGAATTGGTGTGGATGCACGAACTACTACATGACAGGGCACACAAACTTAGCGGGCCCAATGATATGCGAAAGCGAAAAGGCGGCAATACAGGCAGCTAAGCATGTTCTCATTACTTTGAAAGATAACGAATTGTTCTTAGACCACTTCATGAAATATCTTCATGAGGGGCGTCATTACCAGTAGAAAGGAAGATCATGGAGGAAAAAATCACGTTCAGGACAGAAATCGAGTTCAAAGGCTCGATAGGGGAACTCGGAAAAGTGGTCGCTGCTCTTCAAGAACTGCCCATCGGCATTGGGGTTGAGTGGTCCCCGGTACATCCACTTGGATGTACCAAGGTCTTTGAAGAGTTCCTCAGTGGAAAGGTGCTAGATAAGGTTATCGAAGGCATGCCCCGAATAAAGGCCGAAATCATTCGGGGCATCCGTGGAGGGATACGCGATCCCCATCTCCATATAGACAATGAGGTGGTGCTACTTGATCGCGTGAGATTCAAAGAGGTTGTCGGACAGGTTGCGATGGAACTGGCGGGAAGACTTGGTGAAACAGCAGATTACACTGAAACTGTTGGAGCTATCCGCAACCTTATGCCGGGAGCCGCATGACAGGATAATCAATTAGGTGGTGACGCCCCTCACCATTCCATTCAGACTCCGACAAACTCGTAACACAGGGTTGCCAACTTCGCTACGCTTCGTTCAAATCGCCTCACTGCGTTCGGTGACTTCGGCAACCCGCCGCCCCGTTAGCTACCACTTTGAGAACGCACCAACCGGGCCCGTGCAGGCTCTTGGTGAGTCTGCAAGCCGCCCCCCTGGATAGCTCCCCAAAAAGGGCGAGGACCCTCACTCCTCGCCCTTTTCTATTCGTAGGCATCCAGCCGTCAGCCCCGCACTCGACCAGCGATCATGGCTGTGCTTTCTCCTCGTCAGGTCGTAGAAGGGCTGCTCAAAATGTTAGATCGCTCCAGTTTCGTTTCCTGATTCTCTCCAAATCCTCACTTTCCCAACCCATGACATCGCTCAGGAACTTGCCCACAATCATAGGCTGTATCTTCTGCCTCAGGGCAGCCGTGGTTCCGTCTTGGGCAGTGAGGTCTTTGTCGTTCGTCACAAGATAGTCCACCCCAGCACTGATGGCGGCCAGGGCAATAGGCACATCCTTTGGGTCTCGGACCAGATGGAGGTTGCCTTCCACCTGCTCCGGGCTGGGATCAGGAACCTCCTCATAGTCACAGTCGGCCAGGAACTGCTCGAGAGCCTGGTGTTGGGCAGCCGTACCCTTGGCCATGCGCGCCCTGGCCTCTCGGATGACCTGGGAAGAGAGGACGAGTTGGAAATCGTCCTTGAGGGCATGGCGTAGGAACTCGTGAAACCAGCGGGGAAATAGGATCCCCGCCACAAGAATGTTGGCGTCGGCCATCACGCGGAGAGGTTTCTTGGGCTCAGCCATAAATCTCCTGATAGAGCTGTTCCTTGATCTTTTCCATCTCTGCCTCTAGCTCCTCCTCGGTCAGACCCTGCTTTTCCGCCTCCAGGCCAGCAGCCAGGCTCAAGCGTTCAAAGCGGGCCAGTTTGGCCTGCCTGATCAATTGCTTGTAATCGGGGAAGGAGAGGATCACCACCACCGGGATGCCATCCCTTTCCACAACGAGATGCTCCCCTCCCAGATACGCTCTTTTGATCACATCCCCAAAGTGGATTCGAGCCTCGGTGGCAGATAGGACATTCGTCGCTTCCTTCTGTGCTGACATCATCACCTCCAACGAAGTAATCAATTACGATCAACGTTAATCAATATACATCACTGCGTTTCTTTTGTCAAATTTGAGAATCGCAGAATAACCCATACGGGCCGCCGGGGAGCGGTGGGCAGTTCCACTCCCTTGATACTGTCATTGACTTGTGGTACAATAGGCTTGAAATGACAAACGACCTTCCCATACTAGCCATCACCATGGGCGACGCTGCTGGCGTTGGCCCTGAGATCATAGCCCGTGCTTTGACTCAAGAAGAAGTGTATCAGTGGTGCCGTCCCTTGGTCATTGGAGCAGTGGACATTCTGACCCGCGTCGGCCAGCTGGTGGGCAGCCCCCTGGCCTGGCGCAAGGTGTCCACCCCGGCCGAGGCCCCCTTCCAGCCAGGCACGGTGGACGTCCTCGACCTCGGCAATCTGACCTGGGATGAGGTCACCCCTGGCGCGGTCTGTCCTGCCGCTGGCAAGGCCGCTGCCGAGTACGTCCTCAGGGCCGGAGAGTTGGCCCTGGCTGGAGAGGTTGAGGCCGTGGTCACTGCTCCCCTGAACAAGGATGCCATGCGTCAAGGCGGCTACCACTACCTGGGCCACACTGAGATCCTGGCCGAGTTGACGGACACGCCCCGCTGCACCACCATGCTGGTCAGCGGCGAACTGCGGGTGGTGCACGTCACCCGCCACGTGCCCTTGAGCCAGGTGGCTCAACTCATCACCCGGGAGCGGGTGCTGTCCACCATTGTCCTCACCGCCGAGAGCCTGCGGGCCTTTGGCCTGGCTCAGCCCCGCCTGGCGGTAGCCGGGCTGAACCCCCACAATGGGGAAGGTGGCCTCCTGGGCCGCGAGGAAATCGAAGTCATCGGCCCGGCTGTGGAGGCAGCCCGGGCCCAGGGCATTGACGCTCAAGGCCCTTTCGCGCCCGATTCCATCTTCTGGCGGGCTCTGCGGGGCGAGTTTGACGTGGTGGTGGCCATGTACCACGACCAGGGCCACATCGCCATCAAGGTACACGGCTTCGAGCGCAGCGTGACCGTCACCCTGGGGCTGCCCATCGTCCGCACCTCGGTGGACCACGGCACGGCCTTTGACATTGCCTGGCGCGGCGAGGCCGATCCCCAGAGCATGATAGAAGCCCTGCGTTTAGCGGCTCAGTTAGCCTAGCGGAGAGGAGAAGACCATCTGGGCCGTGTGCGGCAGAGCGTTAAGAAGATGTGACGGCTGTAGAAAGGCGAATTGAGTTTGACATTCTGCCCCGGTTGTGGTATCATCTGTTCCTGACAGTTGAATCACTGAATAGTCATTCTTATCCAGAGAGGTGGAGGGACCGGCCCTGTGAAGCCTCGGCAACCAGGTTGTGCCATGAATGCACGCTATGGTGCCAATTCCGGCAGACCCTCAGTGGGTTCTGGAAGATGAGAGCGTTGCAATGGTGCTGAGTGCCTCTTCAACCGGCATATCCCCGCTGAAGAGGCTTTTTTAGTTCCTCCTATTCCCCTCTCTCCTCCAAGAAGAAAGCCCCAATCATATTGGTCGTAAAACGACCGGAGAGGAGCCATTTATGACGAACCACTTCTCAACGCAGGCCGTACACGCCGGTGAGGAAAAGCGCAAGCCCTACGGCGCGCTGACGACCCCCATTGTCCAGACCTCGACCTACACTTTTGCGAATACGGCTGAGATCATGGACTATATGCATCGCCGTGCAGCCGGTGACTCGGAGGTGCGAGACGAGTATGGACGGTACAGCAATCCGACGCAGAGCGCGGCGGAGCGCAAGATAGCTGCCCTGGAGGGTGGCGAACGGGCTTTGCTCTTCGCCAGCGGGATGTGTGCCATCACCACCACCATGGCTACCTTGTTATCCAGTGGCGACCACCTAGTGATGGTCAGGGATGGCTATCATCGCACGCGAGAATTTGCCCTCTCCTTTTTGAGTCGGTGGGGGATCGAGACGACGCTGGTATCGGCCGACGAGCCCGCTACGTTAGCCGCAGCCGTTCTTCCCAACACGCGCCTGATCTTTGCCGAAACGCCGACCAACCCCTACTTGCGTGTTCTGGACTTGTCGCGAGTGGTCGAGATCGCCAGGCAGCACGACATCACCACGATCGTTGACAGTACCTTCGCCACGCCGATCAACCTGCGCCCCCTGGAATACGGCCTTGATCTGGTGATCCACAGCGCGACCAAGTACCTGGGAGGTCACAATGACCTGCTGGCCGGAACGGTCATTGGCTCCAGTGAGATCCTGACCCAAGTCGGAAAAGCGCGGGGGGTAATGGGTGGCATGAGCAACCCTAACGACGCATACCTGCTGTTGCGTGGCCTGAAGACCCTTGACTTGCGCGTCCGTCGCCAGAACGAGACCGGGCAGCGCGTCGCCAAGTTCTTGGAAGGACACCCTGCCGTCCGTCGTGTCTATTATCCCGGCCTGCCCAGTCACCCCGATTATGAGATCGCCCGGCGGCAGATGACCGGATTCGGTGGTGTGGTCAGCTTTGAGATCGAGGGCGATATGGATAAAACGGGGCGATTCATTGATCGCTTGCGCTTGCCTTACGTCGGCCCTACGCTGGGCGGTGTAGAGAGCATCGTCGAACAAGCGGCGGCGCTGTTCTCTCTGGACCGTGAGGAGCGCCAGGAAGCAGGTATTAAGGACAATCTGGTGCGCTATGCGCTGGGCATCGAAGACGCTGACGATCTAATCGCTGACCTGGATCAGGCACTGGCGGGAATCTAGGTTTATGACGCGGAGGATACAATGATCATACACAAGTTCGGAGGCACCTCGGTAGGGGACGCTCAATGCTTTGCCAACGTAGCAGACATCGTGATTGAACACCATAACAAGGCGAACGGCGCAACTCCGGAGGAGATGGTGGTCGTCGTCTCGGCGATGAGCGGCGTGACCAACCAGTTGATCGCCGGAGCGCGGGCCGCAGCCGAGGGTAGGGACACCGTGTACCGCGAGAGCAAGGCTGAGCTGTTAAGCAGACACCTTGACGTCGTGGAAGCCCTGTTGAATCACAGTCCGGAGCGACTCGATGTGGGCGGGCTGGTCGAGGACCGGCTGCACGAACTGGAGCGGCTCTACCGCAGCATTGCCGTGTTAGGAGAGTTGACCGTCCGTGGCTGCGACGCGGTTGCGTCTTTCGGTGAACAGCTCTCGGCCAGCATCCTGGCTGCCGTGTTACGAGAGCAGGGTGTGCGCGCTCAGGCGATCAGTGCGACCGAGTTGATCGTCACGGATGACAGCTTTGGCGCAGCGACGCCGCTGATGGATCAAACACGCCAGCGGTTGCAGCAGCGGATCAGGCCACTGGTAGAGCGGGGCGTGATCCCGGTCATCACCGGCTACATCGCTGCGACCGAGGGGGGGGTGACCACCACACTGGGACGCGGCGGCGGCGATTACGCAGCCGCCATCGTCGGGGCAGGGCTGGACGCCGACGAAGTGTGGATCTGGAGTGACGTGGACGGCATTCTCACCGCCGATCCCAACATCGTTCCCCAGGCACGCACGCTGACCGAGCTCTCTTACACCGAAGCGGCCGACCTGGCCTATTTCGGCGCGGACGTACTCCATCCCAAGACCATCCGCCCGGTCACCGAGAGCGGCATCCCCTTGCGCATCGTCAACAGCTTTAACCCCACGCATCCCGGTACGCTGATCGTCGAGACACCCAGTCCCGACCGCGAACTGTTGCCGGCGATTATCTCTACCACCGGCCTGAGCATGATCGCCGTGGGCAGTCAGGACGACACGTGGACGCTTCAGATGGCCGCTCGCGCGCTGCAGCACCTCAGTGAAGCGGGCGTTGACGTGCTGATGTTCTCGCAATCTTTGTCCGAGCACAGCCTGAACCTGGTGGTGCGCGAACAGGATCAGGCCCATTGCCTGAAAGTCCTCCACCGCGAGTTCGAGAACGGCAGGCAAGGCAGTGTTTGCAGCCTGGGGACCAAAGAACAGGTAGCCACCATTTCTGTCGTAGGCGTGCCTGGCTGGAATGAGGCCAGCATCGTCTCTCACGCTTTCTCCGCGCTGGGCAAGCACGGCACACGGGTCATCGCCGTGGCCCAGGCGGCGACCGAATACAGCGTCTCTTTCTGCATCCCCGAGGATCAGGTGGCGGACACGGTGCGTTTTCTGCACCGCGAGTTAGGGTTGGAGGGCAAGGTGGCACAAAAATGGCCTGCATAATCCGTCAATGGAAGACGCAATGACTTCGCTGCTAACGACTTACAAGACGCATGGCTTGACCTCATTGCACGAGATCATGGGAGACTTGATCATTTATCGCAACCTGATCCCGGCAGACGCTCGCCTGCCTTCGGTCGCTGAACTGCGGGAGCACCTCGGTCTGGATGGACACACCCTGCCACGCAAAGCAGAGCCCGAATACGGGCGCGTGGTCGCTGAGATGCTCCGTCGCGCGCGAGAACTCGATCTGCCTGGGACGGCGATCAGACGGCTGATTTACATCGGCGACACGCGGTTGAACGATGGCACTGCGTTTCGTAACCTATGCGCGGCCGGCGAATGGCCCGGCTGGGCCTTTATTGGGTGGGACGAGATGCACCGCCCCCTCCAGGTGGAAGTGGAAGACCCGCTCTACCTGACCAATCGCTGGTCGGCGTTGCCCGATTTCGTGCGTCTCGTGGAGGACAGGGGGTTTGCGCTGGACGAAGAGACGGCGGTGGTCATTGACGTGGACAAGACCGCCATCGGCGCGAGGGGACGCAACGACGAGGTGATCAACGAAGCGCGGGTGGAGGGCGTCAAGCGCACAGTCGCCGACCTGCTGGGGCCGAATTTTGACGAGGAGGCGTTCCGTGCAGCGTACGACGAGCTGAACCAGCCGGCGTACCACGCTTTTACAGCCGACAACCAGGACTACCTGGCGTACATCTGCCTGATGCTGGGCACGGGTCTCTTTGAACTCGATGCCCTGGTTCACAAAGTCAAGGCCGGGTTCACACATCGTTTTACGGACTTTATCGCCCAAGTGGAGAGCCGCCGCTCAGAACTGGCCCAAACGGGGTTGACGTCGGTCCACGACGATGTGTGGCTTCGTGTCCAGGCCGGAGACCCCACGCCGTTCAAAGCGTTTCGCTACAACGAGTATCTGACCACCGTCGCCCGTTTTGGCGATCTACCTGGAGCGACGGCTGAAGAAGCGCTCACGCAGCGCATTGTGATCACCCAGGAGGTGGGGGAGACAGCCGCCGTGCTGCGCGAACGCGGGGCGTTGATTTTCGGCGTCTCGGACAAGCCTGATGAAGCCTCGTTGCCGAACGAGGTGCAGGCCAAAGCGGGGATGAGACCGCTGCATCACCTGGAAACGCTGGCTGTTGGCGAGGTGTAAAGACACAACTGAAATACACCCCCTGGGCAACCGGACAACGGGTGCATTTCAGGCAAACGGTCAACCCTCTCAATTGGCTTTCGGCTCTTTGGCCCCGAAGTACTTCTTGAAGGCCTTTTCCGCCGCCTCTTTGCCGCGCTCGATGAGTGATTGACTGGCTTCCCTGTCGTAGTCAATGATCCGCGTCACCTCATCGAGAAAGTCCTCCGGGGCAACGATGACGACGTCTACCTGGCGGTACCTGGCTTGATATTCCGGATCTTTCTTCTGCCGCTCGCGTTCCTCCTGCACCAGCCTGTTGAAAGCGTTGGTCAGACCCAGTTCTGCGCGGAAGGAGGCCAGCAGCATCCAGTCCAGGGTCCAGGTGATGGCCTGGCCAAAGCCCTGAGGCAGTTTCTGCTTGCGAGATGCAGGACTTTCCCCCCTCTCCCACCACGGTGTCATCAGTACGGCGACGACCTCCATAGGCTCCTCTACGGGCCGCTCGATCGTGCTCGCGGCGTCCAGGGCCGCGCCAAGGGGCGTGTTGGCGACCACCGCTCCGTCCCAGTAGTACACCTCCCCGTGCTCATCGTCCTCATCGCGCGTCCACGGGTAGACCAGGGGGATGCTGCAACTGGCCAGGATACGCTCTATGGTGATCCCCTTTATCAAATCGTCGCGCGGTTGGTCGGTTCTCCGGCTGATGACCTGGCGATTGCTGAAGATGACCTGCTCGCCGGTGCGCACCTTGGTGGCGTTGATGAGCAAGGTCTTTTCGCTCTCAGCGATCTTTTGGGGGTCAAGTTCAAGCCTGGACACGAGGGTCTCATGCAGCGGACCGGTGTCCAGCAAGTTGCTCCAACGCCCGATCAACCTATCGGTCAGCCAGCGTGGTCCGATTGGTAGCGGGATCCATGCCTCGTGGAACAGGGGCGACGTGGCTTTTTCCGGTGGGACGCGGTCTATGTCGTACCTGGGTTTGGGCTTGAGGAGTTGTTTCAGCAACCGTTTGGCTCCCCGGTAAGCCAGACCGCTCATACCTGGCGGCAGCCCCTCGACGTCACGCTCACGCAGGTCAAGCCAGAAGGCCTTCAGTTCATGGGGCGGGATGCCCTGCACGATGGCCGCGCCGTTGACCGCCCCAATGGAGGTGCCCACGACGATGTCCGGGGTCCAGACGCCGCTGTGGTCATCGTCAACGCCCGACTTGTTCGGTTCGCAGAGGTACTCATATACGCCAGTGTGGAACGCCCCCCGTCCGCCGCCGCCTGAGAGTATCAGTGTGCGAATGGTCATGTCTTCCTCCTTTGGCTGAGTAAGTATTCAAAAGTTGCTTTCACTTTCCATCGCTCTGAGCCCCGTTCCCCTGCCGTAGCCTCTCACCTTGCTCAAGCTATCTGCCGCGTCATAGCCAGATCCTCGTACGCTTTGATTCCCTTGGCACTCATGTAGGCGATGAACTTCTGAGGATCCAGGCAGGCCTCCGGCGCGTACACCCCTCCCTCCTCGGTCAGGAGTTCCCTGCGGGCTAGCATCAGCGTGCCGATGGAGAGGGAGAGCCCGGTGGCTTCTCGCATCTGGCCGACACCGCAGGCGATGCGATGCACCTCCTCGCCAGCCACCTCGCCCCACACGTCAACGCGGACGGCCCCCACGTCTGGCTCCTCGGCGGAGGTCACCCGCTCGATGAAACTGACGACGCGGGCAATGGCATCCCTGAGACGCCTGCTGGCGAGCAGGCCCAACTTTGCCGGCCCGATGAAAAAGCCGGACCCGGGACCAAAGCCCATGAAGAAATTGACCTCCTCAATGCCCGGGACAAAGCGAGGAATTGTCTCCGGCTCGCTGTGGCCCATATTCCAGACCTTGATAGGGCCAAAGCGGGGAAACTCGATGACGCGCTCCTCGCTACAAGCTGGCGCCATCACTGGCCTTCCCTGCCGCCAGGCCACCACCTGACCGGAGATGATGTGGAGCATATGTCCAACAACCGCCTGGCCGCCACCCGCGTTCAAGGGTTGGTAGACGTACACGTCCGCTCGCCGCGTTTTGTCCAACCGCTGAGCGTAGTAGAGGATACCCGCATTGGAGAGGCCCGGGCTGGTGCCCAATCCTGTGATGATGGTCACACCCTTCTCCCGGGCCTTTTCGTTGAATTGATCTATGGCTGCTCTCGCTGCCTCCCATTCATCGCAAATGCTGGCATAGTCAACCCCCGCTTCGACGGCTGCACGCACCAATTTAGTTTCAAACAGGTGGAAAGGACCCAGCGCAGATGCGGCCACGTCGTAGCCGTGCATGGCTTCGACCAATTCACGGTGCTTGTTGGCATCTATTTGCCTGACGTCAATTTCCGCTCCCTGGTCAGCCATCCTGGCGACGATCTCGCGAGCGGCTGAGACGTTACGGTCCGCTATGGTCACCCGACGCACCCCTTCCGACGTGGCCAGGTCTTCCACGGTCCGGCTTCCCATATCCCCTGCGCCTCCCAAAACGATGATCTCCATAGCTGCCTCCTTTTTGAAATTTGAACCACAATCGTACGATTGATAACCCATTGCGGCATCGTTTCAGCACATACCCAGATCGCTTTACACTTTTGCTCGCGCTGGATGACAATCCAGCGCCCCGAAACGCTTTGGAAGCCGCCGGACTGTCGTCCGGCAGGAGCAAATTGTAAAGCC
>JBGVTF010000236.1:0-3601 GCA_041862415.1 Anaerolineae bacterium | reverse complement strand
CCGCGATTTTGACCTTGGCCTTTCGACCTTCCGGAGTGTGCAAAGCGGCACTCAGATATCGCTCCACGGCCTGGCGCACTGTCAAACCTTCTACGTCTTCGATCACGTCCACGCCCAGTTCATTCATGACTCGACGGCACTGAGGCTGGGCCGTGGCTACGATGACCGCCGACACATCGTGTTGAGCCAGGGTGCGAATGGCTGCCAGGCTGGCCTCCTCGTACGATTCCAGTGTCGGCTGAGAGACGATGAAGTAACTCATTGAATCGGTGTCCGCAATGACAAAGCGGGGGCACCAGCCAAATTCACTGCTCACCCAGGCATCCAGGGTATCACCGGTCGTGCCGACTGCAATCTTCATGGGGACCTCCTAACCCTCCTCGGAGAGCACTTTCGCCTCGTCGTCCTCCTGATTCCAAGGGAACTCAAATGATCTATGTTTCTCCATTCTTCAATCTTGATTAACTTGCCCTTGACACCGGGAACATCGGCTGTCTGGCTGGCAGCGCTATCTCTGCCAACTTTTGAGCGATAGGAGCGAACTCTTCAGCCGGGTAGTCTTCGATGCGGCCGACGTCGCACAGCTCGGCGATCTGTGGTTCGAGGGGCAACTGGCCCAGCAGGGGCACGTACAACTGTCTGGCCATCACTGCCGACTTGCTGGGACCAAAAACCTCCAGCTTTTTTCCCGTGTCGGGGCAGACGACGTAGCTCATGTTCTCGATCAGGCCCATGATGGGCACATTCATTTGAGCAGCCATCTGCGCCGCCTTTTTGACCACCATGTCGGCCAAACCCTGAGGTGAAGTGACCAGCACCGTCCCACTCAGAGGCAGCGATTGCATGACCGTCAGCGCGGCGTCGGAGGTGCCGGGCGGCAAATCCACGATGAGGTAATCCAGGTCACCCCAGACGACGTCCCCCCAGAATTGCTTGATGGCCCCGCTGATGAGCGGTCCCCGCCAGATCACCGCCTGTTCTTCGCTCTGAAGGAGCAGGTTGATGGACATCACCTTGACGCCCGTTTTGCTTTCCACCGGCAATATGCCCAGGGGACCGCCCTTGGGCCACTGCCGGGTGGGGAAGAACATGCGAGGGATGCTAGGGCCAGTGATGTCAGCGTCCAGAATGCCAACCCGGTACCCCTCCCGTCGGAGGGCTACGGCCAGCAGGCCCGCCACCAGAGATTTGCCAACGCCTCCCTTGCCGCTCATGACAGCGATGACGTGCTCGATTTGATTGAAGCGCTCTGCCACTCCCGGCTGGTCGTGGTCAGGCAAAATGCGCTTCTTTTCCTCAGCGCTCATTTCGGTCAGCTCAACCTTGACCTCTTGCACGCCGTCCAGAGCCAGGACTGCAGACTTGGCATCGGCTATGATTTGATCCTTGAGAGGGCAGGCCAGAGTGGTGAGGGCCAGGGTGAACGTGACCTGGCTGTCCTGTACTTCCACATTGCGGACCATGCCCAGCTCTACCAGATTGCGCTTTAGCTCTGGGTCCATGACCTTTTCCAGAGCCTGACGTACTTGTTCTTCGGTAATCATTTCCTCTCCCTAATCTACGTTTTACGTTTCACGATTTACGAATTGCGAATCGCGAATCAGCGAATTAACCTTGTTTCAGAACGATGTTTCCTGGCTCCACGCGCATCTCGCGGCCCAGGACCGGGCATTTGACCTGCAGCAGGAAGAAGAGGCGACGATCCCCTTCACCCAGGGCCTCGTGATTGGCCTGCCCCTTGGCGATGACCAGCTCGGCCTGGTCGTACAACTGGCGAAAGGCCGGGCTGCAGGACTCGAGGATCATGCCCGGTGCATCCGAGCCAGTGCTCACAATCTCGGCCACCTCTCCTATCCCGGCGGCGACGGCGTCCTCCCAGGTAGCATCGTTGAGGATGGGTCCCCCCTTGACAGCGTAGATGACAGGCTGCTTCAGGGTCTCAATCAGCACCCGGTCAAAGACCGTCTCCCCGGCGTTATCGGCCAGATAAAGGACACGCTCCGCCTGGGATAGCGCCTGCCGCAAGGCTTCCAGGTCATTGATGGCAAAGGGCTGACGCAGGACCCGCTCCAGAGTCGCCTCAAGGGTGAACTGTACATCCTTCGACAGCCCTTCGACGGGGTTTATCCTGAGCGCAGTCGAAGGGCTCAGGACAAGGCTCAGGACCGTGCCCGGGGCGAAGTCAATGATGTTGCCAGCGATAGCGATGCGCACCGCCTGCTCCAGCGGATCATCGGCCTGGGCCACGATCTCTCGCAAGCGAGGAACCAACTGCAAAGCGTTGCGGGCAGCCTCCTCCTTGACGGACCTGTACGGATCTTTGACGCCCGTCATCTCACGCACAATGCGGTGCACGCGATAAAGAGTCTCCGCCGATGTGCTGTCCGCAGAAACCCCCACCAGCAATTCCATCACGCGATTCAGGATGGCCCGCTGTTGTCCTGCGTCGGCTTGGGCCATGCGGGCGGCTTCCAGGGCTTGTCGCAACAGGCAGGAGAAGCAATCCAGAGAGGTCTTCATTTCTGGAGCGCCTCCTTAGTCAGGGTTAACAGCTTTACCCCCTTGCTCCGCTTTATCTGGCGGAAAGAGGCCCCCTGGCTGACGTAGCGCAGCACCGTCTCTGGATCGGTGACCAGGGTGCCGGAGATCACGTCCGCGCCGTAGTCGAAGAGGACGGGCGAGAGGGGAGTGGTAGGACCCAGCACCAGGACAAAGGCCTCTGGGCAGCACAGCCCTATCAGCTCCTCGAAGGTGTGATTGATGAGAGACGTGCCGGTGATGGCCACCACATCGGCCTGGGGGATGATCTCCGGTGCGCGCTCGGCCGGCAAATCATCGCCTCGCGGTCGCTGTTCCAGCACCCACAGTTTCTCCACTGCCTGTCGAACGCGGGGAATGAAGGGGAAGTGTCCCACGATAGCCACGCGTTTGCCAGCGCCATGCTCGATGATGACTTCCCTAGCATTTAACGCTGTACAGGCTGTCTCGTCCACTTCTAACAGCGCGTTAATGGCTGCCATGCCGACGCTGGCCTCTACCAGACTATCCGAACGGGCCAGCGCGGCCAAATCGAGCGCGCTGAGCTCCAGCAAGCGGCCCGCCTCTCGAACGGGGGGACGCTTTTCGTGATGGTGGGCTTCGTCGCGAAGCGTAGACGCCAACCCACCTTGCATCCGGTCCCCTTTTTCCACCACCACTGCCGTCCAGTAAGCGCCGATGCGCACATCCCGCACGGGGGCATCGGTCTCCAGGCTATCAATCAAATCGTCAATGATACTCACCCTTGCCCTCCTCCATATGGGTGTCGTAAGCTTTCAGAAAACGGTGCAGGATACGGTCGGTAGCTCGCAGATCCATCACCGAGGTGACCAGGTAGACGAGTGGCCTCGCTTTTGCTTCCCGCCACAAACCTTGTCCCTCTCGATTGCCCCTCCGCTACCGTTCGTTCCTACGTTGATTACAGCTTTCATGGCTCTCCTCTTTCGACTTAAATCCAGGTGGATAAGGCCAGGAGTGCACCCACGACTATCATGAGAAGCCCGGTGATCTTGGGCACCCAGGCACTGTATCTCGTCTTGCTGGCTAACTCTCCCAGGCTGCC
>JBGVTF010000235.1:0-2077 GCA_041862415.1 Anaerolineae bacterium | reverse complement strand
GTTGAGCAAAAGGTCATCTTTGGGGTCACGGCATAGCTTTACGTGTGTTTCAATTCTGGTTTCCAGGGCCCGGTTTAGAAGCAGTGTCAGGCTGCTATGTAAGCAGCGCAACACATTCTCTACCAGCGGCCCTGGGCTTGGGCCGCCGTTGGCACGTGCGACCAGCGCTCCCACATACCGAGACTGGACGAAAACCGGCTGGAAGGCGACGCCGTCTGCGCAGATGATCTGGCCCTCGCCGACTTGAGCATGCAACCTTATGTAGCTCTGCCCGATTCCATTCCGCGCTGCCAGCATAGACGCGGCCATCGGCTCCGATCAGAGCCGGGTTGCCTCTCGGTAGGAGATTTTCAAACTCTGCCAGTAGTGCCGCTGCCTCTTGTCGCCTTAGCAGGCGATGGAGGGGAACCTCTGGCGAGAAAGTTCTTCAAAGCCATAGCGTGACCGGGTTTGCAAACCGTTCAAAATGAGGCCAGGGCTGTCTCCAGATCGGTGTAAACCTCCAGGAAATTCTTGAAACCGGTGGTCTCCAATGTCCTATTCACGGCGGGTTGCGGGTTGAGGATCTTGCAGTTCTCTGCGAAGCCGCCTCCCGCGTCTTTCCTGGCGGCGCGATAGGCGCTCCAACCGTACTCTGGATCTGGTGGCTCGTCACCTCTCGTGATCAAGGCAATGCTGTGCAGAGCCACCAGGCCCGAACTAGCCATGAATGACAAGCCGCTCAGATCCAGCAAGAGGTGCCGTGTCCCAGCCGCGCAGATCTCTTTGGCCCGTGCAATCACATCCAGATAGTTGGATGCATCCAGTTCTCCATGGAGTTGCATGATGGTCACTGGCACTCTAGCCTGAACTTCTTTGACGACGATTTCCATTTGCCACCTCCTGATTGATTTTTATTTGCCGATAGGTGTTTTGGCAAGGGGCAGTGGAAGGCTGCCTCCTTGGCCTTGGATTTACCCGGTCAGACACCCATACATCAGAGTTTCTAACGGTTCTCTTCACAATCTCCGAGCGCCCTTCTTGGTCAGGACGAGCTCATTTCTACCATCAGGTGTAGTCCGGTAGGTCAACTCGTCGCTGAGTTGACGCATCATATGGATCCCCATTCCACCGAAGGGGCGCTGTTCCAGGGAAAGCGTGACATCTGGCACCGGGGCTGAGGTAGGATCAAACGTTGGTGCCTGGTCGCGCAAGCATACCACCAAGGCATCCTTGTCGTATGCTACCTCAACCTCAATGATCCCTGGCTGGCCCTGGTAACCGTGTACGATAATATTGGTGGCTGCCTCGTTCATGGCTATGAGCATGTCGGTGATTGCCTGTGGGTTGCCATCCCCACTTTTGGCTGCGCCCTCAACGAAGCGACGTATTGTGGCCAGATTCTTCAGGTCCGCGGCGATGCGTAGACACAACGGTTCATCCATGGATGATGCCAGTCTAACCAACTATCTGAAGCAGGGAATTGACCAAGGTCTGTTTATCATACTCCTGGCCCTTGGCTGTCAGCGTCACAACGTGGACATCGTGCATGTCGCCCCTGTGCCGTCTCAATAAGGGTGAAGGTGGCGGGAAAGGCCCACGGGGTGCGTCCGGCGTTTGCACTCTCTCTGTGAGGTCTACATCTGCCGCCGTGGCCGATACTGGATAGCCTCGGCCAGGTACGTCGTCTCGATGCGCTCCGAACCGGCCAGGTCGGCGATGGTGCGGGCCAGTTTCAGGATGCGATGGTAGGCCCGCGCGCTCATGGCCAGTTGTTGCATGGCTGCCCGCAGCAGGCTCTTGCCCGCCTGGTCCACCTCGCAGTATTGCCGTACCTCAGCCGGACCCATGTCGGCGTTACAGGCCAGTTCTGTCTCCTTGAACCGCCGACGCTGGATGCCCCGCGCGGCCTCCACTCGTTCTCGTATAGACGCCGAAGGCTCCCCCAGGCGGTCACTGGACAGCTTGTCGTAGTCCACCCGTGGCACCTCGATGTGGATGTCCATGCGGTCCAGCAGCGGCCCCGAGATGCGCTTCTGGTAGCGGCTGACTATGGAGAGGGAGCAGGTGCATTCCTTGACCGGATCTCCGAAGTAGC
>JBGVTF010000234.1:0-4167 GCA_041862415.1 Anaerolineae bacterium | reverse complement strand
GGGTAACGGTGCGGTGAGCTCCTGGCGCTTGACCAGGTTGAAGGCTTCACCCAGCTCAATCGTCGTGCCCTCAAACTTGAGAAAATCCACGCCCGCCCGGGGCAGCCAGCCGCCAGGCTCGCGAGCGAACAGCAGAACACCGGCCACGGTCAGCGTGTCCTCGACGAGCAGATTGAGGCCGCGCAGGAGGCGTTCCGTCGGCTGATCGGGACCTCGCAGCCGGGCGTACTCTTGGATCAAGTCCTGGTCCACATCCTCTAGCGTAGCACCACGCACCGGTTGGGTTTCGTAGCTGGCCTGACCCTTAGCGAAAGCCACCCGCAAGGTCTCATCCGCGCTGAGGGGCTGGTCACGGTCCAAAACACGCAGATAGACCCGGCCGTTGTTGTGACTGTGCACCCGAGCGCTCACCGGCACGTCAATGACCAGCACCTGGTGGCCCCGGTAGGGCGCAAACTGATACTCGATCTGTACTGAGGGTGTACAAAACTCATAGGCCGCGCGGAGCAGCCGCTCGACCTGCTGCCGGTCGGCGACGGGGTCCACGCCCGAAACCGTCCCATCGTCCTCGATGCCGATCAGCAACCGGCCGCCGTCAGCGTTGGCAAAGGCGATGAGGGTAGTGGCCAGGTCACGAGGATGGATGCGGGGGCTCTTCCACTCCAGAGTCTGACCCTCCGGTGCTGCGATCAGGTACTCCAGTTCCTGCTCCCTCAACAGTTCAACCACTTGCCACTTCTCCCATCCGTTTGCTCATAGAGCTCTACCTTGGGGCGGGTCATCTAGCTTTCTCCATCGTTTTTCACTTGCTTCTTTGGCTGTGGGGTTGTAAATAGTCTTTAGAATCTTACCTCACTATAAATACATTCTACCACAAATTGGGCACAGTAGCAAGCGTTCTGCTCAAAAAGCCCAAGTAGGTTATACTTGGGCTGAACTTGGGCTATTGAAGTGAATCGTGTACGACGTCATCATCGTCGGAACAGGGCACGCCGGTTGCGAAGCGGCCCTGCCTGTCGGTCATCACGTCGGGCATTAGATATCCTCTCACGGGAAGTTGGCCCATTCCTCTCGACGAGCTTGGTCAATTTCCTCGGCCGGTGGCGCCGGCCCCAGGTCAGCACACAGGCCCCACAACGATTTGCGTGGGGTAGACCGGGCAGTCTTCAACTCGCGCTCGATGTCAGGAACTATCCGCTCAATCAGACGCGCTTTGTCCAACGGCGAAAGTTGTTTTACCAGGTCCAGAGCTTCCTCATGAAGTCACAACCCTTTCCATGCTTCACCTCCGTAAGTCAACCTTTCTCTAACACGGCTGTCTCACCAGGCCAGGTTATCCCGTTCGTATGCTCGGGCGATGGACAAACAGAAACTCTCTACCTGCTTTCTATAACCAAAGAGATGAACGTCCTTACATCAACGATCTGAATACCCTCAAAGGCCTTAAGTTCCTTGAGGTCTGGGTCTCCAGTCACTATGTACTGTGCACCGCCAGCCAGAGCACATTCTATTACCAGATTATCATCGGGGTCCCGACAAACTTTGACCTTGCGAACAGGTTCTACAAGGCGGGCATAGCCTCGCACATTCTCAATCACTACATCGGCCTCATCGGAGGTCAGACAAAACGGCTTATCGGGCCTCGTGAGGACTCTCCTTAGTTCAGCGAGAAGCTTCTCACAGGTTACCACTTCCACTTTGCCGAGTTGGGCGAGATGCAGCGCCTGTCGAGGCGACCCCCGCCAAAAAGTGCCTGAGATATAGATGTTCGTGTCATACAGAGCAACGATCAACGCTCTTTCCTGATCTCGTGGACAATGTAAGCCACGTCTTCCTCGCTCAGATGCGCAAAGTCTTTCTCTCTGGCCAGGTTCTCAGCCCAGGCTTCAAATTCGATCATCTCCTTGGCTTGGGCCTCATCTTGCCATTTCAAGAACCTGGCAAAGTCCAACACTTGCAAAGCCCTGGTTTCAGGAAGGTCTCTGACAACGTTGAGCAGTTGTTCAAAATAGTTCATCGTCATAGCTGTCTCCTTCAACAGGTTACCTGTGCTTACTGGAGGCGCTCTTTCTTCAATATATTTTACCACGAGTTGACAGTAGCGGCAATGCGGATGGCGGATGGGAGAAGATCGTGCGCTTCCCTCACGGCGAAGCCCTCAACAGCCGTTTCACTTCCTCATCCGAGGTCTGGTCAAAGACGGCGTAGAAAGCGCCCACGGCCCAGAAGAGGCGCGGGCTGCTCAGGCAGATCACCCGGTCGGCCTCTTTGCCCAACTGCTTGACGGTGTCGGGCGGGCCCACGGGGATGGCCAGGATGAGCTCCTTTGGCTCCTGCTTCTTCAGAGCGCGCAGGGTGGCCATGGTGGTGGCACCGGTGGCCACGCCATCGTCTACCACGACCACGGTCTTGCCCGCCAACTCCAGGGGCGGGCGGTCGCCCCGGTATTCCTTTGCTCGCCGCTCGATTTCCTGGCGCTGCCGCTCCGTTTCCTTTTCAACGTAGCTTTCAGGGACGCCCAGTTGCCGGATCAGGTCGTGGTCGAGCACAATCCCCCCATCTGAAGCGACCGCGCCGATGGCCAGTTCAGGGTTGTGAGGCGCGCCGATCTTGCGCGTGATGTAGACGTCCAGAAGCGCTCCTACGGCCTGAGCGACCTCGTGGGCCACCACCACTCCCCCTCGGGGAATGCCCAACACGATGACATCCTCTTTGCCTTTGAGGAAATCCAACTCCTTGGCCAACAACTGGCCAGCTTCTCGTCTATCCCGAAAGCGCATCGTTGCCCCCCTTGCCTTCTGTGAGCCTGGCCTTCAACTTTTTGTAGAGGTCGGACATGGTACGACCCTCATGGATGGAAGTGATGGCATCGGCCAATAAAGAGGCCACGCTTGCCACCTTGATCTTGGCCCCGCACTGGTCCCTCGGAACAGGGATGGAATCCGTCACCAGCACTGTCTCTATGACAGAGTCGTTGATCCTCTCTATGGCCCCCTTGGCAAAGACGGGATGGGTAGCACAGGCGTAGATTTTCGAAGCCCCGCGTTCAGCCAGTAGTTCAGCGGCTTCGGTGATTGTCGCGCCGGTGGAGATAATGTCGTCCACGATGATCGCCGTCTTGCCTTTGACCTCGCCCACCATGCCCATCATCTCCATCGTCTCGGCCTCGGGATGCTCTTTGAAGATCACCGCCAGTTCAGCCTGGGTGCCAATCATCTGGCGGAACTTGTTGGCCCGGTCCACTCCCCCCACGTCGGGCGAGACCACAACGGCCTCACGGGGGGAGAGATTCTTGAGGCAATATTCGGCCAGGATCCGGCCCGCGCCCAGATTATCAACAGGAATATCGAAAAAGCCCTCGATGGCTGGTGTGGTCAGGTCCATGGTCAATAAATGGTCGGCTCCAGCCGTGGCCATGAGGTTGGCCACCACCTTGGCCGAGATGGGTTCCCGTCCCTTGCTTCTCTTCTCCTGCCGAGAATAGCCAAAGTAGGGGACGACGGCCGTCATGCGCCGCGCTGAGGCACGGCGCACGGCATCCATCATGATCAACAGTTCCATCAAGTTGTCATTGACGGGGGGACAGGTGGGCTGGATGATAAAGACGTCGCCTTCGCGCACGCTGTCGCCCACATCCACCCGCGTTTCGCCGTCCTGGAATGTGCTGACGAGTGCTCGCCCCAGGGCGACCCCCAGATGACGGGCGATCGCCTCGGCCAAAGGACGATTGGCGTTTCCAGAGAAAATCAGCGGGCTGTGCATTTGCTTTCTCCTCCTGCCTGTTTTACTACCGCGCTGCAGTTGGAGTGCAGGCGCCAGCCTGTTCGTTGCGCTACGCCACACGATGGAAAGCAGACTTGCGTCTGTACTCCGGAAGCGAGACTTCCCCTTATTTAGCTGTGGCTGGCTGCCAGGGCTATTGCCTTGTCCACCGCCTCGGCTGGCGTGTGGGCCACGACGATGTCCCTCACCTCGCGCCCGCCCCTGGACAGTTGCCAGGTGTCCAGCCCTACGACAGGGATGCCCAATTTGAGGGCATAGGCGATTTCGGAGAGGGTGCCGTACTCGCCATCCACGGCGATGACCGCCTGAGCAGTGCGCACCACAACGACGTTGCGGGCTTCACCCAGCCCGGTGACGATGGGGATGTCCACGTAAAGATTGGCG
>JBGVTF010000233.1:0-5763 GCA_041862415.1 Anaerolineae bacterium | reverse complement strand
GGGCTCAGGGCTTCGGAGCACCCGGCGCAGTTCGGCCAGCGCGCGGCCTTGGTCGGGGATCTCAGGCAGTACCGTGATCAGGAAGGCCCGGTCCACACTCTCGTCGTCCAGGGGCAGGTCGTAGGCGTTGGCAACGTGCGTCTCGACGTTGGTCAGCCCGGCCTCCCGGACCCGCTCCTCGACCTGGGCGATCATCTCAGGCTGGATGTCCACGGCGATGAGCCGACCTTCCGGCCCCACGCGCCGTGCAGCGTCCACGGTAAACGTGCCTGGCCCAGGGCCAAGTTCCAACACACGCTCGCCGGGGCGGATGCCCACTCTGTCGAGAACCGGGCGCATATACCAGCGGCGGATGGGGTTGTTCACCAGCCAGGTCAACGATGCCGGGCAAGGCGCCGATTTGCCAAACCGGGCTGCCAGCCTGGACACCAACTTGAGCGGGAACAGCCAGAAGAACAACAGCCCGCCGATAACAGCCAGTGCAATCCACAATACCAGGAGAGTAGTGTCTGCCTTCATTGCACGATTATTTCCTCTCCAACTTGCACGTCTTGATACCTCCGTTCGAACGCCCGCCGGAAGGCCTCGATGCTCCAGGCGCAACTATCGTGAGGCGAGAGCGCAACCAGTTGCGGGTGGCGACGCTGCAAGTATGTGATGCTGGCCTCCACGTCCTCCTTGCTGATCGGGTCCCAGGGCCATTTGCCTGTACCCAGGATACGCTGCATCGGTAGCCTGAATCTTCCCCGCGGGGCGGTCACCGGATAGTGCAGCCCACCGACGATGCCATAGATGGGTTCGTCGAAGAGCATCTCCGCCCGTTCAACGATGCGCTGGAGGGTGGGGTGCCCGCAGCCGGTGATGAGCACGATGCCCTTTCCCTCCACATTGACCGCTAGCGACTGCTCTGGCGTCCAGCCAAAGAAGAATAGTTGGCGGGGGATGGGGCCTATGCTGGCGATACCTGGGGCGATGACCTGTGGCCCATCCACCACCTCCACCTGGGCCGTGGGGTGGGTCATCGGCTCTGGGACAAAAGCCGTCACCCCTTCCAGGTTCAGCGGCTGCTTGGAAAGGCCGAAGGTGCGCTTCCGCTGGTACTCCATTCCACCCACGTGGTCGAGGTGCAGGTGGGAGAGGACGATATAGTCCACTTCCTCCAAGGGCACTCCCAGAGCCTGCATATTGCGTAGCAGCGGAGAAGGGTGTTCTCCCCGCTGGTTGAGGCCCACGTCGAAGAGGATGGTGGTATCGTCGGCGCGGACGAGGTATGAGACACCCGGCTCGGCCACTAGAGCCTGCCCTGAGCTGCGTGGTGAGCCCGTCGAACCGCCTGTCGAAGGGTGGCAGGCGGTGTACCGGTCAATGAGGGGCAGGATGGTGAGGCGTTTCACCGTGCCTATGTTCTTGAGTTTGGGGTAGCGGGCAGCGGCCCACACCCGGTCGACGCGGCGACGACCCAGGTGGAAGCGGGCCGCCAGCCCTCCAGCGGCGGCCAACGCCAGGCCGCCCAGCCCGAGAGCAATCGTTTGTTGGATGTTCATCACGCCATCTCCTTCATCACAATTGTTTTTTGATCAAGCGGGCAAGGTCCTCAAACGGTCCGCCGTGCCCAACGTATACAATACGCGGCGAGAAGGAGACTCCTACTCCGCCGTGATCCCGTTATAGTCGTCCTCGCGACATTCACACGCAGTGCGGACGACGTCGCCTTTGGTCAGGGTCCCTTCGTAAGCGTCACTGGCGTGGGCTCGCCAGCCAGAGAGGATCATGGGCAAGGGGCCATCGGCCGGAATCCATTCCCCATTGTATTTGCGGGCAAGGTGCACGTGCGAGGCGGTGGAAAGGCCAGCCTCGCAAGAGGGATGTCCCACCCGGTCCCCTTGCTCCAACATGATGCCCACGGGCACCCGTCCCTCAGTCGCCACGTGCATGTAGAGCAAGTTCCACCCCGTCTCCTCGTGGCCATCCCTGTCCAGGTCTTGCATCACCACACCTTTTTCGCTACGTACTACCGATCCCAAGGCGGCAGCCACCACCCATTCTTCGGCTACCCAGCAGCCTATCTTACCCGGCGGCGCGAAATCAAGGGCAGCCCAGGCGCTGCCGTTGTTCCACCCGCCGTGTGGACCGGAGGTCAAGTACCACGTTTGCTCGCTCTCCCAGGGTAAGCGTAGCTCAGGCATCTCCAGATCCGGCGGCACCACGGGGTCCAGTGACCGTGCAAACGGATCACCGAATAACCGCTGGTAGGTGGCTATGAAAGAGTCAGGACCATCCCCGCAGTAGATCTGCCACTGATCCCAGGTAGCGTCGTGGGCCAGGAAGTATTGCACTCCGGCCGTGGCCGCGTTCAGCCCGGGGTCATACTGGGCACGGCTCCAGTCAGCCAAGCGTATCACGCGCCTGCCCCGCCCCTTCCAATCGTAGTAGCCCCAATTGAGTTGATCGGCGGCCCAGGCCAGTTGATACAACAACCCGCTTTGCCATTCTTCCGTTCGCCCCAGCGGATATTCCAGGGCCATGGGCGCGGGATTGTCCACCCACCCGCTCTTGAACTCTAGCATGGCCAACAGCAGCCGAGGGCCGACGCTGTAGTGCCATGCTACCATCTCCACGATCGCAGGACCGCTGAGCACCTGCCCGTCTACCTCTTCCCAATAGCTTTTAAGGTAGCCAGGGCGGGCAGCGCAGAACGCACCTACGTCGAAATCGAGATAGGCCGGACCGTAAACGAACTCGCTATCGGGCAAAAGTAAATTACCGGAACCCGATCGCAACGTCAGCGATGGAATCACCAGGCGCTGGCCGACCTCGATGCTATCGGGATCATCGAGATCATTGGCCAGGATAATGTCTTCGATGGTGCAGCCCATGTTGTAAGCGATGTAGCCCAGGCTCTCGCCGGCCTTGACAATGTGCACGTAAGGAGCGGGCGTCGGTGTGGGTGGGGGCGGCACAGTGGGCAAAGGCGTGGATTCTGAGAGCGGCACTATTGTCCGAGAAACCAGGCTCTTTGGCGTCGCTGTCGCTCTAGCGGCTGGCGGAGGGGCTGGTTGTGATGGTGAACAGGCCACAATCACGCAAAGCATGACCACAAGCACTGTCAAACGAGGCAAAAGTCCGTAGCAGAGAAAACCGTGAGGGTGAATCATCAACTGTCTTGCCGGTTCTGTCTGGCTACGGCCCCAGCCTTTTGCTATCGTCTTGATGAGTTCTTGCACTATCTGTGTCTCCTAGATTCTGGCGTGTAGGAGCCGTTCCTTGGCTCACGGTCTATTGCCACTGTTGCGGTACAGGCGAGTCGCCTCCCAAACACCCCGTATTATACCCTATATGTCCTGGCTTCTGCAAAGTAAGCCGTCTGGCTAGTACTATTCGCAACCTTCGGAAGGTGGCTGAGGGCTCACTATATGTGGACAAAGAAAAGTCATCGGTGGCACCCACAGATGTGTCCCCTAATCAGGCTTCGCAGCGGTAGCTCATGGGCTTTGTCCACGATGACTTTCCCTGCTTCTGGCCTGGAAGGAGTTATGCAACCGGCTGACAGTAGCCTGCCCCTGACAAAAGCCCTAAGTTGCCAGTGTCCAATTGCCTGTGCATCTGATGTTGCAGTCGTCAAGTTCAGGTGGTATAATATGGCTCCGCGCTTGCACGGACGCACACTGGCGTGAACAGATGGATGGGAGTATTCCATGCATAAAGTACCCACGACTGCAGATTCATCCATGAGAGCGCCGCCAAGGGATCCGCTCTTGGCGACCAAGCTATATATCCCGCCTCCACGCCCCGACCTGGTGCCCCGTCCCCGCCTGATCGAGCGGCTCGAAGAGGGCTGCGCCTGGGCCAGATGTGCTGTTCGGGACAGTGTTATTGATCGTTGCATTGGTGCTAGAGTTTATTGAGAAGCGCAAGTTGAGAATATACAGATGACAACCAAACAACTGCTTATCAACTTTGGAAAATTGCTGCTTTGCAGCCTGGCTTTCATCTTGGGCGTGATGATCGGTGGCATGGTGGCTGCGCTCCTGGGATTGCAGCAACCGCCAATGCCGGAGGGAGTGGACAGCTCTTTCGCTTTTCTGCTTCTGTTGCTGGAAAGCCCTGTTATGGCGCTTGCGCTTGCCCTGGTTGCGAGAGGGCTTGGCGGACGACTGTTGCCTCGCGCCCTGACCCTATCTTTTTTCACCTGGGCGGCATATACCCTGAACACGGTCATCGAGTCCCTGGCTTTTACGACCACAAGTGTGGCAGGCGCTTTGTTCACAACCGTCTCCTTTCTTGTGCCCAGCATTTCTTGTGGCACAGCAGTGGCGCTGCTCTTTCCTTCCGGCGAGAAGGGAAAAAGCCTGGCCGCTATCGCAAAAGAATTCTTTGGCCGTCGAACAGTCGGAGCGTGGGTTTGGCGCATCGGCGTCGTCGCCGTCGCCTTCGTGCCCATTTATCTCTTCTTCGGTTCGCTGGTCGCTCCCATAACCGCGGAGTATTACCAACAGGGCATGTATGGGCTTAGGCAACCAAGCTGGGATGAGATACTTGTTGTACTGTCTGTGCGCAGCGTGCTGTTTCTTCTGGCGTGCCTGCCTGTCGTGGTCATGTGGCAGCGATCAAACCGGAGCCTGTTCCTGAGCCTGGGTTTTGCCCTGTTCGTCCTGGTTGGTTTTCTCTACATGCTTGCAGCTTACTACATGCCTCTGACCATTCGCGTACCGCACACGTTGGAAATCCTGGCCGACTCGTTTACCCATGCCGGGGTGCTGGTGGTGCTCCTGGCGAAAGGCGGCGCACATCTTGTCCAAACGGTGAAAGAGAGCACGATGCCGTGAGTGACCTTCGCGGGGTTGCGGTATAGCTTGGCTTTCCTGTGCCTGCTGCCCCTCGCCTTGCACCCCGCTCACCTGAAACCCCTTCGCCACCTTTCTGGACGGAGGTGGGCGTGCCGGGTGGCTCTCGGACTGCTCTTCTACGCCGTTACCCAAGGCGCTCAGTTCATGGGCCTGGATTACCTGCCATCTGTCACCGTCAGCCTGCTTCTGAATTTCACACAGCACCATGCTCGTCCAGATCGCTGTCCTGGCCTGGCTGTTCCTGGGAGAGCGGCTCATCTGGCAAGAACTCATCGGGATGGCCCTGGCAGGTATCGGTGCACTGATCGTCCAATTCCGTGGCCCGCAGACCAGTAGAACCGCCTGAGACGTTGGTCAGAAGACAACACGCCGTAGAAACTTGCCGTCCATGTGTGGCGGGTTGACTTAATCAAAAGGGAACTGTTCCAAGAATGGGGAAACTGGTAGTGAATCGGATTCGCTCCTGAACCAAGAGACTTGTTGTAGAGTATTATATATAACACCCTCGACCGTGGATTGTCCAAACTTGATTACACGGGAGGAGTAAAGAATGTACAAAAGTGGCAAATTGTCACGACGCGAATTTCTAAAGATGGTGGGGGCAACTGCTTCTGCCGCAGTTCTGGGGGCTTGCACGCCCCAAACTCCTACCGAGGTGGCACCTACGGCAACATCAGGATCGGTCCCGAAAGAGACCGAGCCCATCGTGCCCGAGATGGTTCTGGTTGAGGCGGGCAGTTTCCAGATGGGTTCCACTGATGGTCTTGCGGATGAGCAACCGGTGCACACCGTGCACATCACCAGGCCCTTCTACATGGCCAAGCACGCGGTGACCCTTGAGGAGTATGACCGATTCTGTGATGATACAATAGGCATACGTAGACCGAAGGATAAATGGGGACGTGGAAATCGGCCT
>JBGVTF010000232.1:0-14533 GCA_041862415.1 Anaerolineae bacterium | reverse complement strand
GGGGCTCCATCTGGGTTCCCAAATAGGCCAGGGTCAGAACCTGCTCCAAGCTCAGGTCGGTCTGAAAGGTGTCACCTAAAGCTTGCCATAACTCAGGGATTTTGGGCAAGATGTCCAGCCGCAGAGCTTGCTCCCAGATCCCCTTGATCACCTTCTGCTGGCGCCGGGATCGGTCAAAGTCACTTGTGCTCAGACGCGAGCGCGAGTAGCACAGAGCCGTCTTGCCATCAAGATGAAAGATGCCAGGGGACAGGTCCAAATCGGTGAAGCCGGTGGGCGAATCAGGGTCAATGAGCCTGTCACTGAGAGGACAATCCACATCAACGGTCACCCCTCCCAGAGTATCTATGATCTTGACAAAGCCCTGGAGGTCAACGCGCACGTAATAGTGAACAGGCAGCCCCAGATTGTATTCGATGGTCTTCTTGATCAGGGCTGGACCGCCGCCCGGGTATTTCCCCATCTCACCCCACAGATCGGCGGTGTTGATGCGCTCGTTGCCACGGCCAGGGATATGGACCCACAGGTCCCGGGGGATGGAGAGCAAACCAGCCGTATGGCCCCTGGTACCAACGGCCACGAGGATGATGGTATCAGTGCGCCAGTGGGTCCATCCCTCCCGCCGGTCAGAGCCCAGCAGTAGAATGGTGACCGTGTCCGAGGGCAGTGCCACTGGTCGCACAGCCGTAGGAGCAGGCTGAGCTACGGCGGCTGGAACAGAAGACGGTGTGGGGGAGGGGATGAGGGTGGCATTGAGAACCAGGGTTGCTGTTGGGGTAGGAGAGACCGTGGCCGGAGCAGGAGCTTCAAGGAAGGAAGGAGTAGCGGGCACAGAGTTGGCTTCGACTATTGGCGAGGGCTGCGAAGTGGGATTCGGCGCTGCCAACAGAGCGGGCTCGGGTGAGGAAGAGCCCGACAGCGTAGGTACTATCTTCAACGACGACCAGGCGAGATATAACTCCCCCGCGAACAGGGAAACGTAGAACACGGCATTGGCCAGGCACAGCCACCCGATGAGTTCCCACCACATCCTCGATTGGCGAGCCGTTTCCGTTTCACGTAGCCGGGCCACTCTCCCCAGGTTCACGGTCTTCCCCTATCCCTTGCTTTCACTTCCCAATGCAGAACTTAGAGAAAATCGTCTCCAGCAAATCCTCTGTAGCCGTCTCGCCAGTGATCTCGCCCAGAGCATCCACTGCTGCCGTCAGGTCAATAACCACGAAATCGGTAGCCATCCCATCATCGTGGGCACCCTGGGCTGCTTGCAGGTGATCCAGGGCCCGGGCCAGCAGGTCCTTGTGGCGGGGACTGCTCACCAGGGGCTCGTCAGCCGTCATCACCCGTCCGGAGAAAACCGTCTCGACAATGGCCTCTTCCAGTTTCTCCAACCCCTGGCCTGTCAAGGCCGAGATAGAAACCTGCTCAGCCTGAGGGAGGAGACCATCCGGTTGAGCCTTCTGAGCCAGGTCTGCCTTGTTGATCACCACGATAGCCGGCTTATCACCTACCAGGTCCGCAATCTCGCTATCTGCATCCTGAAGAGGCTCGCTGCCGTCAATCACCAGCAAAGCCAGGTCGGCCTGAGCCAGGGCCGTCCGGCTGCGTTCGATGCCCAGCCTCTCGATGGCATCGTTGGTCTCGGCGATAATGCCGGCCGTGTCCACCAGCACCAGGGGAATGCCCTTTAGGTTGACAGTCTCCTCCAATGTGTCACGGGTGGTGCCGGGGATAGGGGTGACGATAGCCCGGCTGGTACGCAGCAGGGCATTGAGCAGAGACGACTTGCCTACATTGGGCCGCCCCACAATAGCCGTGCGCACTCCTTGACGATAGATGATGCCCTGGTCAGCGTTGGCCAGCAACTCTCCTAGTCGCTCTGTCACCTCCCTCAAAGGCGGCCCAATGTCCTGAAAAGGGATCTCATCTTCTTCAAAATCAATGGTCGCTTCCAGGTAAGCCAGGACGTCCATCAGGAGAGCCCGCACTGCTCTGATCTCATCGGACAGCCGCCCCCCAAGTTGCTCGACAGCCACCCGCAGGCTGGCTTCGGTCTTGGCCTGCACGATGTCCAGCACCGCCTCCGCCTGGATCAGGTCAATGCGTCCGTTCAGGAAAGCCCTCAGGGTCATCTCTCCCGGCTGGGCCAGACGCGCCCCGTGGCGCAGGGCAAGTTCCAGCACACGCCGCAGCGGCACCACCCCGCCGTGGCAATTGATCTCCACCACATCCTCGCGAGTGTAGGTTTGGGGAGCAGGCATGTAGGAAACCAGCACTTCGTCAACGGTTTCGTCGCTCTGGGAGTCAACGATGTGGCCGTAATGCAGGTGATGAGGGATGAGGGATAAGGGATAAGGTTTATTGCCAGCCCTTGCTCCCCTTTTCCCGGGACAGAATATCTTGTTCAAGATGTCCGCTGCTTGCGGCCCCGTCATGCGTACGATGCCGATCCCTCCCTCGCCGATGGGGGTGGAGATGGCAGCGACAGTATCATCCAGGCTATACATGTTCCCCGTCCCACTTTGATCCGTCTTTATTTTACCATAACTCACCACAAAAGCAACTTTGCATAAGCGCTGGCATTGGAAGACTGGCCAGTGACTTTGCTCTTTTCATAAGCTTATGTTATACTGTTAACGCACACACCACTCTGCCGAAGTTTAGCGTTCCACGCCCCCTGCAGAGCAGGCTTATGCCGAGGGCGAGACACAGTACCAAAGAGCTATTGACGGATGTCTTCCAGGGATGTATACTTAAGGTAAAGGGCACAGTGCAGGATTATGTCTACGACATCGACCTCTCCCAAAGTGGTTGGGGATGGTGAGTTTGGGAAGAGAGGACATGGGTACCTCTGATGCCTCGACTGGGATTTTGCACAGAATAATAGGGATGGCCAACAGCCTAGCCTTGAGTATTCGCACCAAGATAGTGCTGCCCTACGCCGTTCTCACCCTAGCCGTGGCAGCGGTCGGCACTTTTGTGGTCACCCAATTAGTGGCCGGTTCGCTCGAAGAGCGTTTCCTGAACCAGCTTCTGGACTCGGGGCGGGTAGCCAGCGATAGTGTGGTCAGAAAAGAGCGAGAGCATCTGGAAGTGCTACGGGCCATGGCCTTCACTGAGGGGGTGAATGACGCGGTGGCTTCCAAGGACCTCCCTACCTTGGATGAGCTTCTGGTCCCTGTGGCTGTCAATCACAAAGTGCATCGCGCTGAGGTGACAGATGACCTAGGCAGGGAATTGCTGGGCTTCAGACACCACAAAGGTTCAGATGATGTCCGTGATTACACTCTGACTACCGGCACCGATCTCTCCACCTGGCCCATTGTGGGTCCAATCTTGGCTGGCCAAGTTGATCACTATGGTGACAAGTTCGTCATGTTAGTCAAAGAGCCCGACGGCTACGTGTTCTACACGGGGGGGGCGATCGAGCAGGAGGGTCGAATAGTCGGCGCGGTTTTAGTGGGGACCTATCTGGATGACTTATTGGCGGACATCAAACGAGAGGCCCTGGCTGACATCACCTTCCACGACGATAAAGGTAAAGTGCTCGCCACCACACTGCCAGGCGGAGAGGAACAAGTCAGGGACCTTTTGCAGGTGACTCCGGCTTTCTGCCAGTCTATCGTTGCCAAGCCCGACGAGACCCTCCGCCGCTCAGTCACCCTGTATGGGAGACCCTATGGGATGGTCTATGGCCCTCTCCAGATACGCAGATCGTTGTTGGGCATCTTCTCCGTAGTCTTGCCCAGCAACTTCATTGTCCAAAAAGCGGCCACCAGCCGCCTCCAGTTCGGCCTACTCTTCACCTCGGCCATGGTGTTGGTGTTTGTAATCGGCTATCTCATCTCACGGCGTATCATCGGTCCCATCATTCGTCTGGTACAGACTTCCCGGGCAGTGGCGGCTGGAGACCTGAGCCAGCAGACCGGCATACACAGCGGTGATGAAATCGGTATCTTGGCTAGTGCCTTTGACCAGATGACCCGGAGTCTGCGAGAGCGCACCCAAGAACTGGAGGAGGAGGCTAGCAAGATCAGGGCTATTCTGGAGAGTATCGCCGACGGAGTTATCGTAGAGGACAACGAGGGCCAGATCATCATGATGAACCCGGCCGCCGAGAGGATATTGGGGACAATGAGTGAGGCCTTTCTCGTTAACCCTATTAGAGAGTTGTCTGCTATCCATGCTAGAGGTGAATCTTCTGCCGCCGATAGTTCTGGGGACAGATGGTTTGAGGCCAGCGACAAAGTGGTCGGTGCTCGCGAAGCGCCAGTGACGACAAAAGATGGGGGCGAGTTAGGCAAGGTCGTGGTCCTTCGCGACATTACCCGCGAGGTAGAGGCAGACCGCCTGAAAGATGAGTTTATTGAAAACGTCTCTCATGAGTTACGTACTCCTCTGACCTCTATTAAAGGCCACATCGAGTTGCTCATGTTGACAGCAAAAGATAAGCTGGATGGACAGCAACAGAAATCTCTGAATTACATCAGTCAGCGTTCCGGCCAGTTGGTGACTATGATCGGTGATCTTTTGGATATGACAGACATTGCAGCAGGCACGCTGGGGTTAGACCTGGCTCGCACATCGCTGGATAAGCTGATTCCGGAGGTGATGGACTTCTGGAGGGAGCGAATCGAGGAAAAGCAACTGACAGCTATCGCACAACTGCCTGATGACGTGCCTCAAGTGTTGATAGATCGCGATCGTGTCAAACGGGTCCTTCATGTCTTGCTCAGCAACGCCTGCAACTACACTTTGCCTGGCGGGAAAATAACTGTTACCACCTCTACAGAAGGGGATAGGGTTAGAGTTGACGTAGAGAATACTGGCATTAGCATCTCAGAGCCAGATCAGAGTCGCCTTTTCACCCGCTTCTTTCGAGCCCGTGATGTGCCCCACGACGATGTACGTGGAGCAGGGCTGGGGCTTTATATGGCCAAGGCTCTCATAGAGGCCCACGGAGAGCGCATCTGGCTGGAGAGGAGTGCGCCAGGAGAGGGAAGCGTCTTCAGTTTCACCCTGCCCATAGCTGAGAACCAGAAACCCAAAGAGGCAGCTCTCTTCCCCTTGGTGGAGGGAACACGGAGATAGTGGAGCATCATACTGTACTAAAAAGTTGAAGCCCCTTGTGTCCGATGCTGGAGATGGCTGTCAGCTCATTGAAGGGTTGCTCCCGATGAATGATAGAAGGGAAATGAACGCCCAGGACCAACGGAGACGCCGGACGCGTAGCCTGTTGTTATCTCTTCTGTTCATCCTGGCTCTGCTGATGAGCCTATGCTGCTTTATGCTCCTGTGCGCTCCCTTGGCCCTGTCCGAAGAGAAACAAGAGTGGTTAGAGACCAGCATGGCTACCAAGCTGAGGGCTGACTATCGTCCCGATGAGTGGGCAGAAATGCGTCGCTTTGCTCCCCTTCGGCCAGAGGTCATTGACGAGACTGCTAAGGACGAAAGTGCCCTGGCGGCCGCTCCAGGGACAGGGCTCGTACCAGTAGCGGTGGTTGTCGCCAGCTCTGGAGGGCTTCCTTTCCCCTCTCCGAGTCCGACATCCCTTCCGGGGCCCACCCCTCAACCAAGCCCTACTTCCCAACCGTCTCCCACGCTGCCGCCCACGGCTACAAGCACTCCTCTACCCACCAGCACTGTCCCTGCCAGTCCGACGGCCGCGCCCACTGCTACGGGCACTAGCCCGCCTACGGCTACTCCAACGAGTTTGCCCACAGCTACAGCTACTACTAGTCCACCTACTCCCACACCTACATCTCCTCCTCCGCCGCCGCCTCCACCGCCACCCCATCCGTCTGGCATAAACCTGACCGCTTCGCCGACGGCCATTGCTGCCGACGGGGTAACAACGTCATTGATCCGCGCTCTGGTGCTTGACCAATACGGGCATCCCGTTCCCGATGGCACCCAGGTCACTTTTACCACAGATCGAGGTACCTTTGGCGGCGCAACCACGGTTGTAGTAACCACCACGGGGGGCATTGCCCAGGTGATGTTGACTTCTTCCAGCTCGGCTGGGGTGGCTACAGTCAATGCTACTTCGGACAGTGCTTCGGGCAGTATCGCTATCCAATTTATGCCCCGGATGCAGATCAGCAAGACGGTGAACCGGAGCCCCGCCCCTACCGGTAGCGTGCTCATGTACACGATCGTCATTCAAAACAACACTGCTGGCGGCGATGCCGCATCGTTGCACACTCTCACTGATACAATACCAGTTGGCTTTGTCTACGTTCCAGGCTCCACTGCATCGGCCGTTTTCGGCAGCGATCCGACTATCGCCGGTCAGGACTTGATCTGGACATCGCCCTCGCCTTACAACCTTGTTTCGGGGGGAGGGATCACGAGCACTTTCCAGGTGACGGCGCAGACGACAGCCGGTACGTACTTTAACACCGCCTTCATTGATGGTAACAATTTTGACCCTGTGAGCACTGGCGACACGGCGCAGGTTACCTTGCAAGGACCGACACTGAGCTCGCTTGTGCCTACTAGCGGATGTAACGACGCGCCAGTCAGCGTCAACATCAGCGGCGTTGATTTTGCGCCAGGCATCACGGCCAATTTGGGTGCGTGGACACTGGATGTCACCTGGGTTGACGAAAATACGGTGGAGGCCACCGTCCCCCAAGACATTGCCGCCGGTGTCTATGACCTGACCATGACCAACCCCGGAGGAGCCAATGACACGCTGTATGGTGCGTATACTGCGCTGAACTGCGGGCCGTTCGATACGACATTAGACAGCGGCTATCTGGGCACTTATGGCGCTGAACCTGGCTTCTCTGCACCCAATGGCGACGACGATCAGGTGCAGGTGCTTTTCCTGGAGCTGCCAAATACCCCCGGCTCTGTATACATTCGGGTGTTTGATCCAGACTGTGGCGGTAGTACCCTCGATATCCAAAATGGGTTGGCGTGGGACACGCCTTTTATCTACACCGTGTATGGAGGCAGTAACGCTTACACCCACCCCGATGCTCAGTCCGCGCATCCGGTTGCCGGCGTCAGCTCTGGTGTGGTACTCACTACAGCAGTCTTTACTGAGAATTCAGGGACCGATGGGAATTGGTATACCTTTGGCCCACTGAACGTCACAGACGGCGAGCTCGTAAATGGCCAGCGCGTCTTCAAGCTCTCCATAGTCGCAGGGCCGGAACCGCCGTTTGCCGCAGGCACCTATCTAGCAGACCTCAATCTCTACAATGTCGTATTGAGCACGTCGCCCACGGTAAACACTGCGCCCTCGGGGTCCCGGATTTTCGCCTTTTCGTGGACTTTTCTGATCCCTGAGGCAGGGTATGACACGCCACCCCGGATGTTCCCTCATATAGCCTCGGGCGTGAGCACATTTACGCAGCACAACTGGGACTATGACAACGACCCATCTGGTGTTGGAGCGGCCGGCATCACGATGACGACTCCCGTACGTACCATCACCGTCCCCGATACCGGTGTGTCAGGCAACAACGAGGAGCGGAGCACCAACCACGCCGTGCTTGACACTGAGCGGAACACGACCTGGACGGTAAGCTGTTGGGCGGAACCCACTTGGACCCCCGGCGATAACCTGGTCACGTTCTGGGCTACCGATCAGAATGGCAAAGCCCTGGCCATTTTTTCTCGCTCCACGATTGATCCACCCCCATAGCCGGAGTGAATGATCGTGCCCCCTATCCGGCTGCCTGAAAGTCCTCATTTCACCTACCTTCGACCGAACCTCTTTGATTTCAACCAGACCACGACTCCTTTGCTAACCACCTCTATCTCGAGTCGCTCTGGATATTTGTATTTAGCCAAGGATAGAAAGATACCGAAGCCGTTGAATGTCTCTCACTCCCAGGGTGAAGAATCAACAGAATTATCAGCCCACCTGATCCAACTGATGCTTACCGTTATTATTGGCAGCTTTGCTTGTGTAGCGCTGCTGCTATTGCTCACGACCAGAGCCCAAAGTGTGCAGGCCGCGCCGCCTGCCCGACCCCTGGCGGCAATTATAACAGATACGGTGAAAGTTACGCACACCCCCAGCACCACACACCAGATGAGCGTGTTTGGCAACGGAAGAATCACCGACCAGTTCTTAAACGACAATGGAACGGATCAGATTGATGATGACCCTGATAATACGACTATCGCCGTACTGTTTGATCAACATGCTTCAACAACAAATATTGTAGATGTTGGCGTGCAGGTTGAGTTTACTCCAACGACGCTGATCACCCTCAATACTGCCTCGGACATTCCGGGCTACAGCGAAGACAGCTATGTAGTATACGCCAGCGGGGTCCTCTCATACCAAATCACCCAACGGACCCTGGCGACCGATACAAATAACTGTGTGATTATGGAATTGGCCATTCGTAATACTGGCAGTATCACTACGCTTACCGGCGGCAAACTACTGTACATGATGGATATCAATGTGGGCAGATTTCGGGTGGATGATAAAGGCTTCTATGACCCCACTCGACGTTTGGTTTATCTAACAGATTATAAGCCAGACGAACAAAGGGCTTACGCTATGGGCATTTCCCTACTAGAGGGAGATTGGAGAGGATATGGCATTGTTACAGACAATAAGCCTGACTTTCCTGATCCCTCGGACGACGCGGAGATAAGAGATGAATTGATTACCCCCACTAACACCATAATAGATGGCCCTAACGACGTTGTATGGCTAGTGGCCAATATTCCTGACCTTGACCCTGTCCAGGAAACAAAGCTATCTTTTGGTCTATGCGCTAGAACTGCCGAAGGCAAAGGAGAAGAAACCCAACTTGAAGCCGCCGCCAACATGAAAGATAGCTTCGATCATCTGGCTAACCTGTCCGTTTCAAAAACTGCGACACCGACTGCCGGCAGCTCCGTCGTCGCCGGCGAGCCCATTACCTACAGTATCATCATCTCCAACACTGGTTGCCGTTGTGTTAAGAATATTGTCGTCACAGATACCTTGCCGGCCTCCACTGATTTGATTACGTACAGTGTCAGCCAGGGAAGCATTACGGCCAGCAATAGGCTGATCACCGCCACCATCGGGCGGCTGGATCCTACCAGCGGCACGGTTACGGTCACGCTGGTGGTAGCGCCATCCATCACGTCAACAAACGGGGTAATCATCAGCAACCAGGCATTTATCAAGAGCGAGCCAATTATTACAAGGACCAATATTATCACCCATCAGATCATTAATGCCCCAGTCCTCACGGTCACCAAGCGCGCCGACCCCGAGCCAGTAGTTAGCGCAGGCGAGGTGCTCACCTACACCATTGTCATCTCCAGCGGCGATCAAGGATGGGCTACCGGTGTGCTCGTCTCCGATACGTTGCCAGCCAACACCGAGTTTATTACAGGCAGCATTGCCCTCGATCCACCTGGCGCTGGCACAGCAGGGACAGCCCCGCCCATCCTGGCCAGCGATGTGACCATTACCCCCAGGCAGAGCGTGACAGTAACCTTCGCCGTCACCGTCACCGAGCCGTTGACGGATGGAACCATCATCACCAACACGGTCTCCGTCACCAGCACCCAGGTGCCTACGCCCACAACCAGCACGATAACTACTACCGTCATCACCCCACCGGCAGTGCATATCGTCAAGAGTGGGCCTGACACAGCCAACGTGGGTGATGCGGTCGTCTTTACCTTCACTGTGACCAACGCTGGCCAAACGCTGTTGCAGAACGTGGTGGTTGAGGATGACTATGCGGGCACAGCCAATTACGTCAATGGCGATAACGGCGACGGCTGGTTGGATTTCACAGAAGCCTGGGTCTATACCGCTTCCTACACTATTCCGCTCACTACTACCAACCCACTGACCAACACAGCTACCGTCACAGCCACAGATGTCCTGGGCGCTGCCGAGGCAACTGCTACTGATACCCACACCATCAACATCGAGTTCGCCCCGGCTCTGAACATCCTCAAGGAAGGCCCGACCACGGCCAAAGTGGGTGATACCGTTGCCTTTACCTTTACCGTTGCCAACGTTGTCTTTACTCCCACCTCTAACAAAGCCAACTCCAAGGGCGACGGCTCGCCGATCAGCAACGTCACCGTCACCGACACCATCGCCAACCCGGTCAATTACGTTGATGGGGACGACGGCGACGGCTTGCTGGAGGTGGGCGAGGCCTGGATCTACACCGCCAGCTACACCATTCAAGTTACTCACCCCGACCCGCTGGTCAACATCGGTACTGCCACGGGCCAGGATAGAAACGGCGATTCCGTCAGTGGCACCGACACTCACAGCACCGCTATAGAAGGCGGAACCAACTTCTTCCTGCCCATCATCCTGAAGAATTACTAAACATGCTGTAATAAGTTACACAAGGCCCGCTTCGCATGAAGTTGTTATCTCTTCTGTTCATCCTGGCCCTGCTGTAGTGCCCGGTGCGAAATGCGGAGTAGCGCAAGCAGAGGCAATGTTACCAACCAGATTTGCCAAAGAAAACAGGCCGCCTCAGAAAGCGGCCTGTTTTCTTTGTTGGAAGTGAAATGCGCTGATCCCCCGCAGGCCTCCAGATCAACCTGAAAGGACTTCCCGAAAGCCCCTGGGAGCAGCTAGGGCGCGGTAGTAGCCGAGGGCGTTGCCGTGGGGGGCGGTGGTACCGATGTGGGCGTGTGGGTGGTGGGGGTAGCCGAGGGCGATGGGGTAGCGGTAGCCGTCGGTGGGACTGTGGTCGAGGTCCCGGTTGCAGTTGGCGTGTTCGTTGTTGTGGGCGTAGCCGTTGGGCTGGGCGTCGCAGTAACCGTCGGTGTAGCCGTAGCAGTCGGCGTCCAGGTGACGGTGGGCGTGGATGTGGGTGTACGAGTCACCGTTGGTGTCGGTGTAGCAGGCAAAGGTGGCAGGTACAGATTCTGCCCCACATAGATGGCATAGTTGGTCAGACAATTGGCCTGGACGATGGCGTCGATGGTGGTATTGTAACGTTGGGCCAGTGAATACAAGGTGTCGCCCTTCTGCACCACGTATATCCGCCAATCCACCGGTGGTTTGCAAGGAGTTGGTGACAAGGTTGGCGTCGGGGTGATGTAAACCGGGGGCAGGTAGAGCCGCTGTCCCGGATAGATGGTCGAACTGCTCAAACAGTTGGCCTGCATAATGGCCTGGGGGTTCGTACCATGGCGTGCAGCCAGAGTGGGTAGAGTGTCCCCCGGCTGCACTGTGTAAAGCCACCAGGAGGTAGGAGGCAAACAAGGTGGAGTTGGTGTTAGTGTGGGAGGCCAAGTTGGCACAGGCGTGGCTCGAGGTGTCCAGGTGGCCGTAGGAGGCCCCACGGTAGGGCCAGATGTGGGAGTCAAAGAGAGAAGAGAAGTGGGCGTAGACATGGGCAAGGGTACAAGAGTCACAGTAGGCAACGGTGTTGGAGTGGGAGTAGGCCTGATCACCACCAATGGAGGGCGTTCCTCTGACACGTCTTGGTAGGCTAGCAGAAGGCCACCAAAGACCGTCACCAGAACCATCCCCACGATGACACTGGTAGGCCAGAGGCGGCGGAGCCAATCTGTGAGATCGTTGCCGCTTTCGTTCTCCTTCAGCCCAACGTCACTCAACATGTCTCTTACCCTTTGTCCTCTCAGCGCGCCCTCTCATCCTCGGCAACCGGGAGAATGTAGTTGAAAGTGCTGCCCACACCTATCTCACTTTCTAGCCAGATCCGCCCCCCATGGGCATCTACGAGAGCTTTGACGATAGACAGGCCCACGCCTGTCTCACCCAGGCCTGCAATCAGGGGCCGCTCAGCCTTATAGAAGCGGTCGAAAACCTTGCTCTGGTCTTCGGGGGCGATGCCGCCCCCCGAATCGGTGATGGACACCAACAGATAGCCAGTAGCCGACTCGCCAAGTTCACGCCTGTCGTAGGCCGTGGCCCTAATCCTTACCCTCCCCCCAGCAGGAGAGCACTTGCAGGCGTTCGATAGCAAATTGGTCATTATCTGGCGGGCGTAGTCGGCATCTGCTTTGACCAAAGGTAAATCTTCGTCCACATCAACGTCCAGGATAATCTCTTTCTCCTCTAGCTGGGCGCGTGCCCCAATGATGGTATCTTCGATGACCTCGGCCACATCGAGGCGCTCGATCTGCAACTTCAACTGGCCAGCGTCAATAGCCGACACGCCAATCAAGTCGTTGAGCATACTGCCCATGCGTTCGGTGTTGGCCTTGATCCTCTGCAAGAACTTGCGCTGCATATCAGCAAGGGCACCCACTGACTCGCCCAACAGAAGGTCGGTATAGCCTGTGAGAGAAGTCATAGGGGTACGCAATTCTTGAGAAATAGAGGCAATGAACTGATCTTTGGCCCGCTGTTCCTCGCTCTTTCCAACATCCCTTTTTTGGCGCTGGATGATCTCCGCTAACTGCTTTATCTTAACCGTGGCCTGGTTTAGTTCCGTCTCCGACCTGGTCCTAAGCCGATCAAGCTCTGCCTCCTTCGCCTGGATTTCCTCTGCCAATTGCTGAATCTGCTCTTCCTTTCGACTCAACTCTGCTTCCAGGTCGGCCCTGGTTTGAGCATCTTCTTGTCGAGTTTCGAGTTCCCGGGCGAGCCGTTGGGCTTCCTCTTCTTTTTTCTGGAGCTCTGCCTCCAGTGTATTCTTGTCTTCGAGAGCCTCTTTCTCCTTCAGGTGGAATCTCTTGGTCATCTCCTCAACTTCTTGCTCCATCCTCTTGGCCTTCATCTGCCCCTCATACAAGCGCTGGGCGAACATTTCTGCGTCTTTTCGGCCTTTCTGGGTTTCGGCTTCCAGTTTGGCCCGGCGCTGGCCGAACAACTCCTCCTGGCTGCGGAGATTCCACGCTAACTGCTCTATTTTGGCCTGCACCTTCCGGTGAAGGCGGGCGTTCTCGATGGCCAACGTGATTTGGTCAGCCAGCGTTTGAGAAAGTTGAAGGTCACTGGATGCAAAGGCACGTTTCGTCTGAGGATTGCCGACAATAAGTACCCCGATGACGTCGTGCTCCCGTGACAGAGGCTGGATAAGAAGCGGTCCCATTTCACTGAAACCCATGAGTGCGTATAACTTCATGACCTCGGCGTCGCCTTCCACGCTGTCTATCACGATTTGCTCTCCCCGGCTCACAGCAGGTCGGAGAATTTGTTCTTCGTCGAGGGTGAGGGAGATGTCCTCCTTTCTCTTCCTCCTGGGGTAGATGGCAGCTAAATGGAGTTCGCCAGTCTTATCGGTAGGGAAAGCGATCGCACATACGTCGGCCCTCAAAGCCTGAGCAGTTCCCTCCACTGCGCTGTCCACGACGACGGGTAGCTCTAGCGAGGCACCGGTTTTCTGGCTGGCCTTGAGCAACGGGAGAAACCTTTCTATCTCGTCCTCTGCCCTTTCGCCCAAGGTCTGAAGTTCACGGCTGCGAGAGCTGATTTCAGCTATAACGATGCGATAGACAGTGACGGCCAGAAGAGGAAAAACCACAAGATTGGCCAGTCGTTCCCAGCCAGCGATATGGGCTACTTCGTAGACATGGGGGGCTAGCCCGACAACCATTTGATGCAGGAAACTGCCGACCAGCAAACAGGTGAAAACGCTTAGTAGCAGGCCTCGCTCATGGCTCGCCCGCCACAAGAGGAACAGACAGGCCGTGCACAAGAGGAGCAGCTTCCAGATACCCCAGACGATGTCCTGCCAATAGCCATTGTAGTTTAGGTCAGCAGTCACTCCAAAGTCCAGATACCAGAGGGGGATCAGGACGAGGCAGGTCATGGTCGCCAGACTCAGGTTGGCGATGAGGAACAATCGAGAGAGGTCGGGGCTATCGAGGGAGGGAAAGACAAAAGCCCAGCACAGCAAGACCACTCCTACGATATCGAAGAAGCGTTCCAGTGGTGGAACCAAGGCAGCCGGGTCAAGGAAGCCCTGCCAGGCCAGCAGAGCCACCAACATCAGGCACAGCCTCATCAGAAGCAGGCTGCCGAAGGCTATCACCATACGGAGGGAACCTTTTTGTTGAGTGCGTTGCCACTGACCCAGAGCCATACCCAGGGCCGCCTCAATGGCGAAGAGAGTCACCAGATGGTAGACAAGCCCTCCGGGTGGCGCGCTCAATAAGTTGAGAGCGTTGAAGATGATGGACATTCTCCGCCTCACCTATTCCCTTGAAGGGGCAGGCTGTGGCCGGCCTCTAGAGAGACCCGCACAAAGAGATGTGGGGGGATCTCTCGACACCGGCTGACGCTCTACTTCTCCTCTTCCTCGCGTTGCAGTGCGATTGTTCGGGCGATCTCTTCAGCAGTTGTAGAGGGTTCCTGCTTCGGAAGGTAGCGACACAGTCTGATCGGTCCAGGGATATCCCCTGTAATGAAAACATCATACCAAGGCACTTGATTCCAGGCTGGCAGCTAATTGCTATCTAGATGAATTATACCACATTTTACCCTCTTTGGGCAACAGGGCCAAGTTTGCGGTAATTTGGTCTGCTCCGGCTGGCGATTAGAAAGCGCCGCCATCACGATGAGGGCCACTGTAAAGCCAGCGATAGCCACCAACTCTGCTACCCAGAGGGTGTA
>JBGVTF010000231.1:0-6985 GCA_041862415.1 Anaerolineae bacterium | reverse complement strand
CAGCTCTCCCTCTGTGACGATGACATCCACCGGAGAGGGCCGCAAGGAGAAGCGCGGGATAGCCAGTTCATGGATCGGGTCGGCCCCGGCGAACAGGCAAAGGGTGCTCCACACAGGTTGGCGCAGGATCACGGCGTCGTGGAGGGGAGCGTAGACTTTTGCCCCGGCCTGTTCGACCAGATAGGTGTTGCCCCCACTGTGGTCGCCGTGACAGTGGGTGTTGAGCACAGCTACGGGTTTCAATCCTTCGGCTTCCAAAGCCCGCAGGATCCGCCGCCCGGAGCGGTCGCCGAGGCCTGAGTCAATGAGGAGGGCCTGCCCCTCTTCACCTACCACCACACCAATGTTGATGACCCCACGCAGGTAATAGACGTTGTCCTTGATGTGTTGAAGTTCCATTGACGATTCCTTCGAGTACCTCGAAAACCTGGATAGTGACAGCTTTAATCGTTCTGGAAGCGACTGAAGTCGCCACTACGAGCGTTTTCAGATAGGCTTCAAGTTTGTCCCCGCCCCTCAGCCTGCTGAGGCTAACCGGAACTGCGTTGCCTCTGACTTCGCCTCCACCAGATGAGGGCTCCAACGAAATAGGCCACGGCCAGGACGACTACGCACGCCAGGTAAGTTCCAAGGTAGGTCAAAACATCCAGCAAGCTCTGAGCGAGCGCAGGATTGCTCATCACCGGTGTCGCCGTCGGCACTGGGGTGTGGCTGGGCGTCGCGCTGGGAAGGGGGGTGTCGGTTGGCATCGGCGTCCAGGTGGGTGTCTCAGTGGGGGCTGGTGTAGCCGTGTCTATCAGGAGGGGAGGGGGAGTGTCGGTTGGTAACGGAGTGGGGTAGAAGGGAGGAGAGAACCCCGCGCCGCCACAGGTCCCTCTTCGACCAGCAGGAGGGGGCTGCCGGGGATGATGCATCCGGGGTCACTGCACGCCGCTCCTGCCAGCTCCAGAGTGTAGCGACCACCCACAGCGGTCACCGTCTCCGTGTGACCCTCTTGGTCCACCAGCAGGGCCTGCGGAGTGATGGCCGGTATGATTCCCTTCTTGGGCGTGGGTGAGCGGTTCCAGATGACAGTGGTTGTCCGTTCCCCCTGAACCAGGGTGACTTGATCGAGGTTCGTACTGCGCTCCAGAAAGGCCTCCTGTGTTCCGGCAAAATAGGTGGTTACCACCTGATAGGCGGCAAAGGCGGGGCGAGGGCTCTCGTCCTGGCGCAGCAACCCGTAGGGCTCAACGGCGTCGGGGGGCTTGGGCCAGTCAATCATCTTGTAAACGGCCACGCGCTCGGCTCCGGCAGCCAGGCCCAGGGCAAAGGCCTGGATGATGAACGACGCTTGCTCGTCGAGGGTCACCACAAAGCGGGGATCCGCCACCGGGTCTTGAGGGTCCTCAGAAGGGGGAGCGTTGGTCTCGTTGATCCAGATGGGTTTCTCGAAGCCGTGCTGGCGCATGGCTTGACGGAAGGAAGTGACAATGTCGTAGACCGAGGAGGTCCTGAAATAGATGTGGAGGGTGACCACGTCAAAGTAGTGGTTGTGGTCCGGGGCTGTGGGGTCCTGAGCCACCACCTTGAGGAAGCGGTTGAAATACTGCTCACGATGGTACTCTGCATCCCACCAATAGGTCAGGCCCGCCAGGTGGATGGTGCATTGCGGGTTGGCTTCTTTGGCCGCCAGATAACCCACCTTCAACAATTGGTAATAATCTTCCACCGAGCCAGCCCAGGTATAGCCAGGATGGTGGGGCTCCCAAACGTCGGGTTCGTTCCAGATGATCCAGTGGTCAATGCGGCCTTTGTAGAGCGATACGATGCGCTGCACGAACTGACCCCACAGGTTGTTGGCATCGTTGTAGGGCAGATAGAGCCCCTGAGGCACGCCAGCCGTCCCCTGGCCGCCATTGGCCCAATCCGGCGCGTTGGCCAGCATACCGACGATTTCGCGGCCCTGAACGCGCTCTTCGTTGAGGACGCCATCGGGGAAGTAGTAGATGTCCCACTCGTGGGGACCGTTGGGCTGCAGGTGCCGCCACCAGAAAAGCACCCGCTCCCATCCCACCCCGGCCTCAGTGGCTGCCTCCGGGGCATAGAAGGCTTCCACAGCCCCGAAACGGGGGTCGGGCGTTGGAGGCGGCTGGGCTGAGATGCGTTGATGGCCCACCAGAGGCGTGGCCAGCAGACCAGCGCAAAACAGGACGCAGACTACTCTCTTCAACTTGCCATTTGCCATTTGCATATCTTAGAACCTAACCACAGTGAAATGAGGGGAATGACAGGTCATCAAAATCAGTGTGGCGGACTAATCACAGGTCGCAGGTCTTTGACGTTCAACTGGAGACGCTTTTCCTCGTTCCATTCGTTCACTTCCAGGCTATAGACGACGTCAATTCGACGGGGCAACTTCCCCGCCCATCCCCCCTGGCGGAAGGCGATGGCATCCCACACTGCGCGCCCATCGCTGAGGGTCATCTTGAGGTGGCGCTCGCCCACCACGCGGGCATCGCGCACGATGACCTCTCGGCTCAGAAAAACGGGGGTGGGATTAGCGTAGCCGAAGGGTTCCAGTTGCTCCAACAGAGCGTGGGTAGCCCAATTCATTTCGGAGAGGTCTACCTCGGCGTCAATGGACAGCGTCGGGAGCAATTCCAGGCCTTCCAACTGATGCATAGCGATCTGGCGCAAGCGCTGCTGAAGGGACTCCAGATTGGCATTGGTCACGGTGAAGCCAGCGGCGGCGGCGTGGCCTCCGTATCTAACCAGAAGTTCGCTGCATTGATCGAGGGCAGCAGTGATGTTGAACTCGGGGATGCTGCGACAGGAAGCCCGGCTGGTCTCATTCCCCAGTTCGACCACCACGCTGGGGCGGTAGAATTCGTCGGTCAGACGCTGGGCTACCAGGCCCACGATGCCTGGCAGGTAGTCTTCGGCTGCCACGAAGAAAAGCCTCTCCTCTTTGCCGATAGCCAACACCTGTTCCCTGGCCCTATCCAGGGTGTCTACAGTCAGCCGTTGGCGCTCGCGGTTTACCTCTTCCAGTTTGAGAGCCAGGCTCCTGGCCTCAGCCAGCGAGTTGCTGGTGAGGAGATTGTAGCTGTCCATGGCCGTATCCAGGCGACCGGCGGCGTTGAGGCGAGGGCCCAGGACGTAGCCGATGGTGGTGGCTGTGATTTGCCCCGGTCGCACCCCAGCCTGGGAGATCAGAGTTTGCAGGCCCAGGCGTTGGGGCTGATTCAGTCTCTCCAACCCCTGTCTGACCAGAGCCCGGTTCTCTCCCAGGAGGGGGGCCAGATCGGTCACCGTGCCCAGAGCCACCAGGTCCAGCAGGTCCTCTTCGTTGAGGTCCACTTCGCCCCTGGCGATGGGCGTCTGGCGGTTGGCGCGGAGGAGGGCCTGAGCCAGTTTGAAAGCCAAGCCAACGCCCGCCAGTTCTTTGAAGGGATAGCGGCAATCGGCCTGCTTGGGATTGATGGCTGCCGTGGCCGATGGCAATTCCTCGCCCGGTGAATGGTGGTCGGTGACGATGATATCCAGCCCCAGGCGGTGACCGTAAGCTACTTCGGAGGGGGAGCGGATGCCACAATCAACGGTGACCACGACTTTGATGCTCCTTTGGGCCAGCTCGCGCAGAGCACCCACGTTGAGTCCGTATCCCTCGTCAACGCGGTGGGGGATGTAGGGCTCGGCCTGGGCTCCCAGAGCCGAGAGGGTCTCTACCAGGAGGGCGGTGGCTGTCACCCCGTCGGCATCGAAATCGCCATAGACGGCGATGGGCTCTCGCTGGCGGATGGCCTGACGGAGGCGAGTGACGGCCTCGTTCATACCCTTGAGGCGGAAGGGGTTATCCTCTGCCCACTCACCTTTCAGGAAAGCCCGAACCTCGTAGGGTGCGCTGAGGCCCCGGTTATAGAGCAACTGAACAATGAGAGGGGAAAGATCCGGAAAGTGAGCCGTATGGCCAGGAGGTGGAAGGGGTGCTACCTGCCAGCGCTTGGGTTCTGCGGTCAACGTCTTTCCTCCACTGGTGACAGTAATCTCGCACTGTTTCACCGCCTGCAATTATAGACCACTTGGCTCAGAATGGCAAGAGGAGGCCCGAGGCAGACAAGAGAAAGCCCCTCGCCTCATTTTGAGGGAAGGGGCTTCAGACCCAAGTTTTCACTTTGATCTACACCCAGCCTTGCCCTTTGATGAAATCGGTGATGACTGGGATGTCGAAGTACTGACCCTGATAGGCCAGATAAGCCCAGTAGACCGTGATGAACCACAACAACAAGGGGACAAGTCCACAAATCGACCCGATGCCAAGGGTTACAAGCCCTATCACAGTGCCCAGCACGCAACTGAGAATAAGCACGATCACCCACAGCGCGATGTTGGCGGCCAGTGCCTGCAGGGCGTGGAATTTCTGAAAGGGGCGATTTTTCATGTCCTCCACCAAGAGGATGATGATCGCGACGAAAGGGATCGGATACGATAGGGCGGCCATCAACTTGTCCTGATCGGTGAGCTCACCTCCGGGCGCGGGACCCATCTCTTGTGCCATTACTAATTCATCTCCTTTCTACTCGATCTCAGTGTGTATAAAAGTTCTTCGCCTTGCTAGAGGGAAGGGGGTTTCAGACCTAGGTTCTCACTTTGATCCTATACCCAGCCTTGCCCTTTGATGAAATCGGTGATGACTGGGATGTCGAAATACTGACCCTGATAGGCCAGGTAGGCCCAATAGAGCGTGATGAACCACAGAAGCGTGCTGATGCCACACGTAAAGATGGCGGTGATCATGATCACTGCCCACAGGACGATGTTGATGGCCAGTGCCTGCACCGCATGGTACTTCTGAAAGGCGCGACTCTTCATGTCCTCCACCAGGAGGATGATGATCGCGACAATAGGGATCGGATACGATAAGGCGGCCATCAACTTGTCCTGATCGGTGAGCTCACCTCCGGGCGCGGGACCCATCTCTTGTGCCATTGCTACTTCTCCTTTCTATTCGATCTCTGTGTATAAAAGCCCTTCGCCTTGCTAGAGGGAAGGGCTCAACGAAAATCCTGTTTCATGCCCAGCCCTGGTTGCGCACAAAGTCGCTGATGACCGGCACCTCGACCCACTCGCCACCATAGGACTTGATGCCCAGGTAGAGGGCGTAGAACCACACCAGGATGCCGATGCAGAACCAACTGAGTATGATCACGAGGACTCCCAGGATGATGGACACCCAGGCGTTGTACTTGATGAACGGACGATTCTTCTTGTCCTCAAGCAGCAACACGATGATGCCAATCAGCGGGCAGAAAATGTAGCTGAGCAAGGCCCACAGCTTATCGTCCTGGGTCACCTCGCCAGCCGGCATAGCTCCCATCTCTTCAGCCATTCTCCTTTTCACCTCCTTTCCGCTCGGCTACCGCCGGTTTTGATCTAGCAAGCTTTTCTCTCAAGTCCGAAGGCAGAGACACGCTTGTCACAACATCTCGCCGGACTGCCGATTCTTCTTACACCCTATTTTAACACACGTCCCTATAAAATGTCAATAGTGAAGGAGATTCCTTTTTGGTAATTCAGGCTTTGGCGCTGCATTTGTCGGCAACTCCAAAATGTGATAGAATCGGAGCACAAGGGAGTACAGTGCTTGTGCAGCAGGAGGTGGAAGTGAAACGCTTGGTTTTCATGGGCACGCCGGAATTCGCGGTGCCCGTTTTGGAGGCACTGGTTGGACAATATCAGGTCGTGGCCGTCGTCACCCAGCCTGACCGGACCGCCGGACGAGGGCGAGGGGTAAAGTCTTCGCCGGTCAAAAAGACGGCTTGGGCTCACGATCTGCTCGTTTTGCAGCCGCCGTCATTGCGTCGGCCTGAGGCTGCAGTGGAGCTAAGGGAACTGGCACCCGATGTGATCGTCGTGGCGGCTTTCGGCCAGATTCTGCCTCTTGAGGTGCTGGCTATCCCTGCCCACGGTTGTCTCAACGTCCACGCTTCCCTTTTGCCTCGCTACCGGGGGGGCGCTCCCATCGCCGCCGCTATCCTGGCCGGGGAGGAGCAAACAGGCGTCACCCTCATGCTCATGGACGAGGGAACGGACACTGGCCCGATCCTGGCTCAGGTCAAGTGCAAAATCGAGCCTCATGACACAACTGAATCGCTGAGCGTCAAGTTGGCCCACCTGGGGGCTGACCTGTTGGTCGAGACCCTGCCCCGCTGGTTGGACGGCCGGATTGTCCCCCAACCCCAGGATGACAGCCGGGCCACCTACTGCCAGACGACAACCAAGAAAGACGGTCTGATAGACTGGTCATTGCCTGCCACCGCTCTTTGGCTCCGTGTGCGGGCCTATCACCCCTGGCCTGGCACTTACACCTATTGGCGGGGTAAGCTGCTCAAAATCTTGCGTGCTCGGCCAGCGACGATAAGACCAAGCGATGAAGAGCCCGGTCGGGTGACAAGCTTAGATGATGGCGTGGCCGTGGTCACTGGCACAGGTGCCCTGCTATTGAAAGAGATACAACTTGCCGGGAAAAAGGCCCTGACTGCCCAGGAATTCATCCGGGGACAGCGGGATTTCATCGGTTCTGTCCTGGGGTCATGAGAGAGGAAGCATCCATGCTCACTGTCAGCGGCATCGTGCTGGCCGGGGGCCAGAGTTCACGCCTGGGTATGGATAAGTCTTTTGTCAATGTGAACGGTCAATCCCTGATCGAGCAGATTGTAGCCAAGCTGGTCAGGTTGAGCGACGACGTGATCATCGTCGCCAATTCTCCAGAGAAATACCATCACCTGGAGGTAAGGGTGGTGGGTGACATCTATCCCGGCAAGGGGGCGCTGGGCGGCATTTACTCGGGTCTCAGGGCAGCCGCCAATACCCACAGCCTGGTGGTCGCCTGTGACATGCCCTTTCTAGATCTCAATCTCCTCCGTTACATGATCCTCCTGGCTCGTGGGCACGACGTGGTCATTCCAAGGGTAGGGGGGTTTCCAGAGCCTCTGCACGCCAT
>JBGVTF010000230.1:0-17952 GCA_041862415.1 Anaerolineae bacterium | reverse complement strand
GCTTGAGCTTGGCATCCAGCAGCTTCTCGTACTCGGCTTTCTGCCGCTCGTGCTGCTCCCGGTAATTGTCGGCCAGCCGCTGGGTGGAGTTCAGCTTGCTCTGGGCGGCGACGGCCAACTCCTCCCGGCCTTCTTGCAGAAGGATGTCAATGTTGCGGTCCAGATCTTCAGCCTTGACCTGGAACTCATCGAACTTGCGCTTGAGGGTCTTGACCTGTCCGCCGACGGTGGCTGCCGCATCTTCCAGTTTCTCCAGGTTGTTTTCCACCTCGCGGATGTACTGGTCAATGACGGCCAGCGAGTTCTGCTTCAAAGCCTGATCCACCAGGTAATGCAAGTTAGCCTTGATCAGCGTGGCAACCTTATCCAATAGCGATGCCATTTCCTAGCCTCCTCCATAATTTATGATCAGTACTTGAGAATTTGGGATCCGGAGTGCAGACGCAAGCCTGCCTGTGGCGCAATAGTGCCGCTTTAGGCCTTGCAAGGGCGGACTGGCGTCCGCACTCCAGCAGGTTTTCCCATCTACTGATGATAATTGACTCGCCACTTCGTTACTACTCAGGCTCCCTGTGATGTGTCATTCCGAGCGAGCGCAGCGAGTCGAGGAATCTCCACTTACAATGGCAAGAGTGGCCTCGGCATCGAGATTCCTCGACTCCCTTCAGTCGCTGCGCTCCTTTCGGTCGCTCGGAATGACGGTGGCTGAGTAGTGACGCCATTTCTATCATATCACCCCTGTGACCTTTTTGCATGACATTCAACCGACAGCAGGCTGACACTCAACTGCTGACCAGTTTATACCCCCGACCCCGCACAGTCACCAGGTAGCGGGGGTCGGATGGCTCCGGCTCGATCTTTTGGCGCAGGCGGCTGACCAGCTTCTCGATGCGCGCGTCGTCCACCTCCTCGATGTACTCCTCTCCCCACGCAGCCTCTACTACCTGATACTTGTCACATATCTTGTCAATATTGCCATAAAGGAGGAGCAACAGACGGTACTCCAGGTTGGTCAAAGTGGGGACCGCTTGGCCGTCCACCCATACCTCGCCAGCGTCCACATCAACTCGCACTCCTTGCGAGGTCCCTTCTTTCACCAGCCGCTGACGGTGAGCGAAACCCTCGAACAGCAGGCCAAAGGGACGCAACCGTCCTGCCTCATCTTCAACCAGAACAGACTTTTCACACACGCTGCGGCGAACCCCTGGTTCCAAAGGAGATGAGGGGGTGGAAAGAAAGGCAACGATGGCATTCTGCTCTTCATCCGTCAGGTCGTTCCACAGCTTGGCGCACTCTGTACGAACGGTGAGGTCAGTGCCAAGCCGTTCTTCAAGCAACCTGTGGCGCTCATCCCGGGAGTAGAGCTGAGCTTCCCCACTGCTGAGGGTAGCACCGAGAAGGTGACACACTACCTCCAGCAATCCGGGGTGACCGCCAGCCTGAGCGATGATAAAATCTACGTCCTGGGGACTGAAATCCAGTTCTTCCTGACGGGCAAATCCGATGACAACCTGCATGGCCTCGCCCTTTTTCAAGGTGGACAGGAAACGGACGTTGTGGGCGAAAAGCTCATAGAACTCGGTGATTTCAGGACCAGTGCGGCTCTCTCGCAGCCGCTGCTCAGTAGCCACTACGTAGCAAAGGGTATCTCTGTACTTGTCCCGAAGGGCTCGCAGATTCAAAAAGACCCGCCCCTCAATGTCTTGGAAAGCCTCGTCGAACTCATCGAAGAGGAGAACCACGCGCCGTCCCAGGCCCTCACAGATAGAGATCATGCCCTCGTTGAAGCTGAGGGGCACCATGAACGGATTGGTAGGGTTGACTACGCTGCGGTAAGATTCATTGATCCTGTCCAGCAGTCCTTGATCCACCTTCAACTCTGCCAGCTCTGCCAGGATGTTGCGCAAGATGAGCTCGTAGAAGCCCTGTTCCGTCATCTCCAGCATAAGGTTGAGGTCAATGTAGACGAAAGCGTAATCGTCGGCCCGGGGGCCCACGCATCTTTTTTTCACCTCTGGTCGGCACACCGAGCGCAGCAACACAGACTTGCCTATGTTGCTCACCCCGACGATAGAGCAACATTCGATGTCGGCAATGCACTCCATGATATAGGCGATGTCCTCATCTCTTATGAGGATTTCAGTTGCATTGAGAGTTCGAATTCGCATCCCTGTTCCTTATTTCCCCGGGCACTGTTCAAGGGTCTAATAAAAATGCCAACGGCAGACGCCGAACGTCTTCGTTGGCATGATGTGCGTGTGGAGAACGATCATTTCAGCGCGTCTCAGTCGTCTTCGGCGACGCTCTCAAAGAAATCAACATAACGAATCGGTTTGCCATACAAGGGATAGCACTCACTGTCGCCTGGGGCATCCACGCCCTGTTTGCTGACAAGGCTACGTCGGCTGCACCGAAGGGCACAGTGAGGAGCGCCCCCTGCTCACGCCGAGGGCTCGAAAGTCCTAGCGTCGAAGCCGTTCAGTTGAGGGCTTCGACGCGCAGCCCAGGCTTTCACGACAAAGCCTCAGTCCGAAGGGGGGACCGCACTAAGTGAGTAAAGCGCCACTGCTTACAGCGAGGGAGAGGATAACGAGTCCTCAATAAATCTCAAATCTCGAATCTCGAATCTCGACTCCCCCCGTCTTCCCCCTCAGCTAGCCAATCTCACCTTGCGCACGACCACGACAACGACAGCCAGGGCCAGTCCGGCCAGGATGGCCCCAATCCCACCGAATCCGGCACTGGGTGTCTCCCCTTCAGCAAGAGGCGTGACAGTTGGTACAGGGGTAGGTGCGGGGGGCGTCCCTTCGGGCGTCCCGGTTAAGGGAGGCACCACCGGCGTGTTGGTGGCTACCACAGTCGGCGTGTCGGTAGACACAGGAGTGAAGGTGGGAACGGCGGGTTCAATGGGTGCCTCGGCCGTGGCTTGAGCCTGGGCTGTGGCCGCAGCCGCAGTCTGAGCTGCAGCCACCTGCTCAGCGCCCCTCCTGGCTCTACTGAAGATCGCATAGCCACCGATCCCCAGCAATCCCAGCACCAACAGGCCCACCAGACCAATGGCGATAATGACGAAGAGCCGGTTCTGTGCTTCCATGCCATTTCTCCTCTCTTGAGACTATTTAATGCCACCACGTTGGATGGCGACGGGAAAATCCGTCAGTCTATCCAATCAACTCCAGGTTAGCGTAAGGGACAAATACCCGCCCTTTCTCCTCCAATTCGACCTCGGCTCCCCCAAGTCTGGCCTCGGAGTCAATGGCTCTGGGCTGGGAGGGCAGGCTCACCACCTGGCCTACAGAACCAAGGTAAGGCTGGCGGATGATACGTACCTGGGCACCTACCTCAAGGACACCCCCCGATTGCTGTGGAGAAGGTGCGGTCTCTCCCCCCTGCAAGGGAATGATGATCTCAGGACGAACTGCCCCCCAGCGAAGCCGGGTCACGCCGCTGATGGATGCCTCGCGACCCGCGTTGGAGCGAAGCAATTCAAAGATCACTGAAGCCATGGGCACCTGTCCCATCCCCTCAGTGGCGATGACAGGACAAGGAAAGTCTGAGGCTCGTTCACCCAAATCAGCCCCCATGCCCCCCACGACTATACCGCGCACGTGCATTTGCCTAGCTCGTTGCAAAGCCTCTTCGTCTACCGAAGAGCCGCCCACTATGATTGCGCCGTGGCAACCGACGTCAATGGCCTCAGCCTCAAGTTTCTCTCTTGGGTCCTCGGCCACCAATTTGAGGACACCCTGGGCCTCACCCCCTGCTCCCCAGACACCTTGCACCAGGGCCCCCACCGTCTCTATGACCACCCCAAGGCTGGGCATCACACTGACCACAGTGCCCCTGAAATGAGCATGTAACTCAAAAGGCTCAGCCCTCGATTCAAGAACGACCCGCCCACTGCCTATGGCCACTACCCTCCCAGCGACGGGCGAGCGACAAACCCGTCGCAAGGGCAGCAGCCCCCCTCCTCTAGCGGCAATGGCTTCTCCCTCTTCAACCTTATCACCCACTGCCTTGAGAAGATACTTGTCCAGGTCCTTGCTTGTGACCGATAGGCTCTTGCCAGCGTCCACAACGCGCAGGTCTCCTCCCAACGAGGCACGAGCCACAACGTCAATGGGCTCGACTCGGGCGCGCATGCTGGCCAGCACCTCGCCGCGCACTGGCAAGAGCCTTTCTCGCTTGATGACAGTGAATGGGGTCGCCTGAGTCACCGAAGGGTAATACATGATCTGGTCACCACCTACGAGCCCACGCCCCAGAGCCATTCCTGAATCTTGGCTTGCTGCTCTTCTCTGGTAACAGGGAGAGACAGAGGTCGGCCACGAGTATCAATGATGACACCCACCGCTCCACCTTCCAGTTCAGTAGTTGCCCCTTTGCCCTTACCCAGACCGGTGTCGAACCTGCGTGTGGGCCTTAGCTCAAGGGTCGCTTTGTGGCCTGGGGCCAGGGGTAGCACCTCCAAAGAGCCGTAGGGCATTTCCATCTCAAGAGCTCTCCCATCGTCATAAGTTATCTTGAGCTGGAGGGCTGTCTCACCCTCGCGGGCTGTGCCCACAGGAGCTACCACAGTGCCCAATGAAAGAAACCCATCCCGCTCCATCACCTGAGCAGCGGCCAAGGGCTCAACGGTGGCCGTCACCCCCAAGGGAGCGGACATGGAAGTCACATCGAGGGCCAGGCTACTCACGCCGATGGGTTGCAGGACATCGAGGAGGATCAAAGCCGCCTGTCCATAATGCGCAGCGTGAGCCAGTACCCCACCACTACCGACAATAAGGTCCAGGAAAGGCGAAAGCCCAGGGTAAGGAGCTGAGGGCCTCCCCAGCCATCTCTGCCGGGCCTCCGCCAGGGTAAGACGCAGGGCCTCACGAGCTATCGCTTGCTCCAAAAGTAATTCCCGACGGGTTTGAGGTACGGTCGTAGGCCTGAGTTGCTTGTTAGCAATGATATTGCGCGCTTCTGCTACGTCCATGCCGAAAGGCAACCAGCGCAGGATGTTCTCGAAGCCCGCCTCAGTTGAGACACGGCCTATGTTGTGGCTCAGGCCCAAATCGCTTCGGGATACGGAAGTGAAATGGCCGTCAATCACACCAGCAACGGTCGCCGTCGCCCCGCCGATATCCACCCCCGCCACGTTCAGGCCATATTGGCGAGCCAGGTATTTTATCAGGTAGCCGAAGGCCCTGGTGGTCGGCAGGATGGGTACCGGGCTCCAGGCACTCAGGCCACCAAAGCCGGGTATGCGAGCCATCTTACGCTCCTGATAGACCCTGTTGATTTCCTCTTGAGCCGCGGTGAGGTCTTCAACATCAAGGGCCGGCCGAACGTTATTGACGGCGTGCAGTTCCGCCTTGCTGCCTAGTATCTCCGCCACCAACGGACGGGCCTCTTTGTTACCGGCGAAGACAATCTGAGGTCTGCTCGCGCTGTCCATGATGGAACAAGCCAGGGCTACCACCTCAGCTATGTCAGCCACAGGTGCTGCGGCTCCACCATCCGTTCCTCCAACGATGAAAACTGCGTCTGGCTGATGGCGCTGCAAGATGCGGATTCTGGCCTCGGCGCTGCGCCTGCCCCTCTGAGCTCCATCGTCCAAAGAAATCGTGTCTCCGGCCAAAGCATAGGCTGACGAAATCGCGCGACGTGCGCTTTCGATGCTCACATCGCGTGTCAAGCCGGCCAATATCAAACGCAGCGGAGCTGCCGCACTGGTGGTGGCCACGAAGGCATCAACGCCACTACCACCGGCCTCCTCCGGTGTAATGAGCTGGCCTTGTTCATCCAGCAGCAGACGACCGGTGGCCTCCTCAATCTGCCCAATGGCGTGGCGCACACCCAGGAGCACATCGGCCTGGGGAGGTTCGATGGTGCTGAGGGCTTGACCTTGGGCTACGAAGCGGTACTGGCCATCAATCGTATCAATCAGTATAACCTTGGTCATCGTGCTGCCGCAATCAGCAGCTAAGATGGACTCTATCTCAAGGCCCTTGGCCATCTCGTGAACTCCGGAAGAGACGGGCGAAGACTATATACCGAAAACGTCGAGCGAAAACTGAAGCAAGAACTGCACGCGCCCGATGAGAAGCGAAATCCGAGCCATGACCGTATTGGCGAAGATAGCTCCAAAGGCAATCATAATGAACCAGCGGCCCAACCTGGCCCAGGCCCGGATAAAGCCAGCTCCAATTCCAGACAGGCCGCCCTTAGTACCGGCGGCGAAGTGAAAGTACAACAAGGTGCTAAGGGTGCCGATAACGATGATCAGCCCTCTCTCCAAACCGAAGAGATCTATGGCACTGATAGTGGCCCGTACTTGAGGCAAGATGGAGCCGAGCAGAGCTCCACCGACAGCCAGGGCTGCCCCCACACCGAGGAGGAAAGCCAGGCTAAAGTTGCCCAGCCAGGCCCAGGAGGTCTTGAGCTTGGTCCACAAAAGGAGACCTAACACAAGGGGCACCACTGCCAATAATCTCTCTCCTGTTTCACCGCTGGTGAGAGGCTTAAGCAACAGAGGTCCCACGACCCCATGAATGACAACTACAACTGCGTAGGCTACGCTGGAACCGATGAAGAGGTGCTCGGCTAAGCGATAGAGGGGATTATCTCCCAGGAGGTAGCTGTAGACCATGATGGTAAGCAAAGCTGCCATCCAGACCCAGATAGAATCTGATCCCAGCAGTTCATCCATCACTTTCTCCTCACGCTGACCAGGGAGGCCAGACTACCCAGCACGATGAGGGCCACAATGGCTAGGTGGGCCACTGATTGCGCGTCCACACTGGCGATGGCCAGAGACGGCCACTTGTTGGTCTTCATTTCATATTGAGCCGCGCTTGGTAAGCCGCTGATGAGGCCCACCAGTTGGCCTGAGTTGTGATAGGGCGTGGCCGTCGGCTCAACGGCCGCGCTGACTGCGGCCATTATCTCGACCTGATGCTGGCTGCCCACCTGCTCTATCCACCATTGCAAAGTCCTCTGCTGGGCTGCCAATTCGATGATCAAACTCACATCCTGGATCCCATTGACGTCCTGCGTCGCTGGCAACTCGCCAAGGGATTTCCGTTGCTGGTAATCCTGTGGCACAAGAGCCCGCAAATCCGAGGCCAACTCGCTGGGAGCTGCCACCTGGCCAGGGATGTAGCCCAGGTTCACGTAATTCTGCCCATATTGGTATCCACCATGCTCCCCGGCGACTCTGTCCAGCAGGTTTCCGGCGACCGCAGGGCCTGTGGGAAGCAAACTGACGGCCATGAGCCTGACTTTGCGATCCATCAAGTGCCAAAGGATCGGCTCGGCCAGGCGATCCATTTCTGCAGCCGTAAAGGGATCGTAGTCAAAGGCCAGGAGGACGACAGAGTTCGATGGCAGGTTCTGGATGGCGTTGTAAAAGTCCGTCGCTGCCCCCGACGGAAGTTCACCTTCACCGAACCAGCCGCCTCCCCCGAACAGGGGGACGATGACAGCCAGTGCAATCAGGAGATAGATCAACCGGCGCAGCACCCCTCCCCAGATGCGGGCACCCCTTGGAGCAATCACCTCTGTCACGGGAACTGGCTCTTGGGTGATGATCTCCCTGAACAAGTTGGCTTGCTCAGTACCAACGGTCACGGCCGCGGTTGGTGCTGGCGGAGCTTTATGGGGCCCACTCACTATTGGTTCTGTGGGAAGCACACCCCGGATGCCAGCCAACAGCCCTGTTGTCTCGACAGCCTCTATCACACCCGGTACTCCAGGAACGCCTTCCTCCACCTCGCGAGGCCGGAGTTCCTGAAGCCAGGCGGGGATTTCCGCCTGCGCCAATTCCTCAGCTTCCAGAGCTTCTTCTGCGGCAACCGGAGGGCTAACTTCTTCCACTGGAGTGGGAGGCAACGGTGCTTCCTCTTCAACAGGAGGCTTTTCAGCCGTCACAGGCGGACCGAGTTCCTTGAGCCAGTCGGGTACTTCATCGGTTGGCACTTCAACGCCCAAGACCGTGGGGGGCGCTTCAGCCGCTTCCTCGGCTGGCATCTCTTCGCCAGCAGGTACCCCCTCAGTCTCTATGACAACGGGCACCTCACCCTCAGGCGAAGGTCCGAGTTCTTTCAACCACTCGGGAACTTTCTCAACCGGAGGAGGCATTTCCTCCGCCATTCTCTCCTCGAGCCCCTCGGGGGTGACTACTTGCTTCTCGCCCTCCCTCTCTTCTCTGAAGACAGGGGGTTCTCCTTCAAGCTCCGGTATTAGGCCGAGTCCTTCTAACCACTCGGGGACCTCTTCCTCCGGTTCAGCCTCCACCGCCAACGGTGGGGCTTCCGCTTCCGCAGGCGTGGGCGGCACCTCAAGCTCCAGCTCCAGTTCCCGCAGCCAGTCGGGTGGCTCTTCCGCTTCCTCCTCTGCCGAGGGCGGTGCTTCCGCTTCCGCAGGCGTGGGCGGGGCTTCGGGTTCCGGTCTCAGCTCCTGCAGCCAGTCAGGTAGCTCTTCCTCTTCTATCTCTGCCAGAGGTGGGGCTTCCGCAGGCGTAGGTGGTGCCTCAGGCTCAGCTCTCCACGTTTGCAGCCAATCGGGGACCTCCTCCGCAGGCTCGGCCTCCACCGGGGATGGCGGAGCCTCCTCTGGCACGGTCTGCCGTAGCCTCTCCAGCCAATCGGGACCCAACTCTTCTTCCTGAGGGGGGACCGGGACCTCTCTTGGTCTGGGCGGTGGGCTGGGAGGCATGGCTAACTCTTCGGCCGGGGCAGGCTCCCCTTTTGACACCGCGCGCAGTCTTTTCAGCCAATCGGGCTCTTCTTCCCCGGATGGGTAGGGAGCAGCCGCTACAAATGAGGTATCACCTCTCATTTCGGCTTCATCTTCCCAGGCCATCGGCGGCACCCCTGGCTTTGTTTCCTCAGGAGGCTGTATCCCTTTCACCCAGTCGGGAATTTCTTCTGCTGGCTCTGTAGGCCCCATCTCCGGCGTGGCTGGCCTCTCACCAGCAGGGACTTCCTCTGCCGAGCTAGCGCGCAACTGCTGCAACCAATCGGCGGTCTCGGCTTCCTGCTCTGCGGAAGGTCCTTCGATAGGAGATGGCGGCCCTTCGATGGGCTCGGGAAGCGGCGCTTCAGCCTCGGTCAGCGGCGCAGTCTGGGGCACCAAACGCGCACCACATTCGTTGCAGACGCTGCTTTCCACCGGGTTCACAGCACTGCACATGGGGCAACGCTGCCCTGAAACGGTGCTCAAATCCGCCCCGCAGTCGTTGCAGAATTTGCTGCCGTCTCTATTGGCCGTCCCACAGTTCGGACAGTAGATCATCGTCGAATACCCCTACACAAACACCGCAACTGTACACTACACGACATTACTCACTGTAAGGCCGATCAATGCCAAGGAGGACGCGTAATCCTGTAGCCACAGTTCCCAAAGCTACCCCCAGAAGGATACCCCTGGCGCCAGCCATGCTGGGCACCTCCAGAATCCGCTCCTTGGCAACAGTCAGGGCTTCCCACAGCGGGACCTGTCCCAGCAAGACGATGACGCCGGTCATGACGAGCAGAGCCGACTCCCAGCTTCGCAGGCGAAAGGCCCGGTAGGCGGCTGAGGCGACGAAGAAGGCGAGTAAGGAGAAAATGGTCGCCTGAAGGGGAAACAGAACGTACTGGAAAATCCGGCTGGTAAGCGAACCCTGCGGCCCTTCGATCAAGCCCAGGAGCAGAACGACCATCATGGTCAAGACCAGGAAGATGCTGTAGAACCATCCCTGCTTGAACCGCAGGATCTTGTTGAGATGGACGATCAGAACGTTGAAGAAGCCAAGGATAAGGGCGAAAGCAGCGACTATGATTGCCCATCTGACAAAGACGAACTTGAGAACCCCGATGAAAGCATTCTGTACAAAGAAATCCAAAAGGACGAAAAGACCGACGCTGATGGCGATGGCGGTGGTGACACTTCGCTTTAAAGACATAGGAATCCCCCTTGTCTTACGCCAGCCCGATCAGTCTGGCAAGGACCAGGAGCACGATAACCCCAATTCCCAGGAGCCTCATAACATCTTGAGCGACCAGGCTGCCGATGTGGGCTGGCAGGGAGGCTAGATAGGCCCCACCGGCAAATATCTCCTCACCGATCAGAACCTGGTCGGCTGAAGCAAAGACGAAGGGCAAAGTCTGAGGATGGGTTGCCCCCCCGATCTGGCCGATACCTTTCTTAGCTCCCACTTCTCCCATCAGGAGGTACTCATCGCCAAAGTTGCCTATCATAATATTAGCTGCCAGCGGTTCGTGTCCCAGCACATCCATGACGCCTGCCGCATAAGCCGTCGGCTCGGGCGAGATCAGCCGCACCTGTTTGGAGTCATAATTTTCTGCGTCGCCTTGCCTGGCATAGGCGTGGCGTAGAACATCCTGCGCCACAGGCAAGAGGGTGGGGTCAGCGACAGTCACGAGGGGGGGGGCATCGAAAGTGGCTCCCTGCTCAGCCAGGTAATCTAACACCGTCAAACCGGCCAACGTCACCGCCGTATCCTCGCCGCTTATACCACTCACCCCCAGGGAAACGTGCAACGTCTGACCGCTCTCAGCCGCTCGCGCGCTCAACCCTCGCAGAGCGTCGAACCCAGCCAGGGAACGCAAATTCACCTCGTGTCCGGCCCTGACCCGAGAGGTGGCAAGGAGCATCACGGGCAAGAAGAACAAGAGCCAAGCCAGCATACAAGCGTGCCATTCACTCCTCACGCCAGACTGAGTTAAAATGTCAACGATCACCTCCACGGTCTCTCTCCTTCAATGCTGTTCTAACAACTGGAGCAGCCGTTCGACGCTGGCTTGATCTTCGAACAGTTGAGCGTATCCGCCAATGACCTCATCACCAAGCAGGAAGCCTAACAGGGGCTGAAAGAAGAGCAGGGCCTGGCTCATGATAAAGCTGAAGGGTTTATTGGCTTCCAGGAAGAGAATAGCCGGTGCAGTCAACCCCCACCTGGAGACCTTTTGCGCCAACCTCTCAATTAAGAGGTCCCGTTGGTCTACACCCAACTCCACGATTCCCCACCTTTACAAGTATACCACAATTATCGTTTATTTTCTAGTCTAGTTCTTGTCTGGAAACCCCAGCAGAGGCGGCTCCCACGCCTGTCCTGAGCGCAGCCGAAGGGCCGCCGGATGCCGGGCGTGGGAGCCCGGCCCGCTAGTTTCCAGACAGAAACTAGTCTAAGCTCGCCCCAAAGGTATAGCAGAACGGTAGCCTGTACCGCCTGTACCGCAATAGTGGTGCAATAGTGGTCATTGCAGGACAAGATGCTATCTTGCTTTACATCTCGCCCACACTTTTGCGGAGCACCCTTCGGCCTAATCTGGCCCAGTGGCGGCGCTTTATACGGCCCATGGAACGCTGGGCTGCCTCCCGGACCGGTTTATGAAACGTCTCCTCTTCATTATCCAAAAGTTTCTCCAGGAAAGGCAAGTCTCGCTCATCGCCCACCTGACCCAGCGCCCAGGCGGCCTGCCAACGCACTTGGGCATCCTTATCACCCAGAGCCTGACGGAGAGCGGGGACGGCGCTGGACTCACCGGCCAGCCCTAGGGCCCTGGCCGCGCTGCGGCGCACCAGTACACTCTCATCTTCCAGCCCCCGGGCCAGAGGGGAGATGACCTGAGGATCGCCAATCTTGCCCAGGGCCTCGGCTGCACCTCGCCGCACCCAGGCTACCTCGTCCTCCAAAGCCTGGATAAGGTGAGGCACCGCCCGCCGATCACCGACTGTGCCCAGAGCCTCGGCCACACTCCAACGCACCCATTCGCTCTCGCTCGTCAGCGCCTGGCAGAGGGGTTCCACTGCCCGTTCGTCACCCAACTGGCCCAGTGCATCCGCCGCGCTGGCTCGCCGTAGCGGATCATCGCTCCCCAGCGCTTCCAGGAGCACATCTAGCGCCCTTTTTGCCCCCAGGTTGACCAGAGCCTCTCCCGCCTTCCAGCGGACGAAGGGATGCTCGTCGCCCAAGGCTTTCACCAGAGCCGGGCCCGCTTTCGCACCAGCGACTCTGCCCAGGGCCTCAGCCGCCTCCCAGCGGGTCCTGGCCTCACCGTCCTCCAAAGATCGAGCAAGCCTTTCGATCTGCTCAGCCTTTTTCCGCTTCCCTTTCCCCCAAATGGGCATCAACTCCACCTTCCCCCATCAGCGTCGTGTGTCACCGCGAGATGCAAAGTTCATGACCCGAAAGCGATTATAGCGACCTAACATAATCTAGTATACCACGTTCTGTGTTTTCTGGCAAGTGGCTATGTGTTAGGAACTTACACAGTTGCTATCCCAATGTCTCCCTGAACCAATCGGCCAGCGGTGGCAACAAGCGGTCCAGATAGGGCGGGACGAAGACGAGATGGTCAGCTCCTGGAATCAACTCGAACCTCTTGCGACAGGTCAGGCGGTCGTAGATGGCCCGGCAGTAGTCCAAGGGGAAAATGCGATCCTTCTCGGCGTGCAGGACCATGATGGGCGTCTCTATCTCCTCGATAGGTTTGGCCGTAGCAGCCTGGCTCTGGCTGACGATAGAGCGCAGGGGCAGAGACTGCAAGGTCAGGGGGTCGTCTACAAAGGTTTCCAGTAGCCGCGGATCGTCGGTGATAGCCTGGGGGTCCAGATACAGCCAGATGGTAAGCCGCAGTTCCGGCAGCAGCCGCGCTGCCAAACGGCTCAGAGGCAGCATCGTCCGCAGCAAATTGGGAGCACGAGTGACCTGCAGGTAGCCTGGCTCAGAAAGGACAGCCACGTTGTGGCAGACGGCGCTCTTCAGGCGAGGGTCGTTGGCCACGGCGTAGAAGGCCAGGATGCCCCCCAGGCTGCTGCCACTGATGCCCACCCTCTCACCATAACGCTCGACAGCCCAGGTGGTCACGTCGTAGATGTTCTCCAACAGTTCCTCTACGGTGAAACTGCCCCGCACCCCCTCGCTCAGCCCGTGCCCTTGCAAATCAATGCCCACCACTCGAAAGCCCTGCCCATGCAACTGGAACAGAAACTCGGCGTAGCAGCGGGAGTGGGCCCCCGTGCCAGGGATGAAAAGGACGGTGGGGACGTCATCCTCTTGCTGGTATACGTCCAGATGCAGACGCAACCCCCTGGAGCCAGCGTGCTCTTCCTTGATGACCTTCGTCACCAAGGCTGGATCTGTGACCAGATAGCGATGCCAGTAAGGGCTTCCGCCAGTACCTCTGCTCATGATTTCTCCCTCAGGGTGTGAGATTTGTAGGCGATGAAGACGATGTCACCTTCCGCCAGCTTGACCTTCAGACGGATTTCTACCTCAAAAGATTTAGGACCTCTGTCCAGGTTGCTAATTATGAGCGGCTATGGTATACTTGAGATCAGCCAATGCCGGCAGTGACTTGTTAAGGAGGGGATGTCATGGACAGGATAACCGTTGCCTCAGGTGAACGCCGTTTGATTGACCCGGCTGGTCGGACGTTCTTCGTACTGGGTGTGAACTACGAAGGCTATCACGACCGGGCCTGGCACATGTGGGAGGCAGAGACCTTCGACCTGGCCCTCATCGAGCGGGACTTTCGCAAAGCCAAAGAGGTCGGCTTTAACACGCTCCGCCTTTTCGTACAGCAAACGCTGGCTCTTGAGATTCAATCAGGCAGTTTCGACAAACTGGATTGGGTGCTGGAATTGGCCAGCCGACAGAAGTTATACGTGCTGCTGGCCCTGAATGACGCGCACTGGCTCAACCTCACCAACGTGAGCGAACTCGCCGGGCAGATCGCTGAGCATTGTCACGGCAACCCGACGCTGCTGGCCTACGACCTGGAGAACGAGCCTAAATTGTATCACCTGTTGGCGGCCTCCTATCCTGAAGACTATCCTGCTCCGGTGAATTCCATGGCCCTGGTGGACCACTACGGTGAGCAGGTCAGCCGGGCCGAAGTGAAACGGAGGCAGCAGGAGCATCGCATCCCCGCCCACCTGGACGACGACACGGCCTACTACTACGCCAACGCCCTGGAGTTTTTCATTGCCTTCGACCAGGCTTTCAACCAGTGGTACAGCCAGACCAGTGGCACCATCGTCGAGTACGTCCATTCCCCCGACTCAGCCCATTGGAGTCGCTATATCGAGGTAATGGACGGCACCCTGGCTGCCTGGATCGCCGCCCAACGGGATCCCATCCGCGCCACCGACCCCGATGCTCTCATCACCATCGGCTACAATTGGCTGCAGTTGGCTGCACTGCCGGCCAACAGAGTCCTCGATTTTCACCAGATTCATCTGTACGGCAGTCGCAGCCTGGGGTCGCTACGCGGCCTGACCCGCATCCTGGACAGTTTGCAAACTAACTTCCCAGACGTGCCCGTCCTCCTCGGCGAGTTCGGCTACTCCAACGCTTCCAGCACCAACCCGGTCGAGTCACAACCGGTGTCTCAGAGCATCACTGCCATCTACGAAGGCGGGTTGCTGGCCTACCTGCGGGCCCACGGATTCGCCGGTGGCCTAAAGTGGGTGCTCAACGATGCCACCAACGTGGACAATCCCTACGAGGCCAATTTGGGCGTCTTTGCTCCCACCGACCGGCCCAAGGTCATCGCTGAGGTGGTGACCCACTACGCCGATCTGTGGGCCAACTTGGATGCCGATGGTGAGGTAAGCCTGCGCGGGGACGCCGTCTCCGACGCCGGTTACAACTACACTGCTCCCAACGCCATAGTGGTCGGCGGTGGGCGTTACCAGGACCTGGCGATGGACTGGCAATCGAGTGAAGGAACCCACCTCTTCCTGGCCTGGGATGATAATGTCACGTTGGAAGCATTATCTCAGGGGCAAATGGCCCTCAACTCACCAGAGCTCCTGCCTGATTGGACAGACCACAGTACCATCCTCCACCGCATGGTGGGGGATGAGCGACAGCGACTGGCGGTTTTCCCTGCCGATGAGCGGGCCACATGGACGGTGCAGCCCAGGGTGACTTACGTACTAACCAGGGGGGCCAGGAAACCAGAACCGCCGCCCCCTGGTGAAATCCCTGAGCCTGGTCCTGGCGAGCACGTGGTCATCCTGCCCGACGCCAGTGAGCACATGGACGCCGCGCGCGCCTATCTCCGCCGCTTCCTGCCCGATGTCACCTTTGACCCCAACGCCGCCATCGGTCAATGGCCCTACATGACCATCGTCGGTGACACCAGCGGTGTGACTGAGGCCCAGGAGCAGGCCCTGGAGGACGCCGGGGCCTGGGTAGAGCGTGTGGCCGGAGATGACTTTAACGGCACCAAGAGCCTGCTTGATGGGCTGGCCGCCGAAAACCGTCGTTTCCTTAAAGGCGCACCCGAACCGCCGCCCCCACCCCCTCCACCGCCACCGCCGCCACCGACGCCAGAGCCGACCACATACACCGTACAGCCGGGCGACAGTCTGTGGCGCATTGCCGCCAGAGTCTACGGCGACGGCCGGTTGTGGCCGATCATCTTTGAAGCCAACCGCGACGCCCTCGACGACCCCAGTCGCATCCGCGTCGGTCAGGTCCTCAAGATCCCGCCCAAAGCAGAATGAGGATTCGAGCCCATGTTAATTCAACTTTTTGGTTTAACTGCGATGTACATTCTTTGGAAATACCTGACTGCGGACAACATCGCTGTAGCGCTCGCGTTAGTGGGCACGTTTCTGTTCAGTGTTCTGGCTGCCCGCGCTCAGGCGCAACTTTGGAAGAAGACACGGCACATCGAATCTCGTCGGCGGCAGCAGCAGTTCATCACCGGAGGTGTGGCTCACCTCCGATAGTCGCAGGGTGCCGTCTAGTACATCGGCGGAAATCATTGACCGGTTAGGACCGCTGGCCGTGGAACAGATGGCACTGGGCAGACTGCCTAGCACCGGCGCTTCCAGGCTGGTACGGCGGGGAGCTTACTAGGCCGCTTGCATCTCGCCGTCACGCCTGAAGTTGACTGTGTAGAGCCAGAAGTTGCCAAAGCGGCGCTCCAGCCTGAACCCCGCCGCCTCAACGCGGCGAGTGACGCCGCTGGCCAGTGGGTAATCAGGGTCTAAAAACTCCTCGGTTATGGAAAGGATACCGCCTGGCTTGACGACCCAGTGTAGTTCAGCTAGCGCCTTTGCCTGGTTGGGAATTTCGGACAGCACGGTGATCAAAAAGGCCCGGTCTAGGTGGCGTTGTCTAGCATCATGGCGTACGGTTCGTCGTAGCGGGCCTGCATGCGAACGGTCAGCGTCGGCGCCTCCACCCCGCCCCGCTTTTCCGCCAGCATCCGCTGCCAAAGATCCGAGTGTGGCATCCGGAAGTCCCTTCTTTTTGGCATATTACGACCTATCATCTCCCGGATGCAAAAGGGGCTGCTTCCAGCGAGCAGCCCTCTTATGGTTTGATAGAGATGGCGGGGATCGAACCTGCGTCCAGAGAATTCGGACAGGGACTTACTACAAGCTTAGTCCTTTCCCTCTTGCCTGGGCAATCTCGACCGACGGAGTTTGCTCCGGACCAGCCAAATTGGTCCTTGTCGGGAGTGTTGCACCCCAACTCTGTGACACCTGATCCAGATCTGTCCGGAGGAGATCCAGTCAGGCGTGGCCGTTACTAGGCAGCCATAGTGTATACAGGTTCGGCACGTATCTTTGACGCCCTTATCTTACGAGGTTAGGGCACCTCCACTTGCGATCCCCGACCAGCCTTCCTCGTCGAAACCTTTGATTCCCAGAACACTGAATTCACTATCTCACTCTAGAAGTCCTATTGGAATTTCTCTGGGCTTCTCATACTGACTGGCAACCCAGGTCTCTGCATGTAAGTCAAAACTCCGGCAAATTCGCATGGCCTGATTTGGCTCAACACTATAAACAAGCTGATACATTAGCGGCATGCCACCCCGCCAGCGATGTGTGGACGCCACCCCAGCACTACCACCTGCCAAAATAGTCAGGTACCGTCCATCCTCCACTCGCGTCTGTAAACCTACACAGTGCTGATGCCCGTGAAACACCAAATCGAAGTGGAACCGCCGCAACCACTGGATCACACGTTCCACCTCCCTAAGAATACTGTAGTCTACTCCACTTGCCCACTGATGTTGGGAAAGGTGGTGGTGCAAGACTGCCACCCGGATACACCCCGCGGGAGGCTGCTCTTGCCCCAATAACTTCCCCGCCACCTGAAGCTGTTGGAGGCCGATGTAGCCTTGCTCCTTGGGGTAACTACCATTCGGGCTGGGGTCTGGATCTAGATCCTCGCAAGAGTTCAAACTCAGGATTTCCAGGTTCTCTAAACGATATACGTGGGTGTAGCCGCCAGGCGACCACTCTAGCGGTAGAAGTCGAAACCCTGACGGATAGAATTTGTTCCAGATCTCTGTATAGCTGGCGAGCTGTGCCTTTGGCTCCTCAGCGAAGATCTTCCTATTTTGCTCATGGTTGCCTGGACAAAGCACAACGTGGGAGCGCTCTATTCCTAATTCACTTGACAGATTACTCAAGAAGTCAACAGCCTGTTTAACGCTCTCCTTGTGGCACTGAAACAATAGATCCCCGCTCACTATAACAATCCCTGGCCACAAACTTTCATGCTCATCTTGCAACGATTTCAGATCCTGAACAAGGGTGTCCAAAAGTTTGACCCGATCATGAGGTGGGCGCCCAACCCCCGGAATCTCACCAGGCTGGTCCCAAGCATGTCCCTCTTTGCCAAAGTGAAGGTCGGTGAGATGCATGATTGTAGGGAAGGCAGGACGCAGTCCTTTGACGTGGGTTATGGAAGGCACCATTAAGAGCGGGGCAACTGGTTGGGATGAGTATCTACTAAGCCAACGAGCTATCACTTTCCCAGGTGGTGAAACGCTGTTGCCATCGGAGCGAACAAACCCGCTTGCCAATGCAATTCTGAGGGCCTTTGAGCATTGCGATGCCCCCATGGACAGGCTAGCTGCCAGCCGATCAATGGGAGTTGGGGTTCCAGCCGCAGCGGCCTCCCGGACTATGGACTGCGCATCC
>JBGVTF010000229.1:0-27813 GCA_041862415.1 Anaerolineae bacterium | reverse complement strand
CTCTCAGGGCGGTGCGTGACACTGAGGGCGAGTACATCACCGTCAGCGACGACGAGATACTGGAAGCTATGCGTGTCCTGGCCCGGGGGGCGGCCGTATTTGGCGAGCCGGCCGGGGTGACGGGCTTCGCCGGGTTGCAGAAAATGGTGCGCGAGAGCAGAATTAATCCCAAGGAGCGCATCGTGGTGCTGGTGACCGGTAATGGCCTCAAGGATGTCGGCAGTGCCATCAAAGCCAGCGGGGCACCCCATCTCATCGAGCCCTCTCTGGATGACCTGAAGCGCCTGATGGGCAGACTGGCCCACGTCTGAAATTGACAAGAGGCGATAAGGCGTGTATACTTAGCAGGTCGGGGAGTTTCCCTGTCGCGCTGTTGGGCAATGCCGGATTGTTTTTCCAACCCTCTCAATAATAGATTGATGAGGTGCGCAGTCGAATGCTAGTGGCGTTAAATCAATACTCCCTCTGGATATTCGGGGTTTTTCTGGCTGGTATCCTTATTGGACTCTTGGCTGCTGCACGTTACGCCAGAGAAGGGAGGGTCTCCCAGTTCTACTTTATCCGCGAGCAGGCAAAGGTCAAAGCGGGCCGGGTCATGATGCTTGTCGGTTTCTTGGTCGTTGTAACCCTCGCCCTGGCTATGCTACTGACCGCGTCCAGCACATTTACTCGCGTCGCCCAGGCCAAACCGACGCCAACGCCGACTCCAACGCTGAGCCCTACTACGCCAGCCGTTACCGTTCCCACTGCTTCTCCAACCCCTGCACTGCCCCCCACGCCGAAGCCGACTGCCACCGCTTCTCCCAGCCCAACTATCATTTCCACCCCCGGCACCCCATCTTCGGCCCTCACTCCCATCGCGGGCGTTGAGACCCCTTCGCCTGATGCGACTTTCGGTGAAATCACCCTGGCCCAGGGTGTAACCAAGGACAACGAGCCCAAAGATCCTGGTACCGTCTTTCCGGCCGGCATTTCGGAGTTGTATGCCTTCTTCGATTATCAGAATCTGTCCGATGGCGTGCTCTGGACTCAAGCCTGGTATCGGAAGGGGAAAGAGATTGGTAGCGAGAGCAACTTATGGGAATGGGGTTCATACGGGACTGCCTGGGTCTTTTTGAAGCCCGTCGGTGGATACTCCCAGGGAGAATACGAAATCAGGCTGTACATCGGCGATGAATTGAAACAAACGGCTACTTTCACCGTGCGCTGACGCTTTGACCGGTTCCCTCTCTTGTCATAACATCTCAAAATCCAGGAAGAAGCAGACATGAACCATGCCTGGAAGACGTTGCTGATCTTCACTCTGTTGGCCATGACAACCGCCTGCCTCTCCACCGGCTGTGGCCCCGCGTCCACTCCCTACCCCACCCATACCCCGTATCCTACCTACACCCCCTATCCGACTTGCCCTCCGGCTGCTTCGGAGAGCGGACCCATCTGGCCCAGCGGTTCCCGTGAAGACGTAGTATCCTGGCAGGATGCAGATCAGTACTATGGCCAGATAGTCACGGTGGAAGGCACTGTGGTTAGGACCGGTAGTTCGGGCCAGGCGGTCTTTTTGAATTTTCACCAGGACGATGCCAATCACTTCACGGCGGTCATCTTCCCCGACGACTGGCCGAAATTCCCAGAACAGCCGGAGGAGTTGTTTAGGGGCCGGTTGGTACGGATCACGGGGGTGGTGCAGGAATACGAGGGCGCGCCGGAGATCATCGTCGAGGAACCGAGCCAGATTGATGTGGCTCTGTCAGCTTATGACCTGATCCATCTTCCTGGCTGTACCCCCTGTCCCCCTTGCTCTCCTTGTCCTGGTGGTTCTCCAGAGGCTTCACCTGTCGCCGTTGCTACCGTTACCCCTCCTGCTTCTCCAACTCCACCGGCTGTCGTCTCCTGGCAGGATGCGGCCCAATACTACGGCCAAATCGTCACCGTTGAGGGTACAGTGGTGGGCACATACAATTCGGGCAAGGTGGTCTTCCTCAATTTTGACAAGGACTACGAGAACACCTTCAAGGTAGTCATCTTCCCTGATGACTGGCCGAAATTCCCTGAGCCGCCCGAGGAGTTGTTCCTGGGTAAGAAGGTGCGCGTAAAGGGACTTGTCAAAGAATACCAGGGCGCGCCAGAGATCATTGTCGAAGAGCCAGAACAAATTGAGGTGGTGGAATAACGGTGATCTCACGGCTTTGCGCTTAGTACACCTTAAAATTTGTGAAAGAATATTGACAAATAGATAAAAGTGTGGTATGCTTGTACGCAAGATTGAGAAAGGTGGTCTGTCCGTGAATTCGGCATTGCTTCCCAACACCATTATTATTAGCCTGGTACTCATTGGGCTCCTCATTATTATTATTGAGGAGCTAATGGTGGTTGGGAGGAGGTCGGATTGAGCATATAGCCATAGTTGCATTCTATTTTTGAGAAGCCTCCCAACCGGGAGGCTTCTTCGTTTATTGGATAGTTTTCTCTCGGTGGGATTAAGAGGAGACAACGGAATTGCCTTGTCCGGCCGGATGTTCGACTGGTTGGTGAGCGGGACGGAAGGTCGTAGCGACCAGGCAGCGGATACCAGCCCATAATTGAATATTTTTGAGGCACGAGGCCTCCTGGCAATGGCGCCTTTGCCCTGGCGTGTGATGACGTTCTTGGGTGAAGGCTTTTTGTCAAATCTTGGTATCAGGGAGGAGCAATGAGAAGCGACGTTGTAAGACGAGGCGTGGAGCGGGCCCCCCATCGTTCTCTGCTGAGGGCGCTGGGCTGCACGGAGCGAGAGATAGGCCAACCCTTTGTTGGGGTGATCAATTCCTTCAATGAAATCATTCCAGGCCATATCCATTTGCGCCAGGTTGCCGACGCGGTAAAGGCTGGCATCCGCGCGGCCGGCGGTACGCCCTTCGAGTGTTCCACTATCGGCGTGTGCGATGGCATAGCCATGAATCACCTGGGCATGAAGTTTTCCCTGCCCAGCCGCGAACTCATCGCTGACTCGGTGGAAGTTGTGGCTCAAGCCCACGCCTTCGATGCTCTGGTACTCATCCCTAACTGTGACAAAATCATCCCCGGCATGTTGATGGCCGCTGCGCGTCTCAACATCCCAACCATCGTGGTCAGCGGCGGGCCGATGCTGGCTGGCCGACTGGACAACAAACTGGTTGATCTGGCCGATGTGTTTATGGCTGTGGGAGCCGTGACTCGCGGGGAGATGACGGGAGAGGAACTGGAAAGGCTGGAGAGGGTGGCCTGCCCAGGCTGTGGCTCCTGCGCCGGGATGTTTACTGCTAACACGATGAACTGTATAACCGAGGCCTTGGGGATGGGGCTACCTGGCAACGGCACTATCCCGGCCGTGCACGCGGCTCGTATCCGACTGGCCAGGCAGGCTGGCCAGCAGGTGATGGACCTGTTGGCCCAGGATGTGAAGCCTCTGGACATCCTTACCGAGGCTGCCTTCCGCAACGCTTTCGCCGTGGACATGGCTCTGGGTGGCTCAACCAATTCCATCTTGCACCTGCTGGCCATCGCCCACGAAGCAAGGGTCAGCGTGTCCCTGGCCGAGTTGAACGATTTCAGCGCCCGCACCCCACACCTGTGCAAGATGAGCCCGGCCGTAGGCGGGCATCATATAGAGGAGTTGAACGCGGCGGGCGGCATTCCGGCAGTGATGGGTGAATTGCTGGCGGCTGGCCTGCTGGACGGCGAAGCCCTGACAGTGACTGGCAAGCGTATGGCGGAGAATCTGACCGCGGTTCACGTCCGTGACCGTCAGGTCATCCGTTCCCTCGATGACCCCTACTCGATCAGCGGCGGACTGGCTATTCTGTTTGGCAATCTCGCTCCGCAGGGTGCAGTCGTCAAGCAGGCTGTCGTTGCTCCGCAGATGCTTACCCATCGTGGGCCGGCTCGCGTCTTCGATATGGAGGAAGATGCCACTCAAGCTATCATGGATGGGCGATTTGAGGATGGTGATGTTCTCATCATCCGCTACGAAGGACCAAGGGGCGGCCCCGGCATGCGAGAGATGCTGACGCCGACTTCGTTGTTGTCGGGGATGGGACTGGACGACAGGGTAGCCCTGTTGACCGATGGGCGTTTCTCTGGAGCCACGCGGGGTGCGGCTATTGGCCACATCTCGCCAGAGGCGGCTGCTGGCGGGCCGCTGGCTGCTGTGCAAGACGGTGACCTTATTGCCATTGACATCCCCGGCCGCACCCTGACCCTGGAAGTTCCAGAAGAGAAGATTCAGGAGCGCCTGACCCGTCTGTCTCCCTGGGAGCCCCGTATCAAGTCTGGCTATCTCAAGCGTTATGCTGAGGTGGTCTCGTCGGCCAGCACCGGTGCGGTTTTCAATGCGAATTACGAATCAACGAATCTTGAATCACGGATCTCGAATAGCGAATAGTAACGAGGAGGGAGTTATGAAACTGAACGGTGCACGCATTGTATGGGAAAGCTTGATACGCGAGGGAGTCGAGGTTGTATTTGGCATTTCAGGAGGGGCGGTCATTCCTCTTTACCACTACTTGCCCGAATACCCTATCCATCACGTCCTGATGCGTCACGAACAGGCCGCAGCCCACGCTGCCGACGGCTACGCGCGGGCCACGGGTAAAGTAGGGGTCTGTCTGGCCACCTCGGGGCCGGGGGCCACCAATTTGGTGACTGGCATCGCTACGGCGTATATGGACTCTTCGCCAGTTGTGGCCATCACCGGCCAGGTGCCTACTCCTTTCATCGGCAAGGACGCTTTTCAGGAGGTAGACATCACTGGTATCACCCTGCCCATTACCAAGCACAACTACCTGGTGACGGACATCAACGATTTGGCCATGGCCATCAAAGAGGCTTTTTACATCGCCCGCACGGGACGGCCCGGCCCGGTGTTGATTGACATTGCCAAGGACGTACAGACCGCTGAGCTTGAGTTCGAGGAACCCCCTGAAGTCTCTCTACCTGGCTATCAGCCTGTCCCGATGGGCAACCCCCGCCAGATCAAACAGGCCGCCTACCTCATCAACCGGGCCGAAACCCCTCTGATCCTGGCTGGCCATGGGGTGATCCTGGCCGGAGCCGAGGCTGAGTTGAGACAACTGGCAGAGAAAGCCCACATTCCTGTGGTCACCACCTTGCTGGGCATCAGCGCTCTGCCCGAAACCCATCCTCTCTGTCTGGGCATGGGCGGTATGCACGGTGAGGTCTATGCCAACAAAGCGCTTCAGCAGGCTGATCTGGTCATCGCGCTGGGCAGCCGTTTTGACGACCGGCTGACGGGCCCGGTGAGCACCTTCGTCCCCCGGGCGAGGATCATCCATGTTGACATTGATCCGGCCGAGATTGGCAAGAACATGAAGTGTGAATTGCCCATCGTTGGCGATGTCAGGGACGTCTTACAAACGCTCCTACCCATAGTCGAAGCGGCCAGCCACTCGGCCTGGCTGGAGCAGATTGACGAGTGGCGTCGCGAATCGACCAGCCGCGATGTTCTGAACCAGGAGACCGAGGAACTGATCCCCCAGTATGTTATCCATCAAATCTGGCACGCCACAGGCGGCCAGGCTATCATGGTCAGCGATGTGGGCCAGAACCAGATGTGGGAGGCCCAGTACTTCCTCCATGATAAACCCCGCAGTCTCCTTTCCTCAGGTGGCTTAGGCACGATGGGATTCGCTCTGCCAGCGGCCGTCGGCGCTCAGATGGGCCATCCTGACCAGATGGTCTGGGCCACGGTTGGCGATGGCGGTCTCCAGATGACCATCCAGGAACTGGCCACTGTCGTTCAAGAGAGGTTGCCTCTAAAGATAGCCGTTTTGAACAATGGCTATCTGGGAATGGTGCGTCAGTGGCAGCAGTTCTTCTTTGAGGGCCGCTATTCTGGTTCGACTCTCCTGGGACCGGATTTCGCTAAAGTGGCCGTGGCCTACGGCATCTCCGGTCTCACGGTTACAGAGAAAGGCCAGGTCGTTCCGGCTATCGAGCAAGCTATAGAGACAGACGCACCTGTTCTGATTGATTTTCACATCGTACGGGAGGAGAACGTCTATCCAATGGTTGCACCGGGGGCTGCCATCCACGAGATGATCCGCCGGCCCCAGTCGGCATGAGTGCACTACACAGTTAAAATAATGAAGAATGGAGGCTATAGAAAGAAGAAAGGACAGAAGAATCATGACGAAATATACTCTGATCGCCCTGGTGGAGGACGAGCCCGGCGTGTTAAACCGGGTAGCCAGCCTTTTCCGTCGTCGCAACTTTAACATCGAGAGCCTGACTGTGGGCCATAGCGAGACGCCTGGTATCTCGCGCATGACCATTGTAGTGAATGCGGACCGCGCAGGCATTGAGCAGGCGGAAAAGCAACTGTACAAACTGGTCAACATTACCAAGGTCAGCGACGTCAGCCATGAGCCAACGGTGATTCGGGAACTGGCCTTGATCAGGGTACATGCGACCGCCCCCACTCGCGCCGAGATCATGCAGTTGGTAGACATCTTCCGCGCCAAGGTGGTAGATGTGGCTGCCGAATCTCTCACTATCGAGATCACTGGTCCGGAGGATAAGGTAGACTCCCTGGTGCAGCTTCTGCGTCCCTTCGGTATCAAAGAGATGGTGCGTACGGGCCGCGTGGCGATGGTGCGAGGCAGCAATGGGCACGCGACTCAATCAACAAGTTAGCAAATCAGCAAATATCAGCGAACCAGCAATTAAGGAGGATAAGACACTGTGGCTAATATTTACTATGACACCGATGCAAATCTGTCGTTGTTGGGAGGCAAGACCATCGCCATTATCGGCTATGGCAGCCAGGGCCATGCTCACGCCCTCAACCTCCAGGATAGCGGTTGCCAGGTGGTGGTGGGGTTGCGAGAGGGGAGTTCATCGTGGGACCAGGCTGAATCAGCCGGCCTGAAGGTGCTTCCTATCGCCGAGGCAGCAGCGGCGGCGGAGGTGGTGACGATCCTGACACCAGATCCAGCCCAACCGGCCATATACCGTCAGACCATCGCGCCAGGGCTCAAGGCCGACGATACTCTCATGTTCGCCCATGGCTTCAACATCCGTTTTGATCAGATCGTCCCACCGGACGACGTGGACGTGAGCATGATCGCGCCCAAAGCGCCGGGTCACCGTATGCGCGAGGTTTACCAGGCAGGGGGTGGCGTGCCAGCTCTGTTAGCTGTCCATCAGGACGTTTCGGGCAAAGCCAGGGAGGTAGCCCTGGCCTATGCCAAAGGGCTGGGCTGCACCCGTGCCGGCGTCATCGAGACCACCTTTTCCGAGGAGACGGAAACCGATCTCTTTGGCGAGCAGGCCGTGCTGTGCGGTGGGATTTCGGCTCTGATAAAGGCTGGCTTCGAGACCCTGGTGGAAGCTGGCTACCAGCCAGAGATTGCCTATTTCGAGTGCCTGCACGAGATGAAACTCATCGTAGATCTCATCCAGCAGGGTGGGCTGAGCTACATGCGCTACTCGGTCAGCGATACGGCCGAGCACGGCGATTATACCGGCGGCTCACGCATCATCACCGAGGCCACCCGCGCCGAGATGCGCCAGATGCTCCGCGAAGTCCAAGATGGTTCCTATGCCCGCTCGTGGATTCTGGAGAACATGGCTGGGCGGCCCTTCTTCAACACCATGCGCCGCCAGGAGAGAGAGCACCTCATAGAGCAGGTGGGTAGAAAGCTACGGGCCATGATGCCCTGGCTCAACCCCAAATAGCGTAGGTCGAGTTGGCAGCTCGACTTACGCTCCGGCTGGATTTGCAATCCAGCCGCCAGCCTCTCGCCGGATTGCAAATCCGGCGGGAGCGTAGATAGGGAATAGGGAAGGGGGGTGGTGTCGTTGACAGAAGATGACCTTGCTGGCCTTAAAAGCTTGTATCGAAAATCTTTAGAATCAGGAGGAATACTGAACACCAATGGACAGAGTCATGATCTTCGACACTACCCTACGCGATGGAGAACAATCACCTGGCGCGGCCCTCAACGTAGACGAGAAGATTGAGATCGCCCATCTATTGGAGCAGATGGGCGTGGATATCATCGAGGCCGGCTTTCCCATTTCCTCGCCGGGCGACTTCAGAGCCGTACAGCGCATCTCCAGGGAGATTCGCAACTGCGTCATCTGTGGGCTGACGCGGGCCAACCAGAAGGACATTGACGTAGCCGCCGAAGCATTGCAAGGGGCAGCACGACCTCGCATCCACACTGGTCTGGGCGTGTCCGATGTTCACATCAAGTACAAGCTGCGTACCACGCGCGAGAAGGCGCTGGAGCAAGGCGTAGAGGCGGTCAAATACGCCAGACGCTTGGTCGAGGACGTGCAGTACTATACCGAGGACGCCGGCCGGGCCGACCCTGAGTATCTCTACCGGGTGCTGGAGGCAGTGATTGATGCCGGTGCAACCGTGGTCAACATCCCCGACACCACGGGCTACACCACTCCCCAGGAGTGGGGGGCGTTGATCCAAGGCATCACAGAGAACGTACCCAATATTCACAAGGCAACCATCTCCGTGCACTGCCACAACGATCTGGGGATGGCCACGGCCAACTCGTTGACAGGCATTGCCAACGGCGCTCGCCAGGTGGAATGTACGATCAACGGCATCGGTGAACGAGCTGGCAACACCTCGTTGGAGGAGGTGGTAATGGCCTTGCACACCCGCCGTGACGTCTTTGACGTGACGACCGGCATCAACCTCCGTCTGATCTATCCTGCCAGCCGGCTGGTGAGCGATCTGACCGGCATCGTGGTGCAGCCCAACAAGGCCATCGTGGGGGCCAACGCCTTCGCCCACTCGTCTGGCATCCACCAGGACGGTGTGCTCAAGGAGCGCACCACCTACGAAATCATTAACCCGCGCGATGTCGGCGTGCCCGACTCGGAGATCATCCTGTCAGCGCGGTCGGGCCGTCATGGGCTGTATCACCGGCTGGCCGAACTGGGCTACACGCTGGACGAGGAACAGTTTGAGAAGGCTTACCAACGCTTCCTGGAAGTGGCTGACAAGAAAAAGACCGTGGACACCCGTGACCTGGAAGCCATCGTCGCCGACGAGGTGCAAATGTTCTTTGAAGAGACCTATCACCTAGAACACGTCCAGGTCTCTTGCGGCGACCATAGCATCCCCACCGCCACCGTCCGCATCCGGGGGCCAGACGGCCAGGTCTTTTGCGACGCCGACCATGGCACCGGGCCGGTGGACGCCGTCTACCGGGCCATCAATCGCATCATCGGCGAGCCCAATGAACTGATCGAGTTCTCCATCCAAGCTGTTACCGAAGGGATTGATGCCGTGGGCCGGGTGACCATCCGCATTGAGGCCGACGATCCTGTCAGCGAGAACGGCTTCGAGCGGCGGGTCTTCAGCGGTCGCGGTGCAGATACTGACATTGTAGTGGCCAGCGCCAAAGCCTATGTATTTGCCCTCAATCGGTTGTTGGCCGCTCGACGCGAGGCTGCACCTCACGGGCAAGCCAAAGTTGACAACCTTCGGGAGGGTGTAAATGGGAATGACCCTGGCTGAAAAAATCCTGGCCGCCCACGCGGGCCTGGAAAAGGTGTTCCCCGGCCAGTTGATCCGTGTCCCGGTGGACCTGGTGTTGGCCAACGACATCACGGCGCCCATTGCCATCCGGGAGTTCGAGCGCATTGGGGTGGAAACAGTTTTTGACCGAAGCAGGGTGGTGTTGGTTGCCGACCACTTCGTACCCAACAAGGACATCAAATCGGCCGAACAATGCAAAGTGATGCGCGATTTCGCCCGCGCCCGGCAGTTGACGTACTACTACGATGTGGGCACGATGGGCATTGAGCACGTCCTGCTGCCGGAGCAGGGGTTGGTGTTGCCAGGTGACCTGGTCATCGGTGCTGACTCGCATACCTGCACTTACGGCGCGCTGGGCGCCTTCGCCACTGGCATGGGCTCCACCGACGTTGCCGCAGCCATGGCCAGCGGTCAGACTTGGCTGAAGGTACCGCAGACGATCAAGTTCGTCTATCACGGCCAACTCCTACCCTGGGTGGGGGGCAAGGACCTCATCCTGCACACCATCGGCCGCATTGGTGTGGACGGAGCACTGTATGCGGCGATGGAGTTCAGCGGCGAAGCCGTGGACGCGCTCTCGATGGCTGGACGGTTCACGATGGCGAATATGGCCATAGAGGCAGGCGCAAAAGCTGGCCTGTTCCACGTGGACGAGAGGACGCAAGCCTACGTCCAGTCCCGTGCCCAGCGCGAGTACACAGTCTACACGAGCGATCCCGACGCCGAATACGTCCGGGTGATCGAGATGGATGCCAGCAAAATTGAGCTCCAGGTAGCCTTCCCCTACCTTCCCGAAAACACCCGCCCGCTGAGCCAGGTGAACCACGTGCCCATTGACCAGGTGGTCATCGGCAGTTGCACTAACGGCCGGCTGGAGGATTTGCAGGTGGCGGCGCGGGTGTTGGCCGGACGCAAAGTCCACCGTGACGTGCGCTGTATCGTCATCCCCGCCACCCAGACCGTCTACCTGGAAGCGGTGCGGCGGGGTTTGGTCGAAACTTTCGTCGAGGCGGGGGCGGTAGTTAGCACGCCCACTTGTGGCCCGTGCCTGGGCGGATACATGGGGGTGCTGGCAGCGGGTGAACGAGCCATTGCCACCACCAATCGCAACTTTCGCGGGCGGATGGGCCATCCCAATAGCGAGGTTTACCTGGCCGGGTCGGCCGTGGCGGCGGCGTCGGCAGCGCTGGGCTACATCGGGGGACCGCAGGAGGTTTTGTGAAAGAAAGTCGCCAATCATGAATAGCGAATTGCGAATAGCGGAGAGGACCATCTGATGCTGAAAGGCAAAGTCTGGAAATACGGCGCTAATGTGGACACCGACGCTATCATCCCCGCCCGTTACCTGAATCTCTCTACGGTGGAGGAGTTGGCTCAGCATTGTATGGAGGACATAGACCCTGCCTTTGCCCAAGAGGTGCAACCAGGTGACATCATCGTGGCCACTACTAACTTTGGCTGTGGCTCGTCACGAGAACACGCACCACTGGCCATCAGGGCAGCGGGGGTGTCGTGTGTCATCGCGGAAACGTTCGCTCGCATCTTCTATCGCAACGCCATCAATATCGGCCTGCCCATCCTGGAGTGTCCTGAGGCGGTGAAGGGCACCGATGCCGGACAAACTCTTGAGGTGGAGTTGGAGACGGGCACCATCTGCAACCTGGATACGGGCCAGGTCTTTCAGGCCGCGCCCTATCCGTCGTTCATGATGGATATCATCTCTGCTGGTGGGCTCATCGAATTCACGCGAAAGGAGCTGAAATAGGATAGAGGATGGAGGATGAAGGATTATGAAAGCCAGAATTGCTGTTCTGCCCGGCGACGGCATCGGGCCGGAAGTTGCCGCTGAAGCGGTCAGAGTGCTGAAAAAGGTCGCTCACATCTATGGGCACGGATTTGTCTTTGAGGAGGCCGTCATCGGCGGGGCGGCTATTGACATCAGTGGCAACCCCTTGCCAGACGAGACGCTCCAATTGTGCCGTGAAAGCGACGCCATCCTGCTGGCGGCCGTGGGTGGTCCCAAGTGGGATGACCCTGCTGCTAGCGTGCGACCTGAACAAGGTCTCCTGGGGCTGCGCAAGGAATTGGAGCTTTTCGCTAACCTGCGTCCGGTCAAGCTCTATCCCCAACTGTTGCATATTTCACCCATCAAGTCTGACATCGTTGCCGGTGTAGACCTGGTAGTCGTGCGTGAGCTAACGGGTGGCATTTACTTCGGCCAGCCGCGTAGCGAGGGCAATGGCGACCGGGCGGTGGATACGATGGTCTACACGGCAGCCGAGGTGGAGCGTGTGGCGCACGTGGCCTTCCGTCTGGCGCGTGGGCGGCGTGGCAAGGTGACCTCGGTGGACAAAGCCAACGTGCTGGCCTGCTCGCGGCTGTGGCGGCGCGTGGTAGACGCCATTGCGGTTGAGTATCCGGACGTGCAGTATCAGCATCTGTTGGTAGACGCCTGCACGATGCATCTCATCCGCCGCCCCACTAATTTCGACGTCATCTTGACGAGCAACATGTTCGGCGACATTTTGACTGATGAGGCGTCTATGCTGGCTGGCTCGATGGGGATGCTGCCCTCCGCCTCATTAGGCAGTGTCCTGAGCCCTGTCCTGAGCGCAGTCGAAGGGCTGTCGAAGGGTTCCGTCGTGAGCGGCCTGACCAAGGCTTCGACGGGGAGCTTGGGCCTGTATGAGCCCATTCATGGCTCGGCGCCCAAATACGCTGGCCAGAACGTAGCCAACCCCATCGCTACCATCCTCAGTGCAGGCCTCTTATTACGATACTCGCTGGGCCTGGAGGATGAGGCCGCTGCTGTGGAAGCTGCTGTGACCGCCACCCTGGAGGCGGGCTACCGCACCAGGGATATCGCCGAGGAGGGCAGACAACTGGTCGGCACCCGTGAAATGGGAAGCTTGATCGCTGATAGGATAGTAAGTGGCGAATAGCGAATGGCGAATGGTTGGGATTTGATGCTATGACTATAATGCTCTACGACACAACTTTGCGAGATGGCGTCCAAGGGGAGGGCCTTTCCTTCTCTGTGGATGACAAGCTAAAGATCGCTCACAAACTGGACGAGTTGGGTCTGCATTACATCGAGGGTGGCTGGCCTGGCTCCAACCCCAAGGATATGGCTTTCTTCGCTCGTGCGCAGGAACTGGCACTGAGACAGGCTATCATCACTGCTTTTGGCAGCACGCGGCGGGCTGGTGGAGCTGTCGAGGAGGATGACAACATCCGTTCGCTGGTGGCGGCCGGTACACGGGCGGTAGCCGTCTTTGGCAAGAGTTGGGATCTGCACGTCCACCGGGTACTGAATACCAGCTTGGACGAAAACCTGCGCATGATCACCGATAGCGTGAGGTATCTCAAGGCGCAGGGGCGGGAGGTTATCTACGACGCCGAGCACTTTTTCGACGGTTATCGTGCCAACCCAGTCTACGCCTTGCACACCCTGGCTGCGGCCGGGGAGGCCGATGCCGATGTCCTCGTCCTGTGCGATACGAACGGCGGTACGCTGCCCTCCACCCTGACGGCTATCATCGAAGAAGTGAAGAAGGCTACGTGCATCCCCTTGGGTATCCATGCTCACAACGACAGCGAGCTGGCCGTGGCCAACTCGCTGGCTGCGGTGCAGGCTGGCATCGTCCACGTACAGGGCACCATCAATGGTCACGGTGAGCGCTGCGGCAATGCCAACCTCTGCTCTATCATCCCTGCTCTCAAGCTCAAGCTAGGCTACGACTGCATCACGGATGAACAACTGCGCACCCTGACCAGCCTCTCCCACTATGTCAGTGAACTGGCCAACCTGAGCCCGGATGCCCACTTGCCTTATGTGGGGCGCAGCGCCTTTGCCCACAAGGGCGGCACGCACGTCAACGCTCTGGTCAAATGCGAAGAGAGCTATCAGCACATTGATCCCCAGGTGGTGGGCAATTGCAAACGGGTCGTCGTCTCTGAACTTTCGGGCAAGAGCAACATCGCCTACAAGATGGAGGAATTTGATTTGAATCTGTCCCTCAGTAGCCATCAGACGGGGCAGGTCTTGCAGTGCATCAAGGAACTGGAGAATCAGGGCTTTCAATTTGAAGGAGCCGAGGGCTCAGTGGAGCTACTCATCCGCCGTGTCCAGCCGGGGTACGAGTCTCCTTTCGAGTTGCTCGATTTCCACGTTTTGGTACGCAGCAGCTATGATAGGCGTATGGCCGCAGAGGCCGCGGTCAAGGTGCGGGTGGGCGACCAGATCATACACACTGCTGCCGAGGGCAACGGTCCGGTCAACGCCCTGGACGTGGCGGTGCGCAAGGCACTGTTGCCCTTCTACCCCGAATTGGCTGACATCCACCTGGTTGACTACAAGGTGCGCATTCTGGACGGTGAGGCCGGCACAGCGGCCCAGACCCGTGTGCTGATTGATTCTGCCTGTGGGACCCGCACCTGGAGCACAGTGGGCTCGTCTACCAACATCATCGAGGCCAGTTGGCAGGCCCTGGCCGATAGCCTGGAGTACGGCCTGTTAATACACGGCGATTGACGCCATACCCCGCTCTAGCAAGCCGCTGACTTTCTGCTGCCGTCTGAGCACTGCCTGTGTGAGGTGTGCACGAGCCCTCTCCATCAGATGCAGCAGGCTCCCGATAAGTTCGAAGAGCTTCTTGGGACAAGTGGTGGTTGACGCCAGGTGGCTAGCAGAAGAAGCTCAAAACGGGCGCTGGTCCAGCGCCCGTTTATGTTGTTGAAGCGGGGTATAGCATATTGTACCAGAGCAGTCAAGAGGGTTATCTGCATTGACGGTTAGAGTTGTTTGTGTTAGAATAGGCGATGTGGTGAGCGGCCGGGCGAGAGGAGCCGCGCTGAGCGCAGACTTCATCCCGGACGTGATTTTCAGTAAGGAGAATGATTGTTGTGTTCAAGTCTGAACCTATCCGTCCTTCGACAAGCCTTTGTGGTAAGCGCTCTTCTGAGCAAAGTCGAAGGGCTTTCGAACCATCGGGACTTTGCGTCCTCTACATGGAAGATGATCCCGGTTTGGCCCGTCTCGTTCAGAAGAGACTGGAGCGGGCAGGCTATGTCGTTGATCTGGCCCATGACGGTGAAGAGGGCCTGGCCATGTACGCCGCAGGCTCGTACGACGTAGCGGTAGTGGATAAGAGTATGTCCGTCCACGATGGGTTGGAAGTGATTCGTACCCTGGCTTCCCGGGGCTCACTGCCGCCCACGATCGTGGTTACCGACTCTGGCAATGAAGAGATCGCTCTAGAGGCCATGAAATTGGGCGCGCGGGATTACATCGTCAGGGACATAGAAGGAGGGTTTCTCGAACTGCTGCCTTCCGTGATCGAGCGGGTGCTCCAGCAGCAGCCCCTAGGCGAGGAGAAGCAGCGGGCGGAGGAGGCGCTGCGAGAGAGCGAGGAACGCTATCGAACGCTATTCGATCAGGCACACGATGCCCTCATTTTGGAAAACGCAGACGAGGGGATTCTCGACGCCAACAAGGCGGCCAGCCAATTGTTTGGTTACACCCTGGCAGAGTTGTTGACGATGAAGACGTCGGATTTGGAGCCATCGGAAATACGGTCGCGACCGTCCCTTGAAATCTACTCTGAACCAGACCTGGCTGATGGCCTACGCTTTGAAACCGTAGCTATGCATCGTGACGGCACGCGGATACCGGTAGAGATGACAATCACACCGTTGAAAACTGGCGCATTCCTGTCCATCATTCGCGACATCACCGATCGCAAGCGGGCGGCGGAGGCGTTGCAGAAGCGGATGCATGAGCTTGGCGAGCGGGTCAAGGAGTTGAATTGCCTCTATGACATTTCTAATCTTGTTGGGAAGGGCCTTTCGTTGGAGGGGATACTTCAGGGGATCGTTGATCTTATTCCCCTCGCCTGGCAGTATCCGGAAATCACTTGTGCACGAGTCACTCTGGAAGGCCAGGTATCTAAAACGAACAACTTCGTGGAAACGATTTGGAAGCAGACCTGCGACATCCTTGTGCACGGCGAGCGGATCGGCAGTTTGGAAGTCTGTTGCCTGGAAGAAAAGCCGGAGAGCAATGAGGGACCTTTCCTGGAAGAAGAGAGAAGTCTGCTCAAAGCTATTGCCGTGCAAGTGGGACGTATCATCGAGCGCAAGCGGGTGGAGAGGGAGCGAGAGCGGCGCAGTCGGGAGCTCACCATGCTCAACGAGATCGGCCGGGCGGTGACTTCGAGCCTTGATCTCAACGAAGTGCTCGCGTTGCTGTTGGACCGGGCACGCCAGGGGTTGGGCGCCGAGGCATGCTCTGTGGCTCTGCTGGACGATAACGGCGACCTGGTATTCCACCACGCCGAGGGCAAGGGAGCCGAGGCGGTGATCGGGCTGCACCTGAAACCGGGGCAGGGCATCGCCGGTCAGGTGGCGCAAAGCGGCCAATCCGCACTGGTGCCGGATGCCCATGCCGATCCGCATTTCTACCGTGAGGTGGATCTCGGCTTCACCATGCGCGACATAGTGTGTGTGCCACTGGTCGTCCGCGATCAGATCATCGGCGTGATCGAACTCATCAATAAGCGCCAGGGGACGTTCGCTGAAGATGACGTGCGGGTGCTGGAATCGGTCGCCACCCAGGCCGCCACAGCCATCGAGAACGCACGGCTGTATGAAAAGGTCACCGAAAGGATGAGGGAAGCGACGGTCTTGCATAGGGTGAGCAACACCTTGATGCGTACCCTCAACCTCGAGCGACTTCTAGAGAACATTCTAGAAGTATTACGGAGGTCCTTCGGCTATTCCCACTGTGCTATCCTGTTGCCTGACGAGGAGACAGGAGAACTCTGCATTAAAGCAGCGCGTGGCTACCTGCAAGCGACGGGAAGGGACCTAAGGATCAAAATAGGTCGGGAAGGGATCACGGGCTGGGTGGCGGCCAACAAGGTGCCCCTCAATGTCCCTGACGTAACCAAAGATGAGCGGTATGTGGAAGGGGTGGAGGGAACTAGATCGGAGATAGCGGTGCCAATGCTCGTGGGGGAGCAGGTTGTGGGCGTCCTCGACGTACAGAGCCCCGAAATCAACGCCTTTGGCGAGGACGATTTGAGGACCTTGACCTCGGTAGCAGCTCAGGCGGCCATTGCCGTTGAGAGGGCCCGGTTTTTCAAAGAAGCCCGCCGCCGCTCCCGGGAACAAGCCACCCTTTTCCAGGCCAGCGCTGCCGTCCTATCCACCCTGCAGATTAATGAGGTGCTGCACGAGGTAGCCAAACAGATGACTCTGGCCATTGATGCTACCAGCGCCCGCGTTTGCCAGTGGAATGAAGCAGAAGGAACCGTCACCGTCATCACTGAATACATCGCTCCCCATGCTTCGCAGAAAGAGCAGGTATCCGCACTGGGCACAGTCTATCCTGCGAAAGACTATGAGACCTTTCAGATCTTGTGGGACCGTCAGCCTTTGACAGTCAGCCTCACCGATTCTGAGATCAGCGAGGAAGTTCGAACCCACCTGGAGAAATTCGGGGGCAACACTGTACTCTACCTGCCCCTGGCAGTCAGGGAGCGGGTTATCGGATGCGTCGAGGTGTGGGAGAGTCGCCGGAAGCGGCATTTCACCCAGGAGGAGGTCAACCTCTGTCAGGCCATTAGCAACCAGGCGGCCATTGCCATCGAGAATGCGCGCCTTTTCGCTGCCGAAGAGAGCAGCCGGCAGAAGATGGAAGCCGTCATCCAAAGCATGACCGATGGGCTGCTGATCATTGATGCGCGGTGTGACATCATCCTGGTCAACCAGCAAGCAGCGGAACTGCTGGACGCCGCTGGCCACATGGCCGGTCAAAACCTCCTGGCGGTGTGTCCCTACCCCAGCCTGAACGCGCTGGTTCGGGAAGCTCTAGACCGGTCGCCCTATACCATCAGCGGGGAAATCAACATCGAAGAGACCGGTCGCTACGATCTGGGCGTCAGCATCGCCCCCTTCATCCAGTACGGCGAGCAAATGCTGTGGTACGTGCTCCTGCACGACATCACCCGTCTCAAAGAATTGGATCGTATGAAATCGGATTTCGTGTCCAACGTGTCTCACAACTTGCGCACCCCTCTGGCCAACATCAAGCTCTACGCTGCCCTGTCCCGAAAGGGTCGCCCTGAAAAGCGTCAGCATTATCTGGCTACCATCGAGAGCGAGACTGAGCGGCTGGAGGCGCTCATTGAGGACCTCCTTGACCTGTCGCGGCTGGAGCGGGGCGTGGTGAAGCTACAAGTGGAGCCGCTGCCACTGGCCGAGATCGTTCAACAGGTAATCGGCGCCCACCTGGCCACTGCTCAAGCCAAAGGCGTCGAGCTCACCTGGCAGGTGCCGGACGGCCTGCCTGCTTTGTGCGCTGATCGCAATCAATTGCTCCTCATGCTCAACAACTTGCTGGGCAACGCCTTGCAGTACACGCCGCGCGGTAGCTCGGTGCGGGTGGAGGCACGGGCCGACGTGTGGCGGGGCCAACCCGCTTTGCACATCGCTGTCTGTGACACGGGCATAGGCATCCCCCCTGACGAACAAGAGCGCATCTTCGAGCGATTCTACCGGGGGCGGCACACTCCGGCTGGCGTGACCGGCACGGGGTTGGGACTGGCCATCGTCAAAGAGAGCATGGCCCTGCACGGCGGAGAAGTGATAGTGGAAAGCGCCGTGGGGCAGGGCAGCACCTTGACCCTTTGCTTTCCGCTGGAAACGGAGGTAAACGATGCTTAAATTGCTGCTGGTGGACGATCATACCGTCTTCCGCGAGGGCATCAGTGCGCTGCTGGATCTGGAGGACGACATGCACGTAGTGGGCGGGGCCAGCCGGGGCGAAGAAGCTTTGCGCCTGGCCGCCGAACTGCAACCCGACGTCGTCCTGCTGGACATCGCCATGCCCGACATGGATGGCATCGAAATCTGCCGGTTGCTCAAACACTCTCTGCCCCATGCAGCCGTGCTCGTGCTGTCGGCCCTCGACAACGAGGAAGAGGTGACGGCGGCGCTGACTGCTGGCGCTTCAGGCTACGTGGTCAAGACCATTGGCCACCAGCGGCCGGTGGAAGGCATCCGCGCTGTCGCTCGGGGGGAGATGCTGCTATCGCCCTCGGCAGCGGCCAGGGTGGTGCAGCAACTGACCCGCACCCGCCAGGAGAAAGAGCAGGAAGCCGATGCCCTGCAAGCTCTCACCCCCCGTGAGCGAGAGGTATTCCGCCTGGTGGCTCAGGGCTACACCAACGCCGAAATCGCCGAGCGCCTGGTGCTCAGCGATAAGACGGTCAAGACCCATGTGCGCAACATCAGCAACAAGCTGAACCTGGCCGGCAAGGCTGAGATGCGCGTCCTGGCCGCCCAACTGGGCCTCGTCCCACAGGAGTAGACTCTTCCTCCCCAAGAGCCTACTCTCTCGGTCTCCAAAGATACTTCCCCAACATCCTCCCCAGGGAGGATGTTTTTTTTCGCCTGGTGAGTTACAATAGGTACATTAACGAGTCCATGACTTTTACCCAACGGGGCCTACGCAGGATGACAAGGAATGCCCAGGATTCTGGTGGCAGAAGATGATGTGTTGCTCTTGGTAGCAATACGAGACACGTTGGAGCTGGATGGATATAGCGTGTGCGGGGTCACCAACGGCGTGCAGGCGCTGGAAGCCTTCAGCCATTTTCGACCTGAGCTGATTGTCACCGACGTGACCATGCCGGAGATGGATGGTTTTGAACTGTACCGCCGGGTGCGGCGCGAGTCGTCCGGCACTGCCATCCCCTTCGTCTTCATTGGTACCAGGGACGTGGTCCAGGCCATCCAACAAGTCGCCGATAACAGCACGTATTTGAGGAAGCCGTTCGGCTCGGAAGCGTTGTTGGAAACGGTGGGCAAGTTCCTGGGATAGACAGGTAGAACAAAGTCAGCAGTTAGAAGGAGGAGGTCTGATGAGAAAATCCAATTTGTCATATGAGACTGGTTTGCTTCGTATTTTGGCAGTTTTGTGCCTTCTTTCGTCTTACCTCTGGATAGCGCCCAGCCAGGTACACGCCTTGTCGGCTGGTTTCCAGGAGTACGATGTCCTGGGCGACAAAGAGCAGACCTACGTGACTGGAGGGGCCACGGCCGATACCCAGATGGTCTACTACGACTCGCTCAGTGCCCCCATCGCTGTCTCTGCTTCCGCGCGAGAACAGACTCAGCCGCAAACTGTCGGGCTATCATGGGAGGATCACCTATGGCCTGCCGATCCCTTTCAAACTGATAACTTCTCGCTCTCTGTGTCAAAAGGCGATGTGCCCCAAGCCAGTGGCGAGTCTGATCCCTCTATGCCCGTTCTAGATTCATCAACGACGCTGACGGTGAGTATTATCAGCTCACCGTGGGCCATCCTGGATCACAATAACCCAGAGACAGAAGGTCCACACGCCTTTGTGGTGGAAGCAGTCATCACCAACACGGGCAGCACGACGGCCACGGGTGTGGTGGTCAACCTCGATTATAACGAGGATCCACCAGTCAATAACTGGGTACTTTTGGAGGGGGAGGATCCAGAGCGCACACTTGACGATGACGAACCACTGGCCGCTGGCGAAGCCTATCATGCCTTCTGGTTCGCTACCTATACCAGTACCATTGGTCTCGGCCACGAATATACGGTTACGGCTTGGGCCACGAATGCAATGACGGTGACGACTTCCGACAACTATTATGAGAATCCGGGAGGCAAGACGGTCCAAACAAGAGCAGCCCTGGAGGGAGGTAGCACGCGCCAGGAAGAGGCCGTCACGGATATTGTGGTGGGCGTCGCCTTTACCTTTACCGTGAAGTGGGACTTGGGTACAAATTTCGACAAGGTTCTGTTGAGCCCGGTTGGCAACGTGGACTTTCACCCCGGGTCCTACCGTTTGGTAGCTTCCAGGATAACCTTTTTGGACGGTACCACTGTGCTAACACCCACTGTCCACGACCGCCTTTACTTTCCCACGGTGCCCAGCGAGGCTACGCATGCCCAAGGCGAGTTCATCTTCATGGCATTGAGGCCAACGGTTACCTCGCTTTGTCCGTACTGCGCTCCACTTTATTCAAGTAACTTCAAATACGACAACGAGTTCTGTCAGCCTGTGATTCCTCTCACGGGTACGATTTCTGTCTCACTCACCAAGCAAGCCAGTAGCCTGACCGTTCAGCATAACCAGCCGCTGACCTACACCATTTACTATACCAATAGCGGCAGCCTGCCCCTGCAAGATGTCTGGGTTTGGGACGACGTAGACACCGCTATGGGGTCCATTATCACCGCCTCTATTGATCCGCTCAGCCATCTTGGGGAGACCACCGACAGCCGGGTTGCCTGGTATCTGGGCGACGTGCCACAGTCGGGCCAGCCTTACAGCACGGGCACGCTCACCTTCACGATCCGGGTTGACGGGGGTGGTCAGGCCCTGCCCGACGGCACTCATGTGGTCAACCACGCCTTTCTTGGCATCAACCCGGGCAGCCTGCCGCACTACGCTGCTCTGACCAGCACCGCCATCATCACTGTCGAGGCGCCTGTCTTGACCATCAGCAAGAGTGATTCCCCCGACCCGGTTCTGACCGGCGGCTTGATCACCTATACCCTGCACTACACCAACAGCGGTTCGGTGGCGGCCACCAGCGTGCTGATCACCGACAGGGTGCCCCTGAGCACGACCTACCAGACCTGCAGTGGAGGTTCCGTCTGTGGCATGAGCAACGGCGTGGTCAGTTGGACCATCGGCACAGTCCTCACCGATACGACCGATACCGTTGGCTTCTCGGTGCTGGTCAGCGACACACTGGAGACAGGCACGCTGATTCGCAACGAGGACTATGGGATCGTCGCTGACGAGACCAACTTTGTTTCCGGCCCGCTCGTGACAACCCAGGTCAACAGTAAGGCGGGTTTCATTGACGGTTATACCTTCATTGACGCAGACTGTGACGGCTCATATGGTGCTGGTGAAGGTCCGCTGTCTGACATCACCGTCACCTTGAACAGCGCCACCGTGCCAGTCATGACCACCGACGTAGACGGCTATTATCTCTTCCGGGTCGAGGTAGAAGGGCCTATATCGGTGACCGCCGATCTGCCGACTGGCTACTTCTACACCAAAGAACCGACTGTCTTCACCGACACTGTCCTGGGGATCACCCAGACCATTAATTTCGGCTATGCCCCTATCACCTCAACCTGCGGCGTCATCTATGGCACCGTCTTTGACGATGCCAATCACGACAAAATTCGCCTGAATGAGAAGGGCCTGTCGGGTGTGGAAGTTGCTTCCGCTGAGGCGGCGACCTCACCCGTGACCACCGACCAGTATGGCCGGTACACCCTGGGCTACGACACTTCCGGCCCGGTAACGATCACCGAAACCAACCCGCCCTTCTACGTTTCCACAACGCCGGACGTGGTCCCCACCAACGCGGTGATTGGCTCCAGTGGCCCCTCGCCGATTGATTTCGGTGACTTCCTGGGCATCAAGGTCACGGGGCAGGTCTTTAACGACGCCAACGTTAACAGTGTCAACGACGCTGAGGCTGGTGTACCGGGAGCCACCGTCACTGCCGACGGTGATAGCTTTGCGACTGGCAGCAGCGGCGTTTACACCCTGTACGTCACCGTCAGCGACAGCAACCCGATTCTGGTCAGCGAGACGGACCCGGCGGGTTATCTATCCACCAACGCCGTGCCGGGCAGCAATATGAGCAAAGTGGATGCGAACACCCTGCACATTGGCGGCCCCATATCTGGCTACGTCTACTACGGCGACTTTGGCGATGTCTGGGCTGGTGCTGTGATCACCATCAGCGGCCAGGTTTGGAATGACAACGGGGCTGGCGGCGGCGAACTGGCCAATGGCCTGCGCGATGGCACAGAGCCGGGCCTGGCCGGGGCTATTGTCAGCCTCAGCAGCGGCCTGACTCAGACGACCACCTCAGATGGGCTCTTCCTGCGGTATGCCCCGCCCGGCCAGGTGATCACCGTTACCGAAACCAATCCCACCGATTACCTCTACCTCTCGACCGACGCCATAGCTGGCAACGATGCCACCAAGTGGGATAAAGACACCTTGATCGTCAACGCCCCGAGCGGTGGTTCAATCTCGGCGAACAACCTTTTCGGAGACGTTCTGGCCAGTGAGGTCATGGCGGACATCATCGTGGTCAAGGAGGCGAGCGTGGACACGGCCCTGGTGGGTGAGACCATCACCTACACCTACCGGGTAACCAACACAGGCAACGTGACTCTCAACTCGGTCACCCTTAACGACGACCGGTTGGGCCCGATCACCCTGGGCAGCACCAGTCTGGTGCAAGGGGCTGGCACCAGCGGCACGTACTCCTACGTGGTGCAGCAGAGCGACATGCCTGGCCCGCTCACTAACACGGCGATGGTCACCGGCACCCTGCTGGTCGGTGGCGTCGTGACGGACACCGATAGCGAGTCGGTCGCCTTGTCCATCCGGCCCATCTACTTGCCCATCATCCTGAAGAACCACTAAACACGCTGTAAGAAGTTTTGCACAAAGAGGCCCAGTTCACAAGAACTGGGCCTCTTTATTGGCTCCCCGTTCGGCTGAGTTCTCAGCGAAGCCAAGCGAGCGGTTTCTCAGGAGTTCCGATCATGCTTGAGACAGCGCCGTGGCCTCGACGCCATGCTGAGCCTTTGGAAGCATACACTGTGCTACTCGGCCAACGGCGCTTAACGGAACGGCATTGTGGTTGGACCCGAAATTTGTAATAAGCGACAAAAGGTGGTATACTAGCCCCGTTTTGAGACCCTTCAATGTCCTGGGCCCTTGGGCCCAAATCTATGCCAGGAGGCTGGAGCGTGTCGCTTTTGGGCTTTGCCTATCTGGTTGTCACGGCGCTGCTGGCTGTTTACGGGCTCAACTCACTGGTGCTGACTTGGCTCTACTTGCGTCACCGGCGAGAGGATGCCCCCCGTCCACCTTTGGCCGAGACACCTGCCGTGACGGTCCAGTTGCCCGTCTACAACGAACTCTACGTCGTCGAGCGCCTGATTGATGCGGTAGCCCGCTTGGACTATCCTCGAGACAGGCTTCAGATCCAGGTTCTGGACGATTCCACCGATGAGACCACGGCTTTGGCCGGGGCCCGTGTTGACTTTTACCGGGCCCGGGGAATTGACATTGAGTTGATCCACCGCGCTGAGCGCACGGGTTTCAAGGCCGGAGCTTTGCAGCACGGTCTGGCAGTGGCCAGGGGTGAGTTCATCGCCATCTTTGACGCTGACTTTGTTCCTGAACCTGAATTTCTGGCGAAGACCGTCCCCTATTTCTTCGAGCGACCGCGTTTAGGAATGATCCAGACCCGCTGGGGGCACATCAACGCCGGCTATTCTCCTCTGACACGGGCCCAAGCCATCGCTTTAGACGGCCACTTCGTTGTCGAGCAAACGGCTCGCAATCGCTCTGGTCTGTTTATGAGCTTTAATGGCACCGCTGGTATCTGGCGGCGAGAATGCATCGAGGCCTCCGGGGGTTGGCAGGGAGACACTATCTCTGAAGATTTGGACCTCAGCTACCGGGCTCAACTTTCGGGCTGGGACTTTCTTTTCCTGCCCCATGTCCTCTCCCCGGCTGAAATCCCGCCCCAGATCAATGCCTTCAAGCGTCAGCAGTTCCGATGGGCCAAAGGGTCTATTCAGTGTGCCCTTAAGCTCTGGCGATCGGTTCTCAAGGCCCCGGTATCCATTTTCAAGCGCCTGCAGGCAATGATCCATTTGACCAGTTACTTGGTCCATCCTTTGATGCTGTTCCTTTGCCTTTCTTCTTTGCCCCTTATGCTGTGGAAAGGGGGAGTGCGTCTTCCTTTGGCATATCTCAGCCTGGCCAGTTTGGGACCTCCTCTTCTCTACGCTCTTTCTCAGCGCTCTCTTTATCCCGATTGGCTCAAGCGATTTACCTATTTCCCTGTCCTGGTCTTCTTGGGCACGGGCATCGCTCTAAACAACACAAGAGCTGTCTGGGAGGCTTTGACCCAGCGTGAGAACGACTTCCGCCGCACGCCCAAGTTCTGTCTCGAGGAGAGTAAGGACAGATGGGCCGGGGGGCGGTATGCCTTGTCCTTCAATTGGGTGACTTTGGGTGAGTTTGTGCTTGGCCTGTATGCTGCGTTGACAGCCTGGGTCGCTTTTCAGCAGGGCAACTACTATGCCTTGCCTTTCTTCCTGCTCTACGTCGGTGGTTTCGGTTATGTGGCTTTCTGTAGCCTCTGGCACTCACTGTTGGACCGAAGGCTCTCCCTGGCTATCATCTTTAAGAGGGAGTGCGGCCGCCGGATGGGGGCAAGGTCACTGACTACGGGCGGTGAGCGCAGCCCGGAAGGTAGAAAGCCCTCGTTAGAGAGGGTATAAGTCCCTAACTTAAAAGTCCAACCAGAATCGGTTGGACTTTTTAATGTAAAGGCGCGCACTCCACTCGCCAGCGCTTTCTGTGGTCCCTCGGCTGTCCCTTCGTCGTTTTCGACTACGACTGTTGCAGTACAGGTGCTTCCTTGGTAGCATCGTCTATGTCGCCTGTTGGCTGAGGCGCTTCAATAAGGGAGGGCTCCGGCTCGCCGGACATGATGCTCCTACCACGGAAGAAACCCCCTTCATCAATCAGGAAGGAAGTGACCGCAATGTCAGCCCAGACGCGCCCCGTGGGCAGGATCTCCAGGCGGCCCCTGGCGGTGATGTTGCCTTTCACTGCGCCGGACACTGAGACGTTCTCGGCGGTGATGTCGGCCATGACTTTGCCTCCTTCGCCGATGATGACGTTGCCTGCTATCTCTATGGATCCTTCACAGAGGCCGTCAATGCGCACACTGCCATCGCATTTAAGATGGCCATTGAAACTGGCGGCGGGGCCGATGACAGCCTCGATTCTGTCCACGCTGTGACTTTTCCCTTTGCCAAACACCAGGCAGCTCCTCCTTAACTCAAAAGGCTTTGGGCCTTACTCCCCCAGGTCCAAATATTTCATCGGGTCTATGGGCTTGCCGTTGAGGCGGATCTCGTAATGGAGATGAGGGCCAGTGGTGTCGCCTGAGTCTCCGGAGAGGGCAATGACCTCACCCTCTTCGACCTCATCACCGGTGTCGGGGAAGTAATAGCGGTTGTGGGCATACAGGGTGCTGTAACCCATCTCGTGTTCAATCTCCACCACCCAACCGTAGCGCGGTAGCCAGCCAGCGAATAACACTTTGCCCGCCTTGGTCGCTTTCACCTCTGTGCCGTACCACACCCCGATGTCTATGGCGGCGTGGAACTCGCGCTTGCCCTTGAATTCTCGAGGGCCGTACCCGGAGGTAATTCTGGCCTCAACATCCACCGGCCATCTCTTGGGAGAGGCAGCCAATAGCTGCAGTTCTGTCTCCAGAGCTTCAGGGTCGTGCCGTTTGATAGGTTCAATCTTTTCCAGGCGCTTCAAGACCTGTTGGCGCAGTATCTGCAGTTCCTGTAGCTTGACTGGCAGTAGAGGACCCATGTCTTGCACATGCTGGCTGGCCTCGGCGACAGCAGCCATGTGGCGGTTTGAGGGACTATAGTCAATAGACGGATAAGGCGATCCGCCTCCCAATCCAGTCGTCACGGCCACCTTGCGGGACGACTGACTGTCTATCTTGGATGAACTGGGCTCTGGAGTAGAGGTCAAGTCTGGCTCCTCCAAACCGATCAACTCGCGAATCTCATCGCTAATGCGCTCAATCTCTATGAGGTCAGTCTCTAGTTGTTCCACCTCGGTAGAGAGGTTCCTGACCTCGTCTTGCTGGCTGAGGATCGTCGTCCGCATCTCCCTTTGACGCGAGGCTTCTATCTCTTGCTCTCGCTGCAATTCCTCAAGTTGGCTTTGGAGCCGGTAGTAGCTACCTGCAAAGGACACAGCTAGGATCAGTAAGGCGGCCAGGATGACCAGAACGAGGGGAGTCACCCACGGGGGAATGCGCAGGGATATGGGCGATCTCTCCGAATGGGGCACGATCATTATTGTAAGAGGTTGCTTTCCATTTTTACGTGATTGGCGTGCCAACTGTGTATCTCCTCAACATCGGCCTAACAACCAGGGCACTCAATTATCACTGTTGCATCACTGTTGCGGTGTAGGCGGTACAGGTGGGTTTGGGGGCCGCCTACGACGGTAATATACTACAGTTGAGACCACTTGTCAACCCCGCTGCCTGAAAGCGTGGGCAATGGCCTCTTTCTCCTCGTCCGTCAGAGTGTACTCGGACTCCCACTTCTTCAGGGGCTTGGCGTAGACTTTCAGGTCATGGCGTCCATACAGGCTGGAGATGACCACGCCGTTGCCATGGCCGTCCACTAGGGCGATGGCAAAGCTCTGGTCGCCGCCCACATCGGAAAAAGGGTTGAAGCGCACGACCCCCAACGATTGCAGGCTTTGGCGCAGTGTTTTCTCCATCTGCCTGGCCAGCCGGTCCAGCTTCTCCACCTGGGACGCTGTGTCACGCACCTGGGCGATGTGCTCGTTGAGGACCTGCTCCAGGTTGCCTCCGGAGGTGCCTGTCACCAGTTCCCGATATTGCCTGATCATGCGATTCATCCGCACCTGGGCCACCACCAGCCAGGCCAGGATGACAACCACTGCTATGGCCAGGCCCAGCCAGAGTTCGACGGCATATCGTTGGTGAAATGTGTAGAACCATTCCATAGGTACTCTTCCTCCTCCGCCGCCTATTGTACCCCATTTGTGGACAGCCGTCAACCCATCATGCTCTCCTTGCACCTTCTCCGTTCTTGTGCTATAGTAGCCTGCGCAGCAGGTTAGCGGGGCGTCCCTCCCAATATCCTTTCTCCCTTTTCATGATATGGAACATTGGCCAGCCTTGTTTTCAGGAGGGGAACAGTTGGGTTGAGGGGGTACCCCTCAAGCTCCCCAGGCTGCGCTGCGCAAGCCCTATAGTAGCCTGCGCAGCAGGCTTCGTCGTGAGCGCTCAGCCGAACGGTCGGGGGGTGTGGGGCGTTCTCCCCAATATCCTCTCTCCCTTTTCATGGTATGGAACATTGGCCAGCCTTGTTTTCGGGAGTGGAACAGTTGGCTTGAGGGGGTACCCCTCAAGCCCTCGGCCTGAGGACCTCGGCTGAGCTCGGTCGAAGCCCTCGGGCCGAAGGCTCCCCAGGCTGCGCTGCGCAAGCCCCATAGTCGCCGCGCTTTCAGGGAAGAAGTGGACATGATAAAACTACTGGTTGCCACCAACAACCCCGGCAAGGTCAGGGAGTACGAGGTGTTGCTCAGGGG
>JBGVTF010000228.1:0-2678 GCA_041862415.1 Anaerolineae bacterium | reverse complement strand
TGGACTACGAAGAACGGCTCTACGCAGCGGGTAAAATCCCCGGCGGTTTCTTTAAACGCGAGGGCCGTCCCCGCGAAGCAGCTATTCTCCTGTGTCGCCTCACGGATCGTCCCCTCAGACCCCTTTTCCCCAAAGGTTGGCGCAACGAAATCCAAGTCATCATCACCGCCCTCTCGGCCGACCAGGAGCACTACCTGGACATCTTGGCCATCATCGGTGCTTCGGCGGCTTTGACCATTTCCGATATCCCCTTCAGCGGACCGGTGGGCGCGGTGCGGGTCGGCTACATCGGCGGGGAGTACGTTTTCAACCCCACCGCCCCTGAAATGCAGCACAGCACCATGGATTTGCGTCTGGCCGGCACGGCAGAGGCCATTCTGACGGTCGAAGCTGACGCCAAGGGGGTGCCCGAGGAGGTCATGCTGGAAGCGCTGCGCCTGGGACACGGGGCCATACAAGACGTCATCACCGTACAAGAGGAGATGCGTCAGACCGTCGGCAGGCCAAAGCGCGAGATCGTGCTTTACGAGGTGGGTGAAGATGTCCACCAAGCGGTGACTGGCTGGCTGGACGGCCGCATGGCCCAGCTTCTCGATGAAGCTCCCGGCAAGGAGGAGCGCGACGAGGCTTTAAATGCCTTGCGTAGCGATCTGCTCGCTGAATTTGGCGAGCAATTCTCAGAGGCGGACCTGGAGGAAGCCTTCAACGACGCCCTGAAGGCCGAGGTGCGCCGCAGGACTCTGACCGAGCAGCGCAGGGCGGATGGACGCGATTTGACCACCGTCCGGCCCATCACCAGCGAAGTAGGCATATTGCCGCGCACCCACGGCTCGGGGCTCTTTACGCGGGGCGAAACCCAGGTGCTTACCATCGCCACTCTGGGCACGGTCAGCGACGAGCAGAGACTCGATGGCCTGGACACCGAGGAATTCAAGCGCTACATGCACCACTACAACTTTCTACCCTATTCCACCGGCGAAACCAGATTCCTGCGAGGTCCCAGTCGCCGGGACATTGGACATGGGGCTCTGGCCGAAAGGGCCCTCCTGCCGGTGCTCCCTGACAAGGAGCAATTTCCCTATACCATCCGCCTTGTATCCGAGGTGCTTTCTTCCAATGGTTCCACCTCGATGGCCAGCGTCTGCGGTAGCACCCTGGCTCTGATGGATGCTGGCGTGCCCATCAAAGCCCCGGTGGCCGGCATCGCCATGGGCCTGATCAAGGAAGGCGACCAGTACGCCATCCTGTCGGACATCCAGGGCATGGAAGATCACATGGGCGATATGGATTTCAAGGTGGCTGGCACCAGAGAGGGCATCACCGCCCTGCAGATGGACATCAAGACCAGCGGGTTGAGCCAGGAAATCCTGGAACAGGCCCTGGCTCAGGCCCATGAGGGGCGGCTGTTCATTCTGGACAAGATGCAGGAAGTCATCAGTGAGGCCAGGCCGGACCTCTCGCCCTATGCCCCGCGCATCACTCTGATCAAGATAGACCCGGAAAAGATCGGCGCTGTCATCGGCCCGGGCGGCAAGACTATCCGCAAGATCATCGAAGACACCGGCGTCAAAATTGACGTAGAGGATGACGGTACGGTCTACATCGCTTCTACTAATGGAGCCAGCAGCCAAAAAGCCGTCCAGATCATCGAGGGGTTGACCGAGGAAGCTGAGATTGGCAGAATCTACACAGGCAAAGTGGTGCGTTGCACTGACTTTGGAGCCTTCGTGGAGATCCTGCCTGGTCAGGATGGTATGGTACACATCTCCCAACTGGCCGATTACCGCGTCCCCAGCGTGGAGGATGTGGTCCGTGTGGGCGACGAGATCATGGTCATGGTCATTGATATTGATAGGGATGGCAAGATCAAGCTCTCCCGCCAGGCTGTCCTGGAGGGTTGGACGGCCGAGGAGGCCCGCGAGCGCGACCGCAAGCCATCGAGACGGGGGCGGTCTTCAGGCCGGGGACGGGACTACGGTCCATCCAGTATCGGAGAGCGCGCCCGCCGCCCACCGCGACGGCGATAGGTTGAGGAGCACCACGGATTACATGGAAGGCCCTAAAACCCTGTCACTAAATGAAGGTTTGTCCAAGAGGCGGAAAGCTCTGCGCTGGCTGAGGGAGGTGTTGGAGACCATCCTTCCGGCAGTGCTGATCGCTTTTCTGATCAACTTTTTCCTGGCTCAAGCCACACAGGTTCATGGCCAGAGTATGGAACCAACCTTGCACAGCGATCAGCGTCTTGTGGTGGAAAAGGTCTCTTATCGCTTTCATGGCCCACGCCGGGGCGACATCGTCGTCCTTGAATCCCCGCAACAGAGCTCGGAGCTTCTCATCAAAAGGGTCATCGGCCTCCCCGGCGAGACGGTTGAGATAAGGCAGGGACGGATCTACATTAATGGGCAAGAGTTGGACGAGCCATACCTGGAGAGGTCCACGGGAAGCAATTGGGGGCCCATCATCGTTCCCCCGCTGCATGTTTTTGTCCTCGGTGACAACCGTAGTTTCAGCAACGACTCCCGTGCCTTCCGTTCGGTGCCCATTGTGAACATCGTTGGCCGGGCCTGGGTTTCCTACTGGCCCCTCGGTGAGGTAGGAGCGGTACACTGAAAGACCTCGATTGCAGTGGTCAAAGCGAGTAGAGGTCAAGTGGTAGAAACGGTTTCTACCCTTGGCCT
>JBGVTF010000227.1:0-3047 GCA_041862415.1 Anaerolineae bacterium | reverse complement strand
CGCCGGGCTCGCCTTACCAGCAGGAATCTGTAGCTTGACAATTGCTCTGACTTTTTTCGCCATCCGAAGAAACTCCTGCTACGATGCGTCGAACGTCAGACGCAAGGCACGATAGTGACGTTTGACGACTCCACTGAAAAAAGGTTGTGAAAACGGCGAATCCAGCTGATGGCTGCAGGGTTTTGAGAAGTGAAGGCCATTCTGCCAAGGGAGCGAAGTATGTTCCGACCCAATGACGATCATCTGCAGCCTCACCTGTTCTCCGATCTGGGCAAGCTCTCGAGCAAGCAGCGCCAGCGTCTCGAGACGTCGTGGGCGGCCGTGTATCGGCGCGAGGTCTACAGCCGCCTGGACGAAGAGCCCTTTGCCGTGCTGTACAGTGACAAAGCGTCGCGCCCCAATGTGCCGGTCAACCGGATGCTCAGCTTCGATGCCATCAAGTACGGTTTCGGCTGGAGCGATGCCGAGACGTACGATCACCTGAGCTACGACATGCAAGTCCGCTACGCTGTCGGTCTGGACAACCTGGGCGAAGGCGAGTTTGACCTGCGCACGGTGTACAACTTTCGTCGCCGTCTTGATGCCTACAAGCGCCGGACCGGCCGCGACCTCGTCCACGAGGCCTTCGCCCAGATCACGGACGCGCAGGCCGAGGCCTTTGACATCCAGACCGACCGGCTGCGCATCGATAGCACGCAAGTGAGCTCCAACATCCGTCGGATGGTTCGCCTGGAACTCCTGGTGGAGGTCTTGCAGCGTGTGTACCGCATGCTGACCGAAGCCGACCAGGCCTACTATGCTGAAGCCTTTGCGCCCTACCTGAAGGGCTCCGCCAGTCAGTACATCTACCACCTGCGGGGCCAAGACACGGCCCCCCACATGGCGCGGATTGGGCGGTTGATGTACCGCCTACTGGCAGAACTGTCCACTCTTTACGGCGACCACGACGTCTACCAGATGCTGCAGCGGGTCTTCCACGAGCAGTACAACGTCATGGAGCGCACGGTGGAAGCCAAGCCCGGCAAAGCCATCAGCCCCAGCAGTCTGCGCTCTCCTGACGACCCCGATGCGACCTTCCGTCGCAAAGGCAACCAAGAGTACGAGGGATACGTGACCGCCGTGACGGAGACCTCTGGGGACGATAACCCCTTCCAGTTGATTGTGAACGTACAGGTTGCCCCCAACAACACCGAGGACGCCACCCTACTGGGAGAAGCCCTTCCCGAGCTGAAAGCGCGCACGGGTGTGGAGGTGATCTACAATGATGGCGGCTTCTGTAGTCCGGATACTGACCAAGTGCTACGCGAGCACCAGGTGGTGCAGGTCCCCACGGAACTGCGCGGCAGGCCGCCCAATCCCAACAAACTGAACCTGGTCGACTTTCACATTGATGCGCCCCTCGATGGGCAACTCCTCGAGAGCAGACGTGACTCGCAGGAACCCGGCGTCTCCCAGGAAGCGCTGGGAGAGCGCACCAGGGCACCGGAATGTGCCGCGCTCGAAGAGCCATCACCAGAGGATGGCAGCTCAGCGACGGAAGTTGGCCGCAAGGCGCAGTCACCCGAGAACGTCGATACATGCGCCGGGGCGGTCTCCCAGCCATCGGCTGACAGTGCCCGTTCACAGGGTGACGCGGTTTCAGGCAGTGGGTCGGTGGGTGATAGCGGGGCACAGGCCGAGGGCCTCGCCGGCCACCCATCATCAGATGCGTGTTGCTCGCACACGCAAGCCGTCGCGAAGGAGACATCCCCAGACCAAGAGATTGAGCAGGGTTCGGGCACCGTAGGTTCACCACTGCCCAAAATGACCTGTCCCCACGGGCAGACCGTCTCCATCGAAAGGGGGCGCAATCCGGGGCGCTATTGCGCCTACTTTGATCCCGCCATTTGTGAGGCTTGCCCGTTGCAGTCAAAATGCCCGACACGCGCGGGCAAGCTTGACCCACGCCGCCGCCTAGGCTTCAACCAACGCGAAGTGGACATTGCTCAGCGCCGGCGTCGCGCTGCCGCCTACTGTGAGGCGGGCAAGAATCCCCGGGCAGCGGTCGAAGCGACCATCGGCGCTGTGAAACGTCCCTTCTCCGATGATCAACTACCGGTGCGGGGACTGCTGCGCATGCAGGCCACGATGATCGGGCCGGCAATCATGGTCAACGTGCGGCGCATCCAACGGTATCTCGCCAAGATAGCGGCGGCGGGGCGACCTGAGCACGATCCAGCAGGCAGTAGTTGTGCCTCAAACGCGAAGGCATCTCCTTTTTTGTCTTTGCTTCAGACCTGGCTCTCGCGCCGGTTATGGCCAGCCTCATTGCCTCAGCCTGCTCTGGCGCTCAGTTGTTAAGGTTATTTCAGTGGAGTCGTGAAACGTCAGCTGCCATCGGGCGCAGGGTTCATCACGTTTGATCGATCAGGCAAGAGCAAAGGCCCACCGGGGATTCGGTGGGCCTTTGGCTTCGATTGATCAGGTCTCAATGGTTAGCCGAGGTAATCTCGCAGTTGTCGGCTGCGGCTCGGATGGCGCAGCCGGTCGAGCGCTTCGTGCTCGATCTGCCGGATGCGCTCACGGGTCAGGCCGAACTTTTGCCCGACCTCCTCCAGCGTGTAGCTGCGCCCATCCTGCAGCCCGAAGCGCAGGCGCAGGATGCGCGCCTCGCGCGGCGTCAGGCTGTGCAGGATGTCCTCCAGCTTTTCCTGCAGCAGGTGGTGGTATGCCGAGTCGGTCGGGGTGGGGGAGCTGGCGTCCTCGATAAAGCTGCCCAGCTCGCTATCCTCCTCCTCGCCGACCGGCTTTTCCAGCGACAGCGGGCGCTGTGACACCTTGAGCATCCACTGCACCTTCTGGGCGGGCAAGTCGAGCTCGTTGGCGATCTCCTCCGGAGTCGGCTGGCGCCCCCAGTCTTGCTCCAGTTGCTGCGACGTCTGATACACCTTGCGAATGCGGTCGCTCAGGTGCACGGGCAGCCGGATCACGCGGCCCTGATCGGCCAGCGCGCGGGTGATCGCCTGCCTGATCCACCAGGTCGCGTAGGTGCTGAAGCGGTGGCCCCG
>JBGVTF010000226.1:0-6697 GCA_041862415.1 Anaerolineae bacterium | reverse complement strand
TGCCCTACGAGAGCTGCAACCTCGGCTCTATCAATCTGGCCAGGATGGTGGCCAATGGCTCCATCCATTGGGACAAGCTGGAAAAGACCGTTAAGACGGCTGTCCACTTCATGGATAACGTCATCACCGTCAACAAATTCCCCCTCCCGGCCATCGAAGAGGCCACGCTCAAGACGCGCAAAGTCGGCCTGGGGGTGATGGGCTTTGCCGATATGCTGATCCAACTAGGTATCCCTTACGACTCGGAGGCGGGGGTAGCTGTCGCCGAAGAGGTGATGGAGGCCATCAACTACTGGAGCAAGGATGCCTCCTGCGACCTGGCTGCCAGCCGGGGGAGTTTCCCCACCTTCGATCAGTCCATCTACGCCCAGGGGCGACTCCCTATTCCTGTCTCAGGTGTGCACCTGGAGTCCCATGGCCGTCCCGCCCTCGACTGGGACGCCCTGGTTCAGCGGATCAAGACCACCGGCATCCGTAACGCCACTACGACCACCATTGCCCCCACGGGCACCATCAGCATCATTGCCGACGCCTCCAGCGGCATCGAACCCCTCTTTGCCCTGGCCTATGTGCGCCGCAACGTCCTCGACGCCGACGAACTGCCCGTGGTCAATCCACTTTTTGAGCGAATGGCTAAAGAACGAGGTTTCTACAGCCCGGGGTTGATGCACAGGGTCGCTCGAGAAGGTAGCATCCAGAACGTGGAAGAGGTTCCGGCTGACGTGCGCCGCGTCTTTGTCACCGCCCACGACATCGCTCCACAATGGCACATCAGGATGCAGGCCGCCTTCCAGCGCTATGTGGACAACGCTGTGTCCAAGACGATTAACGCGCCCAATGGTGCCACCGTTGACGACGTACGCCAGGCCTATCTGCTGGCCTACGAAACAGGCTGCAAAGGCCTGACCATCTATCGCGACGGCAGCCGCCAGAGCCAGGTCTTGAACAAAGGAATCAGTGAGACCAAAACGACGGCCCCAACCAGTCACGAGACCAGAGCGCCGCGGCCGAGACCGGTTCTGACCCACGGCACGACGGAAAAGATCATGCTAGGCTGCAATCGGACCATGTACGTGACCATCAACAAAGACCAGGAAGGGCTGTGTGAGGTTTTCTTGCAGATGGGGAAATCGGGTGGCTGCACCGCCTCTCAATCGGAGGCCATTGGCCGGCTCATCTCCCTGTCCCTGAGAAGCGGCATCGAGACCAGAGCCATTATCAGACAGCTCAAGGGTATCCGCTGTCCTTCTCCTTCGTGGCACAACGGCGGCTCGACCCTCTCTTGCTCCGACGCCGTGGCCAAGGCCCTGGAACGCTATCTCGATGGCGGCAACGCGGGCCAGCCGGTGGTCGTCAAAGGGCTGGTGGATATCTGCCCCGAGTGCCCCGAATGTGGGGGTATGGTGGAGCTTGTGGAGGGCTGCGCCGTCTGTCGGGCCTGCGGCTACTCGCAGTGTGGATAGCCCGTCGCAGAGGGATTCAGGTGCCAGGCACTTGCATGGCTACTTTCAGCCTGATGGTCGTCTTACAAACGGTTCGTATCCCTCTCCGGGCAATCTATCGGAAGTGCCTGGCACCTCGCTGACAATACGATTGGCGAGAGGAGGTCACTGTGGTCAAAAGGTTTGTGGTCGTTGCTGGCAACATCGGCTCGGGGAAGACCAGCCTGACCCGACTGTTGTCTCAGCAACTGGAGTGGGACGCCTTCTACGAGAGCGTGGACGACAACCCCTACCTGGGTGATTTCTACGGCGATATGCGGGCCTGGAGTTTTCACCTGCAAGTTTTCTTTCTGGGCCACCGGGCCCGCACCCACCTGGCGATCTGTGCTGGCCAGAACTCGGTGATCCAGGATCGCAGCATCTACGAGGATGCTCACATCTTTGCCCGCGCTCTGCACGACATGAAGATGCTCAGCCTGCGGGACTATCGGGCCTACCGCGAGCTTTACGATCTGGTTATCGAAACCCTGCCCCCTCCCGATTTGCTCGTCTACCTCCAGGCCTCGGTGCCTACGCTGATGGAACGCATTGGCAAGCGAGGGCGAGGCATAGAGTCGGGCATCACGGCCGATTACCTGGAGCGGCTCGACGCCCTCTACGCCGAGTGGATCGAGGGCTTTAACTTGTGTCCAGTGTTGACGGTGCCGGCCGATGATCTGGACTTTGTCAAGCACGACACCCATCTGCAGATTATTTCTGAACGCATTCTGGACAAGCTACAAGGCAAGGAAGAGGTGGTCTTCCCCAAGATGTAAGGAAGGTTCAGAGACAGCGAAGGACACGAAAGAGATTTCGTGTCCTTTTTCATGTGGCTATCAAGTCCTTGAGTATGTTATGGTGCAAGGCTGGCTTGTAGAATTTCCACAACTGCTTCAATGACCTGCTTGAAAGGGGCGGGCTTCAGAGTACCAACCTGCGTTACCATCAGGCTATGATTGGCCGTGAATAACTTACCTGGCCGTGCATAACTTGCCACACGTAGTGAACCAGTGGCAAAGCTGGCATCATCGAGCGCGATAGCCTGTGCGTCTCCATATGGTTTACTGGTGACTTGACATAGAATCCAATCTCCTCGCCCGGCGTCCGCTAGCACAACAGCAGGTCGCAACTTTGCCTGTGACAGATCGGAGAAGGGGAAGCGCACTAGGACGATACTACCTGCTGCAGGTGTGACCATGCCTCGTCCTCCTCTGGTCGGTTCCAATCTTCAGCAAGCGCTGGTTCACTTAGTAATGCTGTTTCGGGAACGTTTATGAATGGACTTTCCAGGATAGTCACAAGTACTCGCCGTCCTGCTGGCAATTTGACCGGGTCTACCAGGCGTACATTGCCTTGCTCATCAATTATAGCTTCAAAGGTTTGAAACATACTTCACCTCCTGCTTACATTTTAACAAAATATACTCCTCAAGGTTAAAAGCAGCCTCTGTCAATGAGCATCATATCTCCCCTTAAGCATAGCTTCCCTACTTTCTGTACAATTGCTTTTATACAGAAATGGCGACCCTCTGCCAAGGCCCTTCGACAAAGCTCAGGACAGGCCCTTCGGCTGGGCTCCCTTCGGTTGTACTCGGGGCAGGCAGGACAGGGCTGCCCCTATTATACGATAAGCCTGCGCTACTGTCAACGTCGCCTCGGCGCCAGTGCGCACGTCCTCGCTCTGCACGATATGAAGATGCTCAGCCTGCGCGACTATCGGGCCTACCGTGAGCTTTACGATCTGGTCATCGAAACCCTGCCGCCTCCCGATCTGCTTGTCTACCTCCAGGCCTCGGTGCCTACGCTGATGGAACGCATCGGCCAGCGGGGGCGGGGCATGGAGTCGGGCATCACGGCCGATTACCTGGAGCGGCTCGACGCCCTCTACGCCGAGTGGATCGAGGGCTTTAACTTGTGTCCAGTGTTGACGGTGTCGGCCGACGATCCGGACTTTGTCACCCATTTGCAGATCATCTCCGAGCGCATTCTGGACAAGCTTCAAGGCAAGGAAGAGGTTGTCTTTCCCGAGATGTGAGGGAGGGTTCAGAGACAGCGAAGGGCACGAAATCTCTTTCGTGCCCTTTTTCTTTACGATCCTGACGTTCGATCCGGCACGTAATGAGTGGCGGGCTTTCGTGGGTTCAGCCGAACGGTTGGTGAAATCCCGCCCGGAGCACAGCGGGAAATCCAGTTCACTGTTTCCGGTGTAGTCAAAGTTGCTCAAGAGGCGGTTTGGGTATAGCGATTGAGAAGAAAGCTGGCTATACCGTGCTAGCTGCTGTTGCCCCTTACCTATGTCGCGCTGTTGTATTGAAAGACTCCTTCGACAACAAGTTACGCCGTTCTGCTCCTCAGTGGCACTCGTCATTGGCGAGGCCAAGCGGTCAGAACAAGGAAAGAGACCAGCTATCTTACGGCGTCGGCGATGGCGCCGCGATTGGAGTATCTGTCGGTAGTGCCGGCATCGGGGCGATTGGAGTATATGTCGGTGCTACCGGCATCGGGGCGATTGGAGTATCTGTCGCTCGCGGTGGGGGCGGTGGTGGCTCAGATGATTCATCACAGCTAATCATTGGGATAGCCAAGGCCATGATCAAAACGAGGAGGCCAAAACCCACTTGGCGCATTTCCGTCTCCTTTCTAACTCTCTATTTGTGTTCGTCTAATCTTGACCCTCAATGAGACCAAGCTGCCTTTCGGCCCTAGATTTCAACTCAGAGTCGCTTGCAAGGTCAATACACCGTTGGTAGGCATCTGTAGCCTGGGTGTAGTCCTTCTGTCTTTCGTAAGCAGCACCCAAGCCAAAGTAGGCAATAGCTGCCAGACCTCCTATTCTCTCATTCTTAGTTTTCTCATACTGAGCCACTACTTGGCCATAGTGGTCAATTGCTTTGGCAAACAGCTCGGGATCGTTGGTTTGTTGAGCTCGTATGACATAGATGTTGCCTAACGAAACATTTCCCTTCTCTCTGATATAGGCACCTGCCGGATGATCCTGTGCTTCGAGCGCTCTTTCGTATTCGGAAAGCGCTTTACCTAGCTTGGCCTGATCCCACGACGGGAGGGCCTGGATGTAGTATATGTTCCCGCGCGCAATGTATGCTCTGGCATATTCCGGGTTCAGGGAAAGCGCACAGTCTATATTCTCGGCAGCTTGCTCGAAGTCTCCTTGGGAATAGTTTGTTACTGCCGCGAAGAGATGGAGTACCTCTTGACCATTAAATGGACCACAGATCTTCGCCTCACGTATGGCTTCTTGAAAGGAATGAGTGGCTGCGTCCAGGTTACTGGCTGAGAGATAGGCCAACCCCTTTGTGAAGTGCAGCAGAACAGCCGCTCGTGATCGCAGTTCGGCATTGACCTTATCTTGAAAGCTGAGGGAAGGGATGTCAAACTGAATGGGTAAGGCAAGCTGGTGTTGACCTGTCAGTTCGCCTGTGTCGGGTTGATCAGCTACATAAAACTTGGGGGAAAGAATGGCCTCATCCCCAATAACGCACACACTCCCGTAGATCACTATATCAGCACCTATATCATACGCCAACTTTTCAGCTTCTCGGTCCTCTGTGAGTATACCAATCTTTCTGTGCGCGACTTGAATATCCAGGCCAAAATCTGTGGCTTTGTATTCACTATCTAAGAAATCAAAGAGCAGCTTGCTGATTTGTGTTGCTAGGCCAGATGATACGATGCCTTCATCAGTCACTTCACCAAACTGAGCAACAGCAATGTTGAAATCCCCTGTCATCCGGGCGGGCTTTTGAGCTGTGCGATACAGATAGAATGAGCCTATGGCTGCTATTGCCATGACTACTATGATGATAATGGCTGCAGTGGGAGAGAGAAGCTGAAAGACAATGCCGCCAAAGACCTGACCGATCTGGATGGCACGATCACCCGCCTGCTGCTCGATCTTGGGAGATTGCTGCTCCTGTGTCTGTTGATCGTTTGGGACCATTGGCGTTTCCTGACAGACTCAATCCTGGCCAAAGGTGATGTTGCCGAATACCTGGCCAAACTGCTTGGCGTTGTCTCCGGCAATTTGTTTGATGATGGTGGCACCCGCTTCCGTCCTCCCTGCCTCCTGCAATAGATGCTGAAGTTGTGCGGCGAATGCCTCATCCTCCGCCAGCAGTTTCTTGAACTGAACCCGCAACGCGGCCTGGAAATCGCCGTCATCGGGAGCCTTCTCTAGATCAGCCAAGGCTTCTTGTGCGGCTGGCTTCTTATCAAAGCGGGCTTTCAGGGCATGGTATATATCTTCACCGACTTTCTTGGCGGCAACCTCGCCAGCTTTGGCCAGATAGGGAGAGAGGACACCGATGGCGGCGGTAGCAATAACGCTGATGGTCTGCGGATCCATTGGACTAAAACTCCTTTCTGTTTGAACCAATTGGTCTCTTGTTGTCTCTCTATGCAAAAACAACAAAAGCCAACCCTCTCCTGTCTGCGGAAAAGATCGGCTCTCAATGTCTCATGCTCATGACTTCACCTCCCACTGGCTATTGGCTGCGATGTGGGCAACGATGGTGAATTACTGGACTGGTCAACGTTCGCAGTGTCATTATAATACCACACAACGAGTCAAATGTCAACACCTGGTTTCGAGAAGTGACCGTTTCACAATTGGTGGGAATTGGGGTACAATAGGCCAAACTTGACCCAGGAGGCCCCTGATGCGTCTCAGTGTGCGTATTTCCCCCGTAGAGCCCGGCGTATACGAGCTACCAGAGAGATGTCCCCACCCGAATTGTGATGGCCAACACTTTGAGAAGCATCAGGATCATTGTGCCAAGGCCATCCGCGATCCCAAGTATGAGGCTGTGGAAGCACAACGGTACCGTTGTCTGAGATGCGGACGCGACGTTGCGCACCGCGACCGTCCTGAGTGACTGAGACGTGATCCCCTTCTAAATACGTCAAGGATAACTGCTCAATGGAATCTCGCGCCCCGTTAGGACGGATGCGAGCGCAGCGAGCGTCCGTCCTAACGCTTGGGTTCACTTGCGCCGGGTTTGCCCTGAATGTTCCAATCAAAGACTACTTGGCTGCCCAGCCAAGGTTGATAAAAAGCCACGATTAGGCGTCAAGTGGTTACGGTCGGCGGGGCGGTCGCCCACCCCGCCGCCGGTTCAGAACCGGACGTGAGACTTTCGCACTCATCCGGCTCCTCAGTACGTGGGGCCTTGTCAATGGTACTACCCGGCGTGCGCCTGG
>JBGVTF010000225.1:0-13038 GCA_041862415.1 Anaerolineae bacterium | reverse complement strand
CCAGGTCGTAGGCCGCCATGGGCAGAACGTACTTGACGGACAGGCAGTTGCCCAGGTCCACCAGCTTGTTGATTCGCGGCAGTTCCCCTCCTTTCAGCACCCGCCGGGTCAGGGCCTCCACCGCGCTGCGATACTTGCTCGGCTTGACGCCAAAGGTCGAATAGGCCGCCCGCCAGGCAGCGACGTGAGGGTGCTCAGAAGCGGGCCTGCCCCCCCACTCGGCGCGCAGATGGGCCTCCGCCCCGGCCAGCAGAGCCGTAACCTCCGGGGAACTGGCCGAATTGCTGACCCCGCTGAGCACGGCGATGCCTGTGTACAGCTCCGGGTAGACAGAATAGACGTCGCTATCCACTGCGTATTTCATGGGCAGACTCCTCCAACCCGATTATAGCACATCTTCACAGCGACAACAAAAACAAGCCACCAGCGTTCAGGGGCCAGGCATCTATAGGGTCACTCTGGTCCCGAAACATGAGTACCTTAAACCCAATCAGTTTCCTTAAAATTCTGTCTGAGTAGCTCCAAGCTCTTGACAGGTCCTATCATCAGCAATATAATGAATAATAGAAAAATAAGGAGGATGCTATGAGCGATGTCAATCCCAAAGGTAATATCACCGTTGACTTCTTTGACTTTGTCAACTATAACGTCTGCCGCGCTGTCTCTGAGCACGTAGGCCAAGGGCAGGCTGTAGAGGTCTACCAACGGGCTGGTGAGATCGGCTACGCGGAACTCAAAGAGCGGGGGCTGATCAAGACCGATGGGGTGAGCCCCATGGATGTGCTCATCCAGATTGTCCAATTCCTTGAAGGAAGTGGCTACATGGGGCGCATCAAGGTCAATCGGGTCAGCGACATGGAGATGGTGGTGGATATGTACCAGGTCTCCGTGCTGGACTCATCAATGCGGTTGACGGACGAAAATCATGCCCCTTCCCATTTCATGACGAATCTGATGTTTGCAGCCCTCAAAGACTGCGGCATGAGCGCAGAGTTGGATGAGTTGGTCTTCGAAGGCGATGTGGATCACGTTCAGGAACACTGGTCCCTCAAACCGGCCGAGTAACGTGGGGTGTGAGCTCGAATACAATGACAGCCATTCTACAGACGGAGAGGCTGACCAAGAGATCTGGCGATCTCGTGGCCGTAGACAACGTGCACCCGGGCCATAAAAGACGACGAGCTGGCAGCCGCAGCGATAGGTGTGGATACGGTCAAATGGAAACTGTTCGTACCCTGAGCGAGATTCAACCCATCACCCAGCGCCCGCCAGTGTGACCGTTGCCCATCGGCATCCTCGCTCAGGCGGATGAGGATTTGACATCCCCCCGACATTGTGGTATACTTTGTCCAACTGAATAGTATGCGGTCGAGGTGCCCGTTGCCCGGATGCTAGGGCTGAAAGGGGAAGCCGGTGAGAGTCCGGCGCTGTCCCGCAACTGTAATCCTGGCCGATGGCGAGTAGCAAGTGGTGAATTGCCGTCAGCCAGGAGAGCCAGGAGACCCGTCCCGGCCGCGCTCTGCGGACCTTCGAGGAAAGGGGGTAAGAGCCATGGTTAGAGGACCGTGATGATCCCCTTGTCGAATCGGCAAGGGGATTTCGATTTTATCAAGTTACCCCGACCTTGCCGGTCGGGGTTTTTTTTCTGTCCAAGCGAAAGGGGCCAACCTCGTGGTTGGCCCCCAGGAGGACGGGAACGCTGGGCTGAGCCATTGCCCTCCGCTGCCAACGTTGGAAATGGTCAGCCTTGTGATTTGCCCATACCCTCAGGCATAGGCCTTTCCACGTCCCCCATCAATTATACCACAGAAGTACCTATCCCAAAAAAGGAGAAGATAAACAAATGAAGAGAATATCTACGCTTTTGGGATCAATCACCTTGGGCATAGCCCTGACGCTGGCCCTCGTTTTAGCGTTGCTGGCCATATCGGCTAGAGAGGCCAGTGCTGATGACGGAGTATGGGCCCAGGCGACGAAGCAGCAGATAGCGGTGGACGCTGCCCTGAGCTGGCTGCACACCCAGCAGGCCGATGACGGGAGCTTTGACAGCAGTGAGGGGACCACGATAGACGCTGTCCTGGCCCTGGCGGCCGCCAACGAAGACCCCAACGACCAGAAGAAAAACGGCAACTCGCCGCTGGACTACCTGGAAACCAGGGTGATCACCTACGCCACCACCCCGGCCAGTGCCGGCAAGCTGGCGCTGGGAGTCATCGCCGCCAATCAAGACCCGTATGACTTTGGCGGCCAGAACCTCATCGCCAAGCTCCATAGCTGGTATCACCCCGCTACGGGACAATTCAGCAGCACCACCACGATCGCGCCTACTATGGATCAGATTTACTCCCTGATGGCCCTGGCCGTTTCTTTCGAGCCGATAACGCCCACCGCCAGAAATCGCCTGGCTGAGATGCAACTGAGCAGCGGCGCCTGGTGCTTTGACGAAAGCAGCCTGTTTTGCGCAGACGAGAACGATACCACGGCCCAGGCGATGCAAGCGTTGATCGCCGCTGGCGAGCCGACCACCTCCACGGCTATAGTCAGCGCCACCGAGTATCTGAGTGGTACCCAGATAAGCAGCGGTTCCGGCGCCGGCGCCTGGCCCTCACCGTGGGGCCTTCCTGCAGATCCAAGCACTTCCGACACCTCCCCGGTAATCCAGGCCCTGATCGCTGAAGGGGAAAGCCCCACCAGCATCACCTGGACGCGGCAGACCACCACTGCTCTCGCCGCGTTGCTGGCTCTGCAAAGCCCGGCCGGCGGCTTCCCAGGGTTCTCCGGCCCCAACGATCTCATGGCTACCGCCAGGGCAATCCCGGCGATGATTGGCAAGCCGGATCCGCTACCGGGACGTGTAATGGCGGCGCGGAAGGCGTTGGAGTACATTAAGGCTCAGCAGGATGTTGATGGCAGTTGGGATACTGGGTTCGGAACCTCCCCCAGCGCGGCCTGCGACGGCATCTTTGCTATCGTTGCCTACGGAGATGACCCCAACACCTGGAAACAGACCGGTAGCGTCACCTCCCCAGTGGATTATCTGGAAAACTACACGAGTACTTACCCCTCTAGCTCAGCCGGTGCCGCTGGCAAGATGATACTCACAGTCGTCGCCGCCGGGAAGAATCCGGAATCTTTCGGCGGGATGGATCTGGACAATCAGTTGCAAAGTTTCTACGACTCTAACACCGGCTTATACGACACCACTCCGGGCAACCAGGCCTGGGCCATCCTGGCCCTCAAGGCGATGGACAGGACTATACCCGTGACGGCAGTCAATGCCCTCAAGGCGATGGTGCAAATCAACGGCACCTGGTCTCACTGGGAAGACCACAGCTACGGCACCTCTATGGCGCTTATGGCCTTGCGGGCGGCGGGGGAAAGCCCCGGCTACTTCTATTTCACCGATGCTTACGACCACCTGCGCAACACCTTGCAGCACAACGATGGTGGCTTCCGCCAGCGCATCCCGCCTTATACCCTCTATGGGCAGACTGACGAGTCCGACACCAACTCCACCGCCTTTGACATTATGGGCCTGGTAGCAGGGGGCGAAAATCCTCAGGCATGGAAGTGGACTAAGCAGCTTACCGGGACCGACGAGATCACCGTCACGGTCAACACTCCCATGTACTGGCTGCTAGGGATGCAAAACAGTAGCAAGGCGTTCGGCTACAAGGACAATCCCACCGACAGGGCCGACAACCTCTACTCCACCTTGCAGGTGGTTCCGGCGCTGATGCACAAGTATTTCCCGCTGGAACCGGTTGCTTTGCCGGCACCGGGTGCTGGCCCCATCTATCTGCCTCTGGTGCTGAAAGATAGCAGCCCATAGCCGACGCCGACTCTCCGAGTCCCCTCTCCCGCCGAAAGGGCACATCCAGGTGTAGTTGTTCAGACGTAAGCGTTCGGCGGTCGGCAGCCGTCACCGGCAAGCCGACCGCTGAACGCCCGCCTGATTGATGAGGATAAAGAAGATGAAACTTGTACCTGCTGGCTCCACCGGGCATCCGGCCAAGCTCTACACCCTGGCTGTTCTGCTGCTCGCTGTTCTGCTGCTCGCCGTGTCCGCCTCTCAGGCCGGAGCCGAGGACTATAACCGCGCCGGGCTGGTGATAGACTACGGCGGCGGCAACGTGGCAACTTTCTGCGTTTCATTTTATGAGGATAGCATCACCGGCATGGATGTTTTGGAACGGGCGGGGCGGCAGTTGGTGGGTGGCTTTGGCGGCGGCGCTGTCTGCGCCATTGATAGAGTCGGCTGCCTTGCCCCCAACGACTGCTGGTGCGAATGCCAAAGATCGTCCGATTGCATCTACTGGATATACTGGCATCTCAAAGATGGGACCTGGAAGTATGCAGGAGTTGGGGCCGCCGCTTACCAGGTACACGACGGCGATGTAGAGGGCTGGATTTGGGGCAGTGGCAGCACCAGCGGCGGGGCACAGCCGCCCGTTTACACCATGGAGCAGCTTGGGCCTCTTTGCCAGCCTCCTTCTGCGCCGACTGACACCCCAACCGCTACTGATACCCCAACGTCCACCCACACCCCCGTGCCCAGCAACACGCCGACTGCCACAGCCACGCCCACCCCCACCGACACGCCCGCGCCCACCAGCACACCCGACATCTCGTTCCGCGCCGACGTCACGGAACTGGTGGCTGGTTCTTGCACCACGCTGCGCTGGGACGTGCAGGACGCGCAAGAGGTCTACCTGGACGGGCAGCCGCAACAGGGGCCCGGCAGCAAGCAAGTCTGCCCGGCGCAGACGCAGACCTACGAACTGCGCGTTGTCAGCGCGGCTGGCGAGTTCCGCCATCAGGTGACCGTCAACGTGGTGCAGGCCTCGCCGGCGTCCATCCCCTCAGATATGCATACACCGCTGCCCGCAGCGGCCTCAGAACCTACGGACACTCTTGAACTCCAGCCCAAGGTGCCATCGCCCATACCGACCCCGTTGCCGCCTGAAGCGACTCCTCTAACCACCCAACCACCTGACCACCTGACCACCCAACCACCTACACCCAGCCCTCCAGCCGTGGCTATGGTTGCCCCGCCCACAGCTCCTTTGAAGAAGGAGACCGATGCCTCATCGGAGGCAGATCAACCGGCCGAGATTTCTCCAACCAAAGTCACCATACTGAATTGGCTTTTGTTTCTGGCCGCAGCAGTTGTGGGCACTCTGGGTTTCGGAGGAATGGCCTTCGTCGGCATACTGGCCGTGTTGGGAGTCATCTATCTGTTCGCGCGATGGTCTCAGGACGGAGGTGACTATGGGGACGAGGGTGACGTGGATGGTTACCATTGAAGCTCCGTTTACCACCTGGCTGTTGAGGAATAGTTGATGTACCATACCACAACCTGGCTGCTGTGGCTGTTAGCGGCCCTCTTACCCGCCATGCTGACCAAGAATCCCTTCTATCTGATCATCTTGCTTCTGGCAGTGGCTGTGGACTATAGCACCATCGGCCACTCCTCGCCGACCGCTTCCAGTTGGAGTGTCTTCCTCAAGATTGGTCTCGTCCTGGCCGCCTTCAGTGCCCTGCTCAATCCCCTGACCGTGCATTATGGTCAGACCACCCTCTTCACTTTGCCCAGCGCCACCTTGAAAGCCGGTGGAGTTGTTTTCCTGAAACTGGGAGGGCGCATCACGCTGGAGGCACTGAGTTACGGCTTAGCCAATGGCTTGAGCCTAGTGGCTATTCTGTTGATCTTTGCTACTTTCAACGTCTTGGTCAATCACCACAAGCTGCTGCGCTCCATCCCGGCTTTCATGTATCAGACCGGGGCGGTGGTTTCCATCGCTATTGCCTTCGTGCCACAGATGGCAGCCAGCTTGCAGGAGATCCGCGAGGCTCAGATGATCCGGGGGCATCGGTTCCGGGGCATCCGTGATCTGCTACCCCTCTTTATGCCTCTGTTGACCAGCAGTCTGGAAAGGGCCATTCAACTGGCCGAGTCCATGGAGGCGCGGGGCTTTGGCGGTAGCATCTCCCAGACGGATGGGCGGAGAGAACTGACTTATAGAGTATCCATTGCCTTGGCTCTGATGGCCTTGCTCATTGGTGCTTTCTGGTACGGTTACTTCTCAGCCAGCCGGTGGGTAGGTGGTCTCCTGGCGGTGGGCGGCGTGCTGCTGTTGGGCTGGACCCTTCACACTATGGGCCAGCGCGTGGAGCGCAGCCGCTACCGTCGCCAGCTATGGCGTCGCCGGGACACTTTCGTCAGTGCCGCCAGCCTGCTGTCACTGGCCGTCTTTGTCTTCTTCCTGCTGTCGGATAAGAAAGGGCTGGCCTTTTATCCCTATCCACGCTTTGAACTACCAACCTTTAATCCCATCATCGGGTTAGCGCTGCTGGCGCCTGTCACACCCGTGTTGGGTCTTTTCAATCGGAGACAGAATTGTGATTAGCCTACGGGATGTAACCTATACCTATCCCAACACCGAGGTGCCGGTGCTGCGTGATTTATCCCTGAAGCTAGAAGAAGGGGATTTCCTGTTGGTCATCGGGGCGTCAGGAGCAGGCAAGTCTACCCTACTGCGCTGCCTTAACGGGTTGATACCTCACTTCTATGGCGGGGTCTTGCGAGGTGAGATACGGGTGGTCGGCCGCGACCCTGTAGCCGAGGAACCGCGGGGGATGAGTGACCTGGTAGGGTTCGTCTTTCAGGACCCGGAGGCCCAGTTTGTGGTGGATCTGGTGGAAGATGAGCTGGCCTTCGCCATGGAGAACCATAACCTGTCCCAGGTTCTGATGCGCAAGCGGGTGGAAGAGGTGCTGGATCAGCTCAACATCGCTCCCTTGCGTCACCGGCGGGTCAGCACCCTCTCCGGGGGTGAGAAACAGCGGGTAGCCATCGGCGCGGTGTTGACCCTGCAGCCAAAGGTGCTGGTGCTGGACGAGCCGACTTCGCAACTCGATCCCCAGGCCGCCGAGGAGGTGTTGACCACCCTGCAGAAATTGAACTCTGATCTGGGGTTGACCATTGTCCTCTCCGAGCATCGCCTGGAGCGGGTGGTGCAGTATGTGGATCAGTTGCTGTACATGCCCGGTGAGGGACAGCCGCCTCTCATCGGTCCGCCAGGCGAGGTGTTGGCTCAGGTGGACCTGTGTCCACCCTTGATTGCCCTGGCCAAGGAACTGGATTGGGATCCGCTGCCACTGACCCTCAAAGAGGGACAACGCTTTGCCAGACGGTTACAGTTTTCTTCGTCCACACCCTCGGTGGACAGGGCCGAGCCCGCAAGCGCGAAGCCGCAGCCGGTGGTCCATGTCAGGGATCTGTGGTTCTCTTACGGCCAACGTGAAGCCCTGTGCGGCATCAATCTAACGGTCGGGCAGGGAGAATTCGTAGCCTTGATGGGGCGCAATGGTTCGGGCAAGACCACTCTGCTCAAGCACGTAGTGGGCTTATTGCACCCTGACCAGGGCCGGGTGGAGCTCTGGGGTGAGGACACTCGACGCTTGAAAACGGAGGCCATTGTCCAACAGGTGGGCTACCTGCCCCAGAATCCCAATGCCCTCCTCTTTGCTGACACCCTGCGCGACGAGTTGGATTTCACCCGTCGCAGCCAGGGTCTACCACTGAGAGGCTACGAGGAGTTGCTGCAAGCTTTGGGTCTGGAACAGCACATCAACGCCTATCCTCGTGACCTGAGCGTAGGGGAGCGACAACGGGCAGCCCTGGCGGCTATCTTAGTCGCCGGACCGGAGGTGATCCTGCTGGATGAGCCCACACGGGGTTTAGACTACCCCCAGAAGCGAGCCCTGGCTGACTTCTTGACGGAGCAGTGCCGCCAGGGAAAGACCGTTATCATGTCTACCCACGATGTCGAGCTCGTAGCCCGCTGCGCCGACCGGGTGGTGATCCTGGGGGAAGGGCAGGTGGTGGTGGATGGACCAGCGCGGGCTGTCATGACTGAGTCGTTGGTCTTTTCCTCTCAAATCAACAAGCTCTTCCGAGACGGCCGCTTCCTGACAGTAGAGGATGTGTTGGAGGTCATGGGGAAATGAGAGGGCTGTTCCCCTTGCTGAGAAAGAGCCTGAGCACTGTCATTCTGGCCCTGGCCACTTTGATCGGGGCCTGGGCTTTCATCTACCCTTTCTTCTTTCCCCAGCCTCGGGGACAACTCGGGATGATGGCACATTCCACTGATGCCCCTTTGACATTTCTGGTTCTGCTGACGCTTTGCCTAGTGGTCATCGTCGCCAACCTGGAGACGCGCCAGATGAATTCCAAGATGGTGGCCGTTCTGGGCATCCTGACGGCCATCAATTCCGTGCTGCGCTTGGTGCCGGGGCCAGCCGGTTTCTCGGCCATCTTCTTTCTGCCCATCCTGTGCGGCTACACTTATGGGGCCGACTTTGGCTTCCTACTGGGGGCGCTGTCTATGCTGGTGTCAGCAGTAGTCACCGGCGGCCTAGGGCCGTGGCTGCCCTATCAAATGTTCTCGGCCGGTTGGATGGGCATGGCTTCGGCCTGGCTCCCCGACCTGCGTCGGAGGGGACGTGGGGAAGTGGTGTTGCTGGCCATCTGGGGAGCGCTGCTGGGGCTGATCTTTGGAGCTATCATGAACATCTGGTTTTGGCCTTATGTGCTAGGAGCGGGACAGGAGGTGTATTGGCAGCCGGGGCTGAGAGTGTGGGAGACGTTAGGGCGCTACGCCATATTCTATCTGGCGACCTCTTTGTGGTGGGATGCGGGGCGGGCTGGCGGGAATCTTCTGCTCATTCTTCTCCTGGGGGCCCCCGTGCTGCGCTTGCTGAGGCGCTTCCAACAACGGTTCTATTTCGTAGCCGATGGTTTCAGCGTCGGACCATAGGTGAATAATTGCACAAGGAGTGAGTTCATGCTATAATATATCAGTGGGGATGACTCTATCTCTTCGAGAACTCCCCGCAAATAGAGCCACTGATGCTCATCATCCAAGGTGAAAGGACTCAATGCGCTCCGCATCGTGGAGAAAGGTCCAAAGGGCTAGGAACTTCGGTTTAATCAGAGCTGAGAAACAGGCTATCCCTATTCTCCAGAAAAGCGGTTGCGCAGAGCTCTCAACTGAATTGTATTGCCCAAGACAGCCAGGTGTGGCATCTTGGGCATTTGCATGTTCAGGCAAGGTAGTACATCATTAACCATCAGCAGACCTTCAGATGCGGATTGTCAAGTTTTTTGACAACCGCCCCTTTCCCTACTATAATGTACAAGCTTTTCACAAGCCTTCGCCGTTCGCAACGCAAAGAGGGGTTGCGGCAGTCGGGCTTACCAGCCTTTGCGCCAGAGCCCTGTTGAAGCGTCCAAGATGGCCTCTACTTTGCAAAGGTCTTTTTTTAGAAAGGACTCGAATGAACGCCAGTGACTTGCGCATTACCAACATAGACTCGTCCTTCGCCGATCTGATGCAGGAGCGCAGCGGGGAGAACGTCCGCCGCTGCTACTACTGTCAAAAGTGCACGGTCGGTTGCCCTACGGCTTATGTCATGGACTACAAGCCAGCCCAGGTGTTAAAGCTCATCCAGTTGGGGCAGAAGGATACCCTTCTGAGGAGCACAGCTATCTGGCTGTGCGTGGGCTGTGAGACCTGCGGGACACGTTGCCCCAATGAGATCCGTTTGGCCCCGGTGATGGACACCCTGAAGTACATGGCTCTGGAGAAGGGCTACACTGTGCCGGAGGCGGCTGTCTACGCCCTGCACCGCTCTTTTCTGGATAGCATCAAGCTGTGGGGGCGGGTGCACGAGGCGACGATGCTGGCTGAATACACGCTGCGGAGCCGGGGGGCCATCTTATCCGATTTAGGCATGGGCATGCAATTGATCCTGAAGGGAAAGATCTCATTCCTGCCGGAGCGGATCAAGCGATTGGGAGAGGTGAAGGCGTTGTACAAGAGAGCGGGCAGCTAGCGCTTATCCAGAGAATTAGCAGAGGCGGCTCCCACGCCGCCGAGAGCCGGGCATGGGAGCCCGCCCCGCTATTTTGGGATAGGTTCCTAGCTGGTCAAAGGAGGCGAGATTTGAAATACAGTTACTATCCCGGCTGTACCATCGGTACGACCGCAGTCGAGTACGGGCTTTCCACCGATGCGGTATGTGAAGCCCTGGGCATTGAATTGGCAGAGTTGGATGATTGGAACTGTTGTGGCGCTTCATCCGCCCACAGCCTGAACCATGAACTGGCCTTAGCCTTGCCGGCCCGCAACGTGGCCCTGGCTCAGAGAGTAGGGCTCGACACCATCATCCCCTGCCCGGCCTGCTACCAGCACAGTCTGGCCGCCGACCAGCGCTTCCGCGAGGACGAGGGCTGGCGGGCAGAGATGGAGGAACTGCTGGGTTTTGAATACACTGGGCAGGGACACCCCCGCCATCTGCTGGAGGTATTGGGCGTTGATTTGAGCGCGGACGCCCTTGCAGCCAAAGTGACCCAGCCGCTGAAGGGATTGAAGGTAGCCTGCTACTATGGCTGTGTGCTGGTCCGTCCGCCTGAATTGACGGGCTGGGACGATCCGGAGCATCCGGTGATCATGGACAGACTGTTGAAAGCGATGGGCGCAGAGCCGGTGGATTGGTCGTGGAAAGTGGACTGTTGCGGGGCTAGCCTGACCTTGAGCCGCAGTGAGGTGGTCGTTGAGCTGTCGAGCAAGTTGGCGGAAGCGGCCCTGGAAGCCGGGGCCAACTGCATTGCTTGCGCCTGCGGGATATGCCAGATCAACCTGGACACCCGGCAGAAGAACACCCAGATACCCGTCTTTTACTTCACCGAACTCATGGGAGTAGCCTTTGGCCTGCCGGGGACGGACAAATGGTTTGGGAAGCACATGATTGATCCCAGGCCATTGTTGAGGTCACTTGGAGTGGTGTGAAATTGTATGAGGGAGAGCGTTCATGACAGACATCAATAACCTTGCGCCAAGCCCGAACGGGAATAGCGCTGTCCTCGTGGTAGGCGCGGGCATCGCCGGGATGGAAGCGGCCTTGTTATTGGCCGAAGTGGGACATAAAGTGTACCTGCTGGATAGCGCGCCGGGGATAGGCGGCTCCATGCATCTGCTGGATGTGACTTTTCCCACCGATTCCTGTGGCATTTGCATCATGCTGCCTAACCAACCGGCCTACTGTCCTCCCATAGAATGTAGCCTGCATCGCAACGTCGAAATCCTCTCCTACGCCGAACTGGAATCCCTCAGCGGCGAGCCCGGGGCCTTCACCGCTACCATCTGCCACAAGCCCCGCTACGTGGACGTAGAAAAGTGTAACAACTGTGCCCTATGCGTCGAGGTCTGCCCCGAGAAACGGCCTCACCCTTACGAGGGTAACTTGGCCCCGCAGAAAGCCATCTACCGTCCACCAACCCGGGCCATGCCGAACACCTATGTCATAGACATGGAATACTGTACCCACTGCGGCCAGTGCGTCGAGGTCTGCCCCACCGATGCCATTGACCTGTACATGCAGGAAAGCCGCTCTGAAATCGAGGTGGGGGCCGTCCTCCTCAGCCCGGGGTTCGCGCCCTTCGACGCCCGCATCAAGGGCGAGTTCGGCTACGGATTTTACGACAACGTCCTCTCCAGCATCGAGTTCGAGCGCATGGTCAGCCTAGCTGGTTCCACCCAGGCGCGGCTGAAGCGCCCCTCCGACGGCAAACCGCCCCGCCGTATGGCCTTTATCCAGTGCGTCGGCTCACGGGATAACAACTGCGGCGCAGGCTATTGCTCTTCCGTCTGCTGCATGTACACGGCCAAGCAGGTGAGCGCGGCCAAGAAGCTGGACCCCGACCTGGAGGTGACCGTCTTCTACATGGACATCCGCGCCTTTGGCAAGGATTTCGAGCGCTACTTCGATGAAGTGCAGAGCCAGCCGGGTGTCACCTACCGGCGCAGCATGGTTTCATCTATCCACCAGCACCAACAGAGCCGCGACCTGCGTTTGAGTCACGTCGCCGAGGATGGAACCTTGCGAGAGGAGGACTTTGACGTGGTCGTCCTCTCCGTAGGTTTCGCACCTCCAGAGGGCTTCCAGGCTCTGGGCCAGGCATTAGGCATCAAGCAGAACGAGTACGGCTTTGCTGTGACTGGCGATTTCACCCCGGTCCTGGCCTCGCGGCCAGGCGTCTTCGTTGGTGGGGCCTTCCGCGAGCCCAAGGACGTCCCTGAAACGGTGGTTGAAGCCGCCGCGGCCGCAGGAGAGGTAGCACGGCTGTTGGCAAAAAGCCAGGCAGCGCAGAGGCGGGCCGCAGAAGCACCTGTGCCTCGTCGTGAGCAGGACGAACAGCCCCGGCGAGACGTGTCCGACGAGGAGCCACGGGTGGGGGTGTTCGTCTGCCATTGCAACGGTGGGCTGGATGGCCTGATAGACACGGCCCAGGTGGCCGCTCACGCTCAAGGATTGTGGGGCGTGGCCCTGGCCCAGGTGGTAGAGGACGCCTGTACTCCTGCAGGGCTGGTCGCGATGGAGAGGGCCATCACTGACGGCCAACTCAACCGGGTGGTGATTGCTGGCTGCTCGTCACGCCTTTATACTGCCGAGTTCGAGGGATTGATGGCCGGGATTGGACTCGACTCTCGCCTCATGGAGCGGGCCAACCTGCGGGAACAGTGCGCCTACGTCCACGATGACCCTGATGCAGCCACGGCCAAGGCCCAGGGGCTGGTGGCAATGGCCGTGGCCAAACTGGCCGAGATGAGGGGTCTGGAGGCCCTGGCTGCCAAAGCGGCTCAACCGGTTCAGCAGCGGGTTCTGGTCATCGGCGGAGGGTTGGCAGGCATGACGGCCGCCCTGAATCTGGCCGGGCAGGGCATCGTCGTGGATCTGGTAGAGCGGGAAAGCGAACTGGGCGGACAATTGCGCCACATCCGCTATCTCTTCGATCCCGAAGCCGATCCGCAGGCCTTCCTCGAATCCACCATAGCCCAGGTCGAGGACAACGACCTGATTAGCGTCCATCGCCAAGCCGAGGTCAAGAGACTGGAAGGCAGCAAGGGGAGCTACCGCTCAGTTGTAGGACAAGTTGGCAACTTGTCCGAGGAAGTGGAACTGGAGCACGGG
>JBGVTF010000224.1:0-3171 GCA_041862415.1 Anaerolineae bacterium | reverse complement strand
TGGATGTCCACTTCTATCGTGGCTTCCGTGAATCGTGGTATGGGCTGGCTAAGAGTGCTTTCGCTGCTTTGGAGTACCGGCTCCTGCCCAGCCTCCTGATGGTGGGTTTTTATGGTTTCCTCTTCCTGCGGCCAGTGGTGCTCCTCTTGCTGGGGCTTTGGAACGGGTGGATGGGGGAACCGGCCCTGCGGCTGACTCTGTTCCACGTTCTCCTGAACAGCGGGTTGTGGTACGCTGTGGCCGTGCGCTTGCGCCTGCCGCGGCGAACCGCTTTCCTCTACCCTCTCACCGTGTTGCTCATCATCCTCATCATGCTGGACTCTATGCGCCAGACGGCACTCAGCGGTATCGGTTGGAAGGGTCGGGTCTATCGTATACGTGGGGGGTCACTGCGGCATTGAGCGATCATTTCGCATAGATTGTGAGGTTTTCTTGGTTGTTTGTGTGGGTGGGTTTTGTAGATCAATGACTACGCGAAGGTTTCCCTGGCTATCTCACGTGTCTCTGTCTCGAGCCCCAATTGGAACCCAATTGCCAATTGGGGCTCGGTGTTTTGAAGAAAATCGCACTTGTGATAAAATTAGCAATGTCAAATCCGAAAGAACTACCACTGGATGAAAGTTGATGGACAAGATATTCAACCCCAACAGCATCGCTGTCATCGGAGTCTCCGAGCGCCCCACCAACATGGGGCGGAACATCGTGGCCAACCTGCTGGACTTTGGCTACAAGGGCCAGATCCACGCCGTCGGCCAACGGGAGGGAGTCGTCTTCGGCCACCGCATCCACACCTCGATAGAGGAACTGCCCCAGGGCATTGACCTGGCCGTGATCCTGACCCCGGCCCCCACCGTGCCCGATCTGATGGACGCCTGCGGGCAGCAGGGCATCCGCAGGGTGGTCATCGAATCGGGAGGCTTTGGCGAATTCTCGGCCGAGGGACAGGAACTGGGTGAGAGACTGCGCGCCGTGGCCCGTAAATGGGGCATTCGCTTCGTGGGCCCCAACTGCATCAGCGTGATCAACATGGATAGCGGGGTCTGCCTGCCCTTCGTCCGCCTCCAACACCACACTCTCAAGAAAGGACGGGTCTCGGTTGTATCGCAGAGCGGCGGGATTACCATCGTCTACACCGGACTCTTTTCCAGCGCGGGGCTGGGGATCAGCAAAGCCGTCAGTATGGGCAACAAGCTGGACCTGGACGAGACGGACTACCTGGCCTACCTGCTGACAGACGAGAACACCGACATCATCTGTCTACACCTGGAGAGCATCCAAGATGGCCGGCGGTTGATGGAGCTGGCTCGTTCCTCGCCCAAGCCCATCCTTTTGCACAAGACCAACGTCGGGCAGGCCAGCGCCCACATCGCCCAATCGCACACGGCAGCCCTGGCCAACGACGACCGCATCGTGAGCGCCGCCGCTCGACAGGCGGGGATGATCCGCGCCAGGAATTTCCGCACCACGGTGAACTATGCCAAGGGGCTCTCTCTGCCGCCGATGAAGGGCAACACCCTGGTCGCCATCTCTCGTTCTGGAGGACGGGCGGTCATCGCGGCCGACATGGCCGCCGCCTTTGGCTTCGACCTCTACCCTTTCCCCCGCGACTTCCGAGAAAAGGTGAAAGGGTTCTTCCGGGCCAAGGTCATCGAGCCCACCAACCCTCTCGACCTGGGCGACCTTTTCGACTTTAGGATTTACGTCAACATCCTGGAGGAGTGCCTGAAGATAGAAGCCGTAGACGCAGTGCTCATGGCCCACTCCTACAGCAGCCTTCTGGAGCGGAAAGGAACCCATCGCCTGGCTCATGCCGTGCGGGACCTGGCCGCAAAATACAACAAGCCGGTCGCCCTGTGTCCCTTCTCCGAAGGTGAGGAGGTCCTGTCTCTCAAGAAGGACCTGGAGTATCCCACCTTCAGCGAGATTGACGAGGCCCTGGAGGCCCTGGCCGCCTCCCGGGACCGCTACCGCCGATCGCGGAAGCGCGGAGAGGCCGAGGGCGCGGAGGAGCCCATGGCTCGGCCTGGATCTGCAATCCAGGCCGATAAAGCCCCCCTTTCCATCTCCCCTGTGCGCCCCAGGGATGAGCTCCAGCGCATCTTGACCCCTAGCCGAGGAGAAACCTGTCCTGAGCCAGGTCGAAGGGACGGCGCTCTGATGATCCACCAGGCGTTGGAAGTGTGCCGGGGCTATGGCATCCCGGTGGCCGAGTGGGCCACGGCCTCCAGCCCTGAGGAAGCGGTCGAGGCAGCGGAGAGACTGGGCTACCCCTTGGCTCTCAAGGTGCTCTCCCCCCACATCTCCCACAAGTCGGACGTGGGTGGGATCGCATTGGGCATCGAAGACGAGGATGACTTGAAGCGAGCGTGGGAAGAGATGCTGAACCGGGTGCAGGAAGGAGCACCCGACACTTCGCTCCCCACCCTTTACCCCGCTCATGGCGGATCTGCAATCGGCCACCACGGCTTCCTGCTTCAGAGGATGGTCCCCGGCGGCCGGGAGGTGATCCTGGGCGGGAAACGAGACCCCAGCTTTGGGCCGGTGGTCATGTTCGGACTGGGCGGCGTCTATGTGGAGGTGTTCGACGACGTGGCCTTCCGCGTGGCTCCCCTCACCCGGGAAGACGCTGAAGAGATGATAGCCGAGGTGAAAGGCAGCCGCCTCCTGCGAGGCATCCGCGGCGAGAAGCCCTCGGACGTGGAAGCGGTCGTAGATTGTCTGCTCCGACTCTCTCGGCTCCTGCAAGACTTTCCGGCCATAGCCGAGGTGGACATCAACCCCCTCATCGTCCTGGAGAAGGGAGCGCTGGCCGTTGACGCCAGGATTATTTTGAAAGGCTGACCCTGATGAAGACCAAACTGGCCATTGTGTCCATATTGGTTCTTCTCGCGGTGTTGGTAGTAGTGGGCCTTGGCGTTAGCAGGATACGCTTGGAGAGACGAAAAGCCACCCTGTACGCCGCAGCCGAGACAGCGCTGACCGCGCATCAATGGAATGAGGCCCTGGCTCAATTCGAGGCACTGTCGGCCCTCGATCCGAACTACCGTAACATCGGTCACAGACTGAATGAAGCTCACTACCTGGCCGGAGTTGCCTACCTGGAAACGGGGCAATTCGACCGGGCCGTGAGCGAGCTCGGCCAGGTTGCCCTGGATTACAGGGACGCAGAAG
>JBGVTF010000223.1:0-33948 GCA_041862415.1 Anaerolineae bacterium | reverse complement strand
GTGATCACCGGTTCTACTGACATGGGACAAGGTTCTGAGACTGTCATTGCCCAGATTGTGGCCGAGGAGATGGGGGTGCCGGTGGACAGTATCACTGTGATCAACACCGATACCGACATCACCCCCTGGGACGTGGGGGCCCACGCCACTCGTACCACTTTCATCGCTGGCAACTCTGCCCGTCTGGCTGCTGCCGATGCCAAGCGGCAGATCCTGGAAGCCGCTGCTCAGGCCTATAAACAAGAGGTCGAGAACCTGGACATGCGCGAGGGACAGGTTTTCGTCAAGGGCGAACCGGAGGAGGGCATCCCCTACGCCAAGGCCATCCGGGCCGGGCACTTCCGCCCCGATGGGGACGTCATCCTGGCCCGGGGCTGGTATGAGCCGCCCACTGAGAAGCAGGACAAGGAATTTCGGGGCAATATCTCCGCTGCCTACGCCTTCGCTGCCCAGGCCGCCGAGGTAGAGGTGGACACTGAGACGGGAGAGGTGACAGTGCTGAAAATAGCAGCCGCTCACGATGTGGGTCGGGCCATCAACCCCATGGCCGTGGAGGGCCAGATCGAGGGTGGTATCTCCATGGGCCTGGGCTACGGTTTGAATGAGGAGTTGGTGCTGGAGAAGGGGAAGCTGCTCAACCCCAATTTTGCCGACTATGCTCTGCCTACGGCGCTGGACATGCCGCCCATTAACCCCATCATCGTTGAGACCATTGACCCTGAGGGGCCCTTCGGGGCCAAGGGCATGGCTGAGCCAGCCAACAATCCCACCGCCCCGGCCATCGCCAATGCCGTCTTCGATGCCGTGGGGGTCAGGATCAAGGACCTGCCCATCACGGCCGAGAAGGTATTAAAAGCATTAAGGGAGGAAGAGCGAAGTGAAAAACAAGAGTGAAAAGCCCATAGAACACTTGAAGCTGAATCCCTGTATACGTTCAGCGCAATTGTACGTGGCTGGCACCACCATCGAGGAAATCCGGCATAAGTATGGTCTGGAGGAGATCATCAAGCTGGCTTCCAACGAGAATGCTCTGGGCCCGTCCCCTCTGGCAGTGGAGGCCATGCAGAAAGCGCTGGCTGGCATCCACCGCTATCCGCCCGTGGCCGATGACGAATTGCGGGCCAAACTGGCCAGCACTCTCAGCGATGGCAACCTGAGTGAAGAGTGCTTCATCACTGGCAATGGCTCTTGCGATGTGCTAGAGATGATCGCGCGGGCCTTCCTCTGCGAGGAAGGGGATGAGGCTATCATGTGCCCGCCTACTTTTGTGCTGTACGAAATCGTGGTCAACATCTGTGGCGGTAAGTGTGTCTTCGTGGATCTGAAGGACGATTTCACCTACGATTTGTCCCAGGTGCTGGCCAGTATCACCGACCGCACGCGATTGATCTTCCTCTGCAATCCCAACAATCCCACAGGCACGGTGATTGACCGAGACGGATTGAACGATTTCCTGGCTCAGGTCCCGTCCCGCGTGCTGGTGGTCATTGACGAGGCCTACTGGGAGTACGTTGATCCTGAACTCTTGCCCGACACCCTGGCTTATATTCGGGAAGGACGCAACGTCATGTCCGTCCGAACTTTCGCCAAGGTGTATGGTCTGGCTGGCCTGCGGATAGGCTACGGCATCGCCTACGAGGAACTGGCTCAGTACATCCGCCGCCTGCGTCTGCCTTTCCACATCAATGCTGTATCTATGCGGGGAGCTATAGCCGCTTTGGACGACCGGGAGCACATCGAGAAGAGCGTGCAGCATAACAGGGTTGAGCGAGAATTCCTCTACGCCGGGCTGGATGATCTGGAATTGCCCTACGCCCGCAGCCAGGGCAACTTTATCATAGTAAGGCCCGGCTACGATCCGCAGTTGATTTACGAGCGCATGTTGGAGACGGGGGTGATTATCCGCCCCCTGGCTGCCTTTCGCGCCCCTGATTGCTTCCGCATCAGTGTAGGCACCCGCGCCGAAAACGAGCGCCTCTTGCAGGTTTTGGGTGAAGTAATGGACGGGTTGCGGCGGGATTCATGATTCAAGATCCGAGATTCAAGAAATGGAGGATTGGGAAATGAAGCTTTTTACCGACATCACCGTTCTGAGCCTTGAGCAGGCCACAGTGTTGCCCTATCTCACCTATCGTCTGGCTGCTGAGGGGATGAACGTCATTCGGGTCGAGCACCCGGAGCGCCCCGATCCCAACCGCTTCGTGGGCCGCGATGTCCTGGGTGAGAAAGGCATGAACACCTACTACTTTCCCAACAACGTGGGCAAGAAGGCCATCACTCTGAATCTGAGGGGCGAGGAGGGTCAGGCGCTGTTGCGTGAGCTGATCCTCAAGCTGGACGTGGACATTTTTGCCACCAACCAACTGCCGCGCAATTACGTGAAGCTGGGCATTGATTACGAGCCGCTCAAGGGCATCAAAGAGGACATCATCTGGGTGGGTGTCACCGGCTTTGGCCCCGAGAGCAATGAAGCGGCCTATGACCCCATTTTGCAGGCCCGGGCCGGGTTCATGGAGCTGACTGGCGAGAGGGATGGCGAGCCGATGGTCTTTGGCCTGCCCATGGCCGACCTGGGTGCCAGCGAGCACGGCTACGGCCAGATCATGAAGGCCCTCTATAAGCGGGCGGCCACCGGCCAGGGCTCCCGTATGGACATCTCCATGTTCCAAAGCGCGGTCTCCTGGATGGTAAACCCGGTCTTGCTGACCACAAGCTTTGGCGACAGGATCACCCGCCGGGGGAATACCCACGAGTTCTTCGCTCCAGTTTCCGTCTACGAGACCAGGGATGGCTACGTCTACATCGCTATAGGCAACGACCGGCAGTGGCAGACCATCACCGAGCAGGCTGGCTTCGAGGGGCTGTACAAAGAAGAGTACAAGACCAACGCCGGTCGCATCGCTGATGTACAGCGCTTGAACGAAGCGATCAACCAGGTGACAAAGACCAGGACGACGGCCGAGATGGTCGAGTTGTTCAACAGCATCGGCGTGCCCATCTCCACGGTCAGCACCATCGCGGAGGTGGTGGAGGATCCCCACCTCAAGGGCAAGTTGATCTCTTCCAAGGACCCGCACACGGGCACGGAAGTATTTCTGCCCCCCCCACCGGTCATCACCCCGTATCTCGAGTCGGTGAACATGCAATTGCCCTTCCCGCCGCGCTGGGGCGAGCACAACGAGGAAGTCTACGGAGCCCTGGGCTACGATGCCCAGAAGCTAGCAGAGTTGAAGGAGGCGGGAATAATCTAGTCGAGGGCTGAAGAGGGGCCCGAGAGGTCTGAGAAGTTGGTCGTAAGGGACTCTATCGGTTCCTTGTCCTGGTGGTTCCCAACCGGGTTGACGAAGGGGATGGGGTGGGTTATAATAAATCCAATCGGGGTGCCCCGGTGATACAGGTAGCCGGGGAATGGGCAAAGAGGGCGAGAGTGTACGAATGGAGACCAAAAGAGGGGATCGCATTTCGGCATATTGGCAAGAAATCACGGGCTCACCAAGAGGCCTATGATACCTTCCGAGGCCGTGTTCGTCCTGATCGCGTGATTACAACCGGGGAGTTAGTGGCTTGTCTGAGCAAATAAAAACGATCGGGGGATTCCGGCTGGTTACGGAACCAATACCAGTTCGGCCCCTGGAGTGGTTACCAAGAGGTCCCTGGGCACCCGATCCAATCATATTTTATCATTACTTGTGGAAATTGTCAACAGCATACGCTTTGTGAGAGAAAGGAATCAGCCATGGATTTCAGTTTCACCCCCGAGCAGGAGATTTTCCGCCGTACCGTGCGTGAGTTCGCTGATAGGTACATCAGACCTCGCATCCCGGAGATGGAGGAAAAGAAAGAGATCCCCCGCGACATTTTTGACAAGATCGCCGAGCAGGGTTATTATGGGCTGCGCTATCCAGAGGAGGTCGGAGGGCAGGGTGGGGACAATGTCATGTTTGCCATCTTTATCGAGGAAATGTCTCGCTGTTATATGAGCACGGCGGCAAGGACCATGATGCAGTGCCTGATGGGCACCGACTTTCTCTACCGCTTTGGCACCGAGGAACAGAAGCGAGACTTCCTCAACCCGGCCATCAAGGGAGAGCGATACGGCACCATGTGCATGACGGAACCGACCGGCGGCACTGACTTGGGGGCCATACAGACCACCGCCGTGCGCGATGGCGACGAGTACGTCATCAATGGGCAGAAGAGCTGGATCACCGCTGCCGATATGTGCGATTTCTTCACTGTGGCCGCCAAGACCGATCCCGAGGCCGGTTTCAGGGGCATTGACATGTTCCTGGTGGAAAAGGACAGGCCGGGCGTGGAGGTGGGAAAGAGGATTGATAAGATCATCGCTGTGGCCTCGGGATGTTACGACCTGTTCTTCCACAACGTCCACGTCCCGGCCGACCATCTCTATGGCGGAGAGGAGGGCAAGGGCTTTGCACTGCTGCGCGGCATCTTGAACGACATCCGGGTCCACACCGCGGCCCAGGCTTTGGGAACTGCTCGAGCTGCCTATGAGGAGTCTTTTGAGTATGCCCAGGAGCGCGTGGCTTTCGGACGCCCCATCATCAAATTCCAGGCCATGCAGCACAAGCTGGCCAAAATGGTGGTGGATATTGAAGCATCCCGGCTCCTCATTTATTATGCAGCCTGGTTGATGGATCAGGGTCTGCCAGTGAACGTGGAAGCTGCCGTGTGCAAGTACTACGTGACTGAAGGAGTCCTCAGGATCGTTGACGATGCTACTCGCATCTTCGGGGCTTATGGTGCGGCAACGGATATGAACATTCAACGCTATCTTCGCGACGCTCGCTGGCTCCTCTATGGTGCCGGCACCCAAACTATCATCTTGAACATTATCGCCTCTGAGATACAAAAACGATGAGAGGAGTTATTCAATTGAACATAGAAACCAAACTGGGTCTGGATGCCTTCATCCTCGACAAGGAAACCCACATAGTCATCAATCAGGAAATATGTATCAAGTGCCAGGCGAAATACTGTTTGTACGTCTGTCCTGGCCGGCTCTATTCCATCAACCAGGAAACTGGGGAGATGGCCCTGGAGTTCGGCGGCTGCCTGGAGTGCGGCACTTGTATGATCGCCTGCGTTGACGGAGCGCTGGATTGGGACTATCCAAGAGGCGGCTTCGGAGTGCAATACCGGTTTGGGTAAAGGCGGAAGGATAGGAGGCAACGATGCGCCTGCCGAAATTTGAACACCTCCAACCCGAATCTCTAGAGGAGGCCTTTGATCTCCTCAGCGAATGCGGGGAGGAGGCTAGAGTCATCGCCGGAGGGACTGATCTCCTGGTGTCCATGAAACAGAGGTTGCTCACCCCCAAGTACCTGCTCAACCTCAAAGGACTTGCGGAACTGGATTTCATCAAGGATGGCAAAGAGGGGTTGAGGATCGGTGCTCTCACCAGGCTGACTACCCTCATCAAATCCCCGCTTGTGCGGGAGAAATTCCCCGTCCTGGCCCAGGCGGCCAGTTACGTCTCCGCTCCCCCCCTCCAAAACATGGGCACCCTGGGTGGCAACCTGTGCCTGAACACCCGCTGTTTCTTCTACAACCAGTCCCAGTTCTGGAGACAGGCCCGTCCCCTCTGCTTCAAAACGGGCGGAGAGATGTGTCACGTGGTCAAAGGCGGGGACCATTGTTACTCGGTCTACCAGGGCGATATGGCCCCGGTGCTGGTTGCTCTCGAAGCCAAGATAAAGCTGGCCAAAAAGGGCGGCGGGCGGGCGATCCCTCTGCTCGATCTCTACACGGGTAAGGGGCAGGAGCCCATCGCCCTGGAAGCGGGGGAGATATTGACCGAGGTGGAGATACCTGCGCCGGCTGCCTCGTGGAGAGGGGATTACCAGAAGCTGCGCTATCGGGGGGCTATGGACTTTCCCCTGGTGGGTGTGGCCGCCGTCCTCCATCGGAATGGAGAGGGTTGTGCCAGAGCCAAAGTGGTTCTGACCGCCGTCACTTCGGCCCCGGTCGTGGTGGAGGAAGCGAGCAAAATCCTTGAAGGGCAGAGACCCGACGACGAGGCCATCGCCAAGGCAGCGGAGGCTGCCTACGAAGTAGCCCATCCTGTGGCCAACGTCGGCAGTACGCCCCTCTACCGGAGGAAAATGGTGCGAGTGATGACCAAAAGGGCCATTGGGAATGCATCACGAATCATGAATCATGAATCGTGGAGTTAAGCGACATTGCTCGAATCCCCACACTCCAAATCACCTGGGCTGCCAAAAGGTGATGACAGCACCTCTCTTTCAACTACGGCGTATGTTCTGGAGTTTGTATGGGCGCTTTGTATGGGATGAGCAAAAAGCACTATGGAAAGCGCCACAAGTTAGGCACATCGTGGAAATCCTTACAGCACGACGAGCTAGGTCGGGCGAACGAGTGCTTGACGCAGGCTGCGGCACAGGTAACTATACGGTGGCTCTAGCACAAGCTGGTTTCCATGTCATAGGCATTGATTATGCGTCTGGGATGTTAGCACGCGCCCAGGCTAAGGTGACCCACGCGCTCGCCTCAAACTTATCTTTCCAGCAGGTGGACTTGAATGAGCGACTAAGGTTCCCGGATTCCAGTTTCGACCACGTCATTAGCATCAGCGTGCTACAGGTTGTAGTCAACCCCGCGTTCACATTGGAGGAGCTATGGCGAGTGCTGAAGCCTGGGGGCACGATTGTGCTATTGCATGTTCCTAAGCCCGAATCCCATGAACTACCACTACGAGATGTGATCAAGCATCGAGTTACCAATTTTGATAACAGGACTCCTTTGAAAGTTGTCTTGGTTGCAGCCAAGTCTTGGGCGGAACGCACTGAAAGAGTCAGATACTGGACATCTGTGGAGCTGCAGGAAATGTTCCGAACAAGCAAATACAATGTACTTTCGGTGGATCACGGTCCACCAACAATAGTCGTAGCAGAGAAACCAAAGAACCTCAACGTCGCTTAACACACGTCTGCCATTCCACTGACGGCAGCGTAGGCTTTGCCGAAGGGAGCAATCCATGGAGAAACGGATCGTGTCATTGACTGTGAACGGTGAGGAATACGAGGTCGTTGTCTCCCCCAATCAGACCCTCTTGGAACTTCTGAGGGATGACCTGTACCTCACCGGCACTAAGGAGGGCTGTGGCGAGGGAGCCTGTGGGACCTGCACTGTCCTTCTGGATGGAAAGCCCATCCGCTCCTGTCTCACCCTGGTCGTTGAAGTCCAGGGCAGGGAGATCACGACCATTGAAGGGCTGGCTTCAATGGGGGAACTGCATCCCATCCAGAAGGCCTTTGTCGAATACGGGGCGATCCAATGCGGTTTCTGCACTCCAGGTAAGATTCTCATTACCAAGGCCCTACTGGACGAAAACCCCAGGCCCACGGAACAAGAGGCCCGGCAGGCGATCTCGGGGAACGTGTGTAGGTGTACTGGCTACGCCAAGATCGTGGAGGCCATGCTGAAAGCTGCGGAGATGGTTCAAGGAGGAAGTCACCTATGAGTGAACATTCCGAGAACATGCAATATAATCTAATCGGTACCCGAATGCCCCGCGTTGATGCTCCCACCAAGGCGACAGGGGAGGCCAAATTCACCGCTGACTTGATGTTGCCCAGGATGCTGCACGCCAAAGTCCTGCGCAGCCCCTATCCCCACGCCCGCATCGTGCGCATTGACACCAGCAAAGCGGAAAAGTTGCCTGGGGTCAAGGCAATCATCACCGGCAGGGACACGGCAGGCGTGAAGTGGGGCGTGTTCCGCTATACCCGGGACCAGGAACTCCTGCCCAGCGAGAAAGTCCGCTACGTGGGTGACGAGGTGGCGGCGGTGGCGGCCACCAGCGAGGAGATTGCCGAAGAAGCGCTCGCGCTCATCAAAGTGGAATACGAGATCCTGCCCGCCGTGTTCACCATCGAGGAGGCTATGGCCGAGGGAGCGCCCCTCCTCCACGAAGGCTTTGAGCGCAACATTAACATCCACGTGCCCATCGTCGCGGGCGATGTGGAGCAAGGCTTCAAGGACTCCTACCTGGTCCGCGAGGACACTTTTGTCTCCGAGGAAGAGTCCTACTTCATGAGCGAGCCCCTGGCTGTCGCGGCCAACTATACCAGCGAAGGCGTTTTGGAGATGTGGATGCCCAACGCCGCCCCACACATGAAGGCCAAGGCCCTGTCCAATCTACTGAAAATGCCTCTGCACAAAGTCCACGTGCGCAAGATCGCCATCGGCGGGGCCTTCGGCGGCCGCTCCGACATCTTCCCCAGCGAGTTCATCTGTGCTTTGCTGAGCATCCGCGCCCAACGCCCGGTCAAGTTGGTCTACACCCGCGAGGAGAACACCATCGCCACCCGCCAGGGGCACAACATGATCGCCCACATCAAAACGGGGGTGGACCGGCACGGGGTGGTCATCGCCCGTGATATGACCCTGCACATGGACGGTGGGGCCTACAGCTCAACCGGTCCCATCGCCACCTCGGTGCCCTTCCTGTGTCTGGAGCAGGTCTACCGCATGCCCAACGTGCGCTTCAACGGCTACCGCATCTACACCAACAAGCCGGTGCGGGGCATGATCAGGACGCATGGCCGGGCCTTTGCCGGGGGCATTGACATGCAGTTGGACATGATCGCCGAGGAACTGGGTATTGACGCCGCCGAAATCCGCCTGCGCAACGCCACGCGGGTGGGCGACGTGACCCCCACCGAGTCAAAGGTGTTCAGTTGTGCCCTGGACGAGACCATCCAGAAGGCGATGGAGGTGTCAGGCTGGAAGGAGAAGCGGGGCAAGCAACGTCCTGAGCTTGTCGAAGGGCTGCCCAAGTGGCGGGGCATCGGCATGGGCTGCAACTCGGTGCAGACCGGCTTCACCATGGGCATCCGGGGCGGCTCCCAGGCATTTATAAAGTTCGACGAGGACGGCGGGGCGACGGTCATTTCGGGCGTGGTGGACAACGGCCAGGGCAACGACAACATGCTGGTGCAGATCGCCGCCGAGGAGCTGGGTCTGCGTCCGGAGGACATTCGCCTCATTTCTGCTGATACCGAGGTCACACCCACCGCGCCGGGCAGCTTTAGCATGGTCAGCACCTTTGCTGGAGGCAACGCCGTGCGGCTGGCTGCTCGAGATGCCAGGCAGCAGCTCTTCGAGATCGCCTCCTATGACTTGGAAGTGGGCGTTGACGAACTGGAGGCCAGGGACCGGCGCATCTTTGTGAGAGACGATCCAGAGCAAGGCATTCCCATGGCCAAGGTGATCCGCAAGGCGCTGATTCTGGACAAGCCCATCATGGGCCGGGGCCACTACTCACCCAAAGTAGACCACGGCCGGGAGTGGGTCAAAAACCCACGTGGGCAGCTCTCCGAGGCCTTCTCTTTTGGAACCACCGTGGCCGAGGTGGAGGTGGACCCGGAGACGGGGCAGGTGAAGGTGCTCGAGGTGACAGCCGCCCAGGATGTCGGTTTCGCTTTGAATCCCATGGCTGTGGAGGGGCAGTTCGAGTCGGGGGTGGCCATGGGTGGTCAGGGTGGGGTGCTGACCGAGGGGCACAAGTGGGCCGAGGGGCACCTGCTCAATCCAACCTACCGCGAGTACAAAATCCCTCTGGCCTGCGACATGCCTAAAATCAACACCATCATCGTAGAGTCCGTAGATCCTAACGGGCCCTACGGGGCCAAGGAGGCAGGCATGAGCATCGCCATGTCGGCCGCTCAGGCCTACGCCAACGCCATCTGCAACGCCATCGGCACCTGGATCCACGAATTTCCGATGACGCCGGAGGTGGTGTTGGAGGCGATTGAGAGGAGGAAGCGTGAAACTGCGCAAGATTGACCACATCTGCATTGCCGTGCGGGATTTGGAGAAGGCACGGAGAATCTACGAGGAAGACCTGGGGCTGGAGCTGGCCTGCGAGTACGTGGCCGAGAGTGAGAGGATCCGGGTGGCCCGTTACTACGTGGGCGACGTGGCCCTGGAGTTGATGGAGTCCACCGCGCCCGATGGGGAGGTGGCCAAGTTCATCGAGAGGCGCGGTGAGGGGTTCTTTCTCATCTCCTACCGCGTGGACGACGTGGACGAGGCCCTGGCTGAGTTGAAGGCCAAGGGGCGCAAGACCATTGACCAGAAGCCCCGCCAGGTGCTGGGCAATCGCTACGCTTTCATCCATCATCCCAAAGACCTCTGCGGCGTCCTCACCGAGGTCCTGGATGGGGAATTTGATTACGATAAATAGTTTTAGAATTTAGAATTTGGAAATTGGAAATTAGAGATTAGAAAAGGAGATCATCATGTCATTCGAAAGAGTCTTTGTCCCTTACGGTGGGTATTGGACCACACCCTTCTGCCGGTGGCAGGGGAGTTTTGGCCACCTCCATGCCATCCCCTTCGCGGCGGAGATCGCCGTGCGAGCTCTCGAGGAGAGGCAGATCTCGCCGGAGGTCTTCGGCGAGCTTCTGCTGGGGCTGACGGTCCCCCAAAAGCACAGCTTTTACGGAGGGCCATGGTTGGCGGGGCTCGTCGGCGCGACGGCGATCACCGGCCCGATCATCAGCCAAGCCTGCGCTACAGGAGCCAGGGTGATGGGCGCGGCCGCCTTCGAGGTAGAGACCAGCGAGGAAGAGCGCGTCATTCTGACCATCACCGCCGATCGCTGCAGCAACGGCCCCCACTGCTACTACCCCAATCCATTGGGACCGGGCGCTACCGGTGATTCAGAAGATTGGGTCTGGGACAACTTTGGCTACGATCCTTGGCCCAAGAACTCTATGCTCCAGACGGCAGAGAATGTAGCCAAAGAGGTGGGCATCACCAAAGAAGAGCAGGACGAGGTGACCCTCCTCCGCTACAAGCAGTATGATGATGCTTTGAAGGACGATTCCGCCTTCCTGCGTCGTTACATGATGCTGCCTATTGAGGCAAAGAAGGAACGCAAGGTGCTCGCCACCGTCGAGGGCGATGAGGGAGTGTTCCCCACCACGGCTGAGGGGTTGGCCAAGCTCAGGCCCGTCCTGGAAGGGGGCACGGTCACCTACGGAACCCAGACCCATCCCGCTGACGGGAACTGTGGGATGATCGTTGCCACTCGGGAGAAGGCGCGGGAACTGAGCCGTGACCCCAACATCGAGATTCAGGTGCTATCCTTCGGGGAAGGACGGGCCAAGAAGGGCTATATGGCCCAGGCCATTGTCCCCGCAGCGCGGCAGGCCCTCTCCCGAGCGGGTATCACCGTCGAGGACCTGCAGGTAATCAAGACCCACAACCCCTTCGCTGTGAACGACATCTACTTCTCGCGGGAGATGGGGGTAAAAGTAGAGGACATGAACCACTATGGCTCGTCCATCGTCTGGGGCCACCCCCAAGGGCCCACTGGCACCCGATTGATCATCGAAGTGATCGAGGAACTTATCCTTCTCGGAGGGGGATACGGCTTGTTTGTTGGCTGCGCCGCTGGAGACTCGGGAGCGGGGGTTGTGGTCAAGGTCACCGACTGAGAGACGCCGATTGGCTGATTCGCCGATTCGCCGATTCGAGATTCGGAAAAGAGAGAACTATGAAAGAGAAACCGATCAGGGTCTTGATCGCCAAGCCCGGCCTGGACGGGCACGACCGGGGGGCCAAGGTGGTGGCCCACGCCTTGCGTGAGGCAGGTATGGAGGTCATCTACACCGGCCTGCACCAGACCGTGGAGCAAATCGTGGAAGCGGCTCTGCAAGAGGATGTAGACGTCATCGGCCTCAGCGTTCTCTCCGGGGCTCACCTGCCCATCACCGAAAAGCTGATGAAATCGCTGGCCGAGCAGGACATGGCCGACGTTCCGGTGGTTGTGGGCGGCAATATCCCTCTGCGCGACATCGAGAAGCTGAAATCTCTGGGCGTAGCTGGAGTGTTTCCCACTGCGACGCCCTTTGAGGATATCGCGGGATTTATCAAAGAGAAGGTGGGTGGTAGCCAATGAGCAAGAAGGAGACCAAACTGAAAGACGTCGTCCTGGAATCGGGCATCGAGGTCAAGCCTGTCTACGGGCCGGAGGACGTGGCTGGCATTGACTATGCGGGAGACATCGGAGAGGCGGGGGCCTACCCTTTCACCCGTGGCATCCACAAGTACATGTACCGCTACCGGCCCTTCACCATGCGCCAGTATGCTGGCTTTGGCACGCCCAAAGAGTCCAACGAGCGTTTCAAGTTCCTCATTTCCCAGGGGCAGAATGCCCTCAACGTGGCTTTCGACCTGCCTTCCCAGATGGGCCTCGACTCTGACGACCCACGGGCCTGGGGCGAAGTGGGGCGGGTGGGCATGCCGGTGGACACCCTCAAGGACATGGAGATTGCCTTCGAGGGCATCCCCCTGGACAAGGTCAGCGTCTCTCTGACCATCAACGCCGTGACTGCCATCATGCTGGCCATGTACGTCACTGTGGCCGAGAAGCAGGGCGTGCCCACAGCCGAGATCCGAGGCACCACCCAGAACGATATCCTCAAGGAATACGTCGGGCGGGGGACCTGGATCTTCCCGGTGGAACCCTCCATCCGACTCATTGGTGACACTGTCGAGTTCTGCGCCAAGCACGTTCCCAAGTATTACCCGGTCAGCGTCTGTGGCTACCACATCCGCGAGTCGGGGGCCAACCCGGTACAGGAGATTGCCTACGCCTACGCTATCGCCTGCGCCTACATTGACCACGTGCGGGAGCGGGGCCTGAGTGTGGACGACTTTGTGGCGCGCATCTCCTTCAACTTTGACATTTTTGGTAACCTTTGGGAGCAGGTGGCCAAGTTTCGCGCCGCCCGCCGGTTGTGGGCTAAAATCATCAAGGTGAGATACGGCGCTATGAACCCCAAGGCCATGCAGATGAAAATGATCGCTGGCGGTGGGGGCGGCGGGCTGACCATCGAACAGCCGGAGAACAACATCGTGCGCAGTGCCTACTATGCTCTCATCTCAGCCCTGTCCGGCACTCAGACCATGGCTCTCTGCTCCTACGACGAGGCTTATACCATCCCTACCGAGAAGGCGGCTCTCATCTCCCTGCGCACCATGCAGATTCTGATTGAAGAGATGGGCCTAGCGGATACCGTTGACCCTCTGGCCGGTTCTTACTACGTCGAGTGGCTGACCAATGAAATGGAGAAAAGGATCGTAGGGGAGATGGTAAAGGTTGACGAGATGGGCGGCATCGTCAAGGCCATCAGCGAGGGCTACATCCAGCGGGAAGTGGCTCGCCAGGCTTACCTCTACGAGAAGGGCATCCAGGAGGGCACCATCGTCAAGGTGGGCGTCAACAAGTATCGCCTGGAGGAAGAGGAGCGCGACGTCCAGCTCCACGAATACAAGCCGGAGCAGGCCGAGGAGCAGATCAGGCGGCTCAACCAGGTCAGAGCCGAGCGAGACGGGGCTGCGGTCAGCGAGGCGCTGGAGAAGCTACGCCACGCCGCTGAGGGCACCGAGAACCTGATGCCTTACATCATGGAGGCGGTACGAGCTTACGCCACGGTCGGTGAGATGACCCAGGTGCTGAAAGATGTCTTTGGCGAATTCAAGGAGCCAGTGGGGTTGTAGATTCGAATGACACCGTATACCCCCAGAGCTGAGCTGGAGAGCCGAATCCACAAGTTACAGGCTCACCTGACAGCCAACGACCTGGATGGGGCTCTGATCCTGCAAAACACCGATCTTTTCTACTTCAGCGGCACCATCCAGCAATCGCACCTGTACATCCCTACTGAAGGCCAGCCCTTGCTGATGACCCGCAAAAGTCTGGCGCGAGCCCGACAAGAGTCGGCACTGGACAAAGTGGTGCCATTGCCCAGTCCACGACAGTTGCCTGCTCTGTGGCAGGAGCACGGTTACACCAGGCCCCGGCGCCTGGGGATGGAACTGGATGTCCTGCCGACCAGCCTGTTTTTTGCCTATCAGGACATATTCGGTGATGCGGAAATCGTAGACATCTCCCATCAGATCCGGCTGGTGCGGGCGGTCAAGTCGCCCTACGAGGTGCACATCCTGCGGCGAGCGGCTCGACTGGCCGATGTAGTCACCCGCAGCATGACCGAGTTCCTGCGAGAGGGAATCAGCGAGGTGGAACTGGCGGGCCAGTTGGAGGCGGTCGCCCGGCGCCTGGGACACCAGGGCATCGTCAGGATGCGCCTCTGGAACAATGAGCTTTTCTATGGCCACCTGATGGCCGGTGACGACGCGGCCGTACCCAGTTACCTCTCTTCTCCTACAGGCGGGACAGGTCTCAGCCCGGCCGTGGCTCAGGGCTCCGGCCTGCGGCCAATCCAGCGCCACGAGCCGGTGCTTATGGACTATGTCTTCGCCCTGGACGGTTACCTGGTAGACCAGACTCGCGTCTTCACTCTTGGTGGCCTGCCCGACGAACTCGTCGCCGGGCACAAAGCCATGCTGGAGGTCCAGCAGGCGCTCAGGGCCGCGGCCAAACCGTCAGCGACGGGGGGCGAGCTCTATGACCTGGCGGTGGAACTGGCCACCGAGCTGGGTTACGGCCAGCATTTCATGGGCCATGGTGATGAACGCATCACTTTCGTGGGGCATGGCGTGGGGTTGGAGCTAGATGAGTACCCTTTTCTGGCCAGGGGGCAGAACATGCCTTTGGAAAAGGGGATGGTCATCGCCCTGGAGCCCAAGCTCGTCTACCCTGGCCTGGGAGTGGTGGGCATTGAGAACACCCACCTGCTGACCGACGATGGGCTGGAATCCTTGACGACTTCTGAGGAGGACATTGTTATTGTCTGAAAAGCTGAAACCCATGCTGTCCGGCGTGCGCGTGGTAGACCTGGCTCACATGTTGGCTGGGGGCTATGGCTCCATGTTGCTGGGTGACCTGGGGGCCGAAGTGATCAAGATCGAGCCCCTGGAGATCGGTGACCGCACCCGGCTATTGGGGCCGCCCTTTGTGGCGGGAGAGAGCGGCTATTTCCTGGGCATCAATCGTAACAAAAAGAGCGTGGCCTTGGACTTGAAGAAGGAAGAGGGTCGCCAGGTCCTCTACGATTTGGTCAGGGTCTCCGATGTGGTCTTTGACAACTTTCGACCCGGAGTCATGGAGGAGATGGGATGCGGCTATGAGGCCCTTAAGGAGATCAATCCCCGCATAATCTACTGCACCCTCTCTGGCTTTGGGGAAACGGGACCCTACCGGGATCGTCCGGCCTTTGATCTGGCTATCCAGGCCATCAGCGGGGCCATGAGTATCACCGGCGAACCGGGTCGTCCCCCGGTGCGCATGGGCGTCACCATGGGCGATTTGGGAGGGAGTCTCTTTTGCGCTTTTGCCATCTCCGCTGCCCTGTACGCCCGGGAGAAGACGGGGCTCGGCCGGAAGATAGATGTCGCTCTCATGGACTGCCTGGTCTCCCTGCTGACCTACGTGGGTCAATACTATCTGCTCGATGGCAAGGTGCCAGGCCCTATGGGCTCGGCCCACGTCTCGGTGGTGCCCTATCAGGCTTTCCCCACCCAAGACATCTACATTGTGGTGGCCGTCTTCGTGGAAAAGTTCTGGCAGGCCCTGTGCCAGGTGCTGGGGGCCGAGGAACTGATTGACGATCCACGTTTCGCCAATAACGACGGGCGGCGCGACCATCGAGAGGAGTTGATCCCTGTTCTGGAAGACATCTTCCGCACCAGGCCCGGTGAGGAGTGGCTGCGGCTCTTGGCCGAGGCGGGTATCCCCTCTGGCCCTATCAATACCCTGGACCGCGTCTTCGCTGACCCTCAGGTGGCGGCTCGCAACATGGTGGTGGAGATGGACCATCCCCAGGTCGGACGCTTTCGCTCGATCGGCAACCCGATCAAGACGGTTCTCATGCCAGAGGGTCCCTTTGAACCACCGCCTATGCACGGGCAGCACACGGAAGAAGTGCTAGAGAAAGTACTGCGGTACTCTAGAGAGCGAATCAGGGAACTGGGAGAGAAAGGTGCGATCAAGCAGAAGTAAGCGTTCAGGTGCCAGGCACTTACACAGCTACTTTAGCCTGATGGTTGTCTTATAAACGGTTTATATTCCTTTCCAGGCAATCTGCTGTAAGTGCCTGGCACCTCGCCACACTCTTCGCAAGTATATTACCGAAACGTTTACTCAGACAAGAATCGGAGGTTGAGCTAATGCGCATTTCAATTGACGTGGGAGGCACCTTCACTGATGTCGTCCTCATTGACGACGCCACTGGCGAGATTCATTACACCAAGGTGCTGACCACGCACAAGAACCTGGCCGAGGGCGTCATAGCTGGCATTGACAGGATCTTGAAAATGGTGGCTACATCCTTCGATCAGGTGGACTACCTGGTGCATGGCACCACCATCGGCACCAATGCCCTTATCGAGCGCAAGGGAGCGCGGACGGGGCTGATCACCACCGAGGGCATGAGAGACATCCTGGACATCGGGCGCATCGAGCGGCCTGATGCGGGGCTGTACGACATTTTCATTGATACGCCACAGCCCCTGGTGCCTCGCTACCTGCGGCGCGAGGTGAGAGAGCGCATCGGCGCGGATGGTTCAGTGGTCATTCCCCTGAACGAGGGGACGGCTCGCGAAGAGGTGCGTTTCCTGAAGGAACAGGCCGTTGAGTCTATCGCTATATGTTTCCTCTTCAGCTTCCGCAATCCTGCCCACGAGCGACGAGTGCGCGAGATCTGCCAGGAGATGTTTCCCGAGGCCACCGTGTCCATTTCCTCCGAAATCGCACCCGAGTTTCGCGAGTTTGAGCGCACCTCAACCACGGTCATCAGCGCCTACCTCCAGCCGGTGTTGGATCGCTACCTCGACAATCTGGAAGGGCAACTGAAGGAGCGGTATGGTAAAGTGGACCTGCGCATCATGCAGGCCAGTGGCGGCTCGATGACTACCGACGACGCCCGGGGGCGGGCGGTGAACATAGTCAACTCCGGGCCGGCTGGAGGGGCTCTGGCTGCATCCTACGTCGGCAAGCTGACCGGCGATCAGCAGATCATCGGTGTGGACATGGGCGGCACCAGCTTTGACATCGGCCTCATTGACCGGGGCGAGCCTCGAGTGGCCCCCGAGAGCCAATTCGAGGGCTTCCCGGTCAAGATGCCCATCCTCGATGTACACGCTATCGGCGCTGGTGGGGGAAGTCTGGCCTGGATTGACCAAGGCCGGGCGCTGAACGTGGGGCCCGAGAGCGCCGGGTCTGAGCCAGGACCAGCTTGCTACGCTCTGGGCGGCGAGCGCCCTACAGTCACCGATGCGAATCTGGTATTGGGTCGCCTCAACGCCGACTACTTCCTTGGAGGCGAGATGAAGCTTTACCCCGAGTTGGCCGAGAAGGCCATTCAGGAACACGTGGCCAAACCCCTGGGTATCTCCCTGGAGGAGGCGGCCAGCGGCATCATCCGCGTGGTCAACGCCAACATGGTGCGGGGCATTAGCGTCAGCTCCACCGAAAGGGGTTTCGACGTGCGAGAGTTCGCTCTGCTGCCCTTCGGTGGGGCAGGGCCACTGCACGCGGTGGAACTGGCCGAAGACCTGGGCGTGAGCCGGGTGGTGATTCCCATGTACCCTAGCACTCTATCGGCTGTGGGTTTGCTGGTGGCCAACACTCGCCACGACTATGTGACCACCATGGCCAAAAGTCAGGAAGACCTGGTGCCCGGAGAAGTATTGGCGGCTTTCAAAGAGTTGGAGGCCCGTGGGCGGGCTCAGCTCAAGGCTCAGAACGTCCCCGACGAGCTGGTCGCGATACAGTGGTCGGCTGACATACGCTACGCGGGCCAGTCTTATGAGTTGAACACCCCCGTCACTCGCAAGGAGACCCTGACTCAGGCCGACATTGACGAGGTCATTGATCGTTTCCACCAGTTGCACTATCGCATCTACGCTTACGGCTCGGCCGAGGAGACGGTCGAGTTCATCAACCTGCGGGTGGGAGCCATCGGCAAGGTGCCCGAGGTTTCTTTTACCCGTAGGGAGAAGGCTGGAAGTGATCCCAGTGCCGCCAGTAAGGGCTCACGCCCGGTCTACTACCCGGCTCACGGTTTCATTGACACAGCCGTTTATGAGCGCGACCTGCTCCAGCCAGGGAACGTCATCAGCGGACCGTGCCTTGTAGAAGAGATCGCCTCGACCTCAGTCCTCACGCCGGGCTCGAGGGGGACAGTAGATGAGTATGGGAATATCATTGTGGAGGTGGGGTGGTAGAGGCTGGGGGGTTCGGGAGATTGAGGGAGAACGAAGCGGTCAGGGGTCTTCCAACTCAAAGGTCAGATCCTTGCCGTTGAGGGTGAGGATGAAGTGATTGAGCACGTCACGCCCCAGCAGGACATCCCGGCGAGGAGAGGCTGTGACCTCGACCATTGGGATGTGATAGCCCGTCACTTCAAGCGCTACATAGTATAAGGGCCTTGGGGTCTCGACCCCGTCATATCCCTGACAGAGTACGTCACCCATCTGCTCCAGATGCAAAGCAGACACAGTATCCTTGGGAATTACCGTCATGGCAGCGCCTGTATCCAACTTGCCAGGCAATTGGAGCGTCTCCTCAGTGAGCGGATTGATGACTTGCGTTTTGACAACAGGCGCTGGTGGCATTACCTGGGTCTCATAACGGAACACGCCGTACTTCCTCCGGGGATGGCAATTCGATCATGCGGGGCTGCTCGCTAACCAACTGGACATAGACGGGGAACAGCTTACTGGCGTATATCCGTTTTGCGAGCTCGCGGTTGTCCGTGTCAGCATCTACCATTTCACCCTTGTGGATGGCAACAAACTGCCCTTTGTGGGTTTTCAGCAGTTCGGGCAAGAGTCGTTGAAAGGCTTCGCGCTCCGGCTGCAGACGCTGCAAATGTTCTTGTCGCCAGGTGTCATCATCCTGCCCGGCTACCAGTCGTCGGTAGTCTTCGATGCTGATGATGGCTGCCACAGGTTCTCCCTCGTGTTCCAGGATGAGGGGACCCTGCTCCAGGTCTGCCTTATCTACAGAGAGAGAATACGTAGCCTGTGACTCTTTGAGGCTTATTGTCTTGGCCATAATGATCACCTCAGTTAGAGTATACGCCGGGAATGGGCGTCTGTCAACAAGGATTGCTTCGATCACCGTTGATGGTGCGGAACAACTGGAAACAACTATTAGGGGTCTTGTAGTTCAAAGGTCAAGTCCTTGCCGTTGAGGGTGAGGATGAAGTGATTGAGCACGTCACGGCCGAGGAGGGCGACGGAACGCCGCATGACCACGACGCTCATCGGTGGTAACATCTCTCCCATAATCTCCAGTGATACTACGCACAGCGGCACGCGAGCCACGAGGCCGTCGTAACCTTCGACTTCCAATTCGCCATCGCGTTGCAACCCGATAGCATGGGCGACCGATTCGGGAAGCACCGAGATATCAGAACCAGGGTCCAGTTGTGCACGCACCTCGGTTTCGAGACCAGCCGCCTTCGGATGATAGACAATGACTTCCAACACAGGGGCAGGTGGGCTGAAATCAGGGTCGTAGTGGAACATTATCGTGCTATCCAAACTGACGGCAGACGCGGGCGCGGTGGGTGTTCCTCGACCAATTGGACGTAGATTGGCCGATAGCCAAATCGGTCGTACACTCGCAGGACGAGTTTGACCCTATCGGTGTCCACATCTACGACCTGCTCATTTACAACAGCGACGAATTTGCCACGATGGGTTTTCAGCAATTCTGGCTCTAGTCGCTCAAAGGCGGCGCGCTCTCGCTCAAAAGCTTCATCAGACCCGGTGCGTGTTCTGGCTTCTCGTTCCCGCCAGGCCTCAAACTCACGATACTCTGCGATGGGCACTACTGCTGCTACAGGTTCCCCCTCGTGTTCCAGGATGAGGGGCCCCTGAGCCAGGTCCGTTTTGTTCAAGGAGATAAAATACGTAGCCTGTGCCTCTCTGAGGCTCACTGTCTTAGTCATGATCGTCACCTCGAGTCGAGTATACGTCGAGAAGAGTGGAACCACTGGAAGCAGCTATCAGGGATCTTTCAGCTCAAAACTGAGGTCTTTGCCGTTGAGAGTGAGGATGAAGTGGTTGAGCACGTCACGGCCAAGGATGGCGTAAGGCATTGGCGCAGCGACAACTTCAATGGAATGCAAACGTGTATCTGCTATTCCCAGGATGACAATATAGGTGGTAACGAGGGTAGGAGCTCCATCCCAGGATTCGACCGGTATGTTGCTGGCTTTGGGAATCTGCAAGGCAGTCAATATCTCGGCAGGCAAAACTGAAACTTCTGCGCCGGTATCAAGCAGTGCTTGCGCCAGACCTCGTTGCGTCGAATCCTGGGGCGAAACAACCTGGAACTCTATGAGCGGTGCAGGCGGTTGCGCGCTTGTGTCGTAAGCAGTTGTCATCGCACGACTCGCGGTGAAAGGATGCGAGCTACCCGGGGTTGCCCAGTGACCTTTTGCATGTAGATGGGGCGATAGCCAAATCTGGCGTAAACTCGTCTGGCGAGTGTGCCAATTTCGGCGTCAGCATCTACCAACTGGTTATTCAAGATGGCCACGAACTGGCCTTTGTGGGTCTTGAGCAATTCGCTCCGCATCTGCTCGAAGGCCTGTCGGCCTTGTTCCCATTCATCATCTTGGCCCGGTGGAGACGAAATGCGCCGCTCCCGCCAAGCCTCAAATTCGCGGTACTCGGCGATAGGCACTACCGCCGCTACAGGTTCCCCCTCGTGTTCCAAGATGAGGGGACCCTGTTCCAGGTCCGTTTTGTTCAAGGAGATAGAATACGTAGCCTGTGCCTCTTTGAGGCTCACTGTCTTGGTCATGCTCACCACCTCCAATTGAAGTATATGCCAGGAATCGGTATCTGTCAAGAAAGATTGCTTCGACCTCGGTCCTCACGCCGGGGGCGAAGGGGATGGTGGATGAGTATGGAAATATCATTATTGCGGCACAAAGGGAGGTGCAACGTGTCTGAACAGAGAGTCATTCTTATCACCGGTGCTTCTTCAGGGAACGGCCAAGCCACTGCCCGATTGCTTGCTCAACGGGGCTTTACCGTCTTTGGAACGAGCCGTAACCCTTCAGACGTCGAGATGATGCCGGGCGTGAAGGTGTTGCCCCTGGATGTGCGTTTAGACGAGTCGGTGGACGCTTGCGTGGACACGGTGTTGAAGCAGGCGGGACGGTTGGACACCCTTGTCAACAACGCCGGTTATGAACTAGGCGGCGCCATTGAAGAAGCCACGTTGGAGGAAGCGAAGGCACAGTTCGAGACAAACTTCTTTGGCGTAGTACGGATGGTCAAGGCAGTGCTGCCAGTGATGCGAAGGCAGGGCAATGGGCAGATCATTAATATCAGTTCGCTGGCAGGGCTGGCTCCTGTGCCGTTTCTGGGGGTTTACTCGGCCAGCAAATCTGCCCTGGAAGGGTATACCGAGGTGTTACGTCACGAGGTCAAACCCTTCAACATCCAGGTCTCGCTCATGGAGCCAGGGCACATCAAGACCACCTTGGCGCGCAATCGGCAGTATGCTGCCGATCAGATCAGCGACTACGATTCGTGGCGTCAGCGGGCTTTCGAAGCGATGCGAGAATACGAAGAAAAGGCCCCTGGGCCAACACTGGTGGCTGAATGCGTTCTGTGCATTATCGAGAGCAAATCACCGAGGCTGCGCTATAGGGTCGGTAAGGATGCGATCCGGATCCTTCGGCTGCGCCGATTCTTGCCTGAGTCGCTGCTCGAGCAGGGCACGAGGAGCTATTTCCATCTCGATGCCGAGAAATAGGATGTTTTTGGAGGAGGCAGGAGGACGCTACGCCTACTCTGCTCGTTTGCCCCTGGGGTCGGCTAACAGCAGGTTGTCGTAAGGGCTTCGCCAAATGCGGCTCTTTTCGATCTTCCTACTTCGGTAACCCGCCGGGACGTTTGACGTCGCCTCGTCTTGGCAAAATGAGCGGCGGTGTTTTGGGCTGGAAAGCCGCCTAGCCCCCGCTGCACCCGACCGCGCTAGCGGCGCACTTTTTTGAGGTCACGTGGGGCAGCGAGGTGGGTTGGGCATTGAGGCACCTCACGCAAACCCGCGCGGCGGGCAAGCTGTCAAGTTTTCAACATTATATCAGGAGGATACTGATAGATGGCATATAAAGCAGATCCTATCACCATGCAAGTTATCCGCTACGCCATGGAGCAGGTGGCCGACGAGATGGGCCGCACGCTGGTGCGCACGGGCCGCTCGACCATCATCAAGGAGATCGAGGACATCACCTGCGCCGTGTTCGACAAATATGGCAACACCGTGGGCCAGGCCCACCATGCCCCCATGCTGCTGACCGGTTTCGAGTTGCCCATGCGCAGCTTGCGCCAGCGGTACCGGGACGAGGAACTGGACGAGGGCGACGTCATCATCTTCAACGATCCCTACGCCGGCGCCCAGCACGTCATGGACCTGATCACTTTTGCTCCAGCGCACTATGAGGGCCAGTTGGTTGGTTTCGTGGGTTCCATCGCTCATCATTCCGACATGGGCGGTGCGGCACCTGGCGGCACGGCCGGGGGACTGACCGAAATCTACCTGGAGGGCCTGCGCTTTCCTTTCGTCAAGCTGTATAAGAAGGGACAGGAAGACGACGAGTTGTTCGGCATCCTGCGCAACAACATCCGTGTGCCCGACAAGACCCTGGGCGACATCCGCGCCCAGGCTTCGGCTGACTTTGTAGGCGTGCGACGGATGCGGGACATCCTTGCCAAGTACGGCGTTGACGTCGTCCAGAAGTGCCAGGCGATGTTGCTGGACTATTCGGAGAAACGCATCCGCGAGGGGCTGAACCGTATCCCTGACGGCACCTACAGCGGTGTGGACTATGTGGATGACGATGGCCAGACCGACGCGCCCATCAAACTCCAGGTCAACATCCACAAGAAGGGTGACGAGTGCGTGGTGGACTTTCAGGGCACCGCGCCGCAGGTCAAGGGCAATATCAACTGCCCGCTGGCCACAGTGCACGCGGCGGTCTACTATGCTCTCATTGCTGTCATTGATCCCCACGTTCCGCCCAACTCTGGCTGCTATCGGCCTTTCCGCATCGAGGCAGGCAGGGGGACCATTGTCAACCCTAACCCGCCAGCGGCTGTCGGGGCGCGCACCAACACTTCCCAGAAGATCACCGAAGCCATGATGTTGGCCTTGTCCCAGGCGGTGCCCGACAATGTGATGGCTGGCTCGCACGGCCAAATCACCAACTGTGGCTTCAGCGGTTACCATCCGGTCACAGGCAAGCGCTTCGTCTACATTGACATCCAAGGGGGCGGCGCTGGTGCCCGACCAACCAAGGATGGCCGCGACGGGCAGGATTCGCACCTGGCCCGCTTCAAGAACACACCCATCGAGGCTGTGGAACTGGAGTACCCGGTGCGCATCCGCCGCTACGAGTTCATCCCCGATTCGGGCGGGGCGGGCAAGCACCGGGGTGGCCTGACGGTGCGCCGTGACATCGAGATGCTCGTTGACGACATCACTCTGGCCCGCTACGGCGACCGGCAGCGTTTCGCTCCCTTTGGGCTCTTCGGCGGTAAGGAGGGGAGCAAGGGCAAGTTCGTCCTCAACCCCGAGACCCCTGAGGAGCGCCCGCTCAAGTCCAAGGGGATGGACGTTCTCAAGAAGGGAGATGTGGTCAGCCTGCGGCTGCCCGGCGCGGGTGGCTACGGCGACCCATTGGAGCGAGACCCCAAACTGGTGCTGGCCGATGTGCGCGATGGCAAGGTGACGTTAAAGAGCGCTCGGGAGGATTACAGGGTGGCCATTGACCCCGAGACGCTGACCATTGACGAGGGGGCAACGAAGCAGTTGCGGCATCCTGAGCGGCTCGACTGAGCGTTCGACCGAGCTCACGCCGAGGGCTCGCCGAAGTCCTGTCGAAGGGCAGAGAGGGTAGATTGGGAAATGAAGCAGGGAAATTCAATTCTCGACAACGTGCAGTGGGCTGCCGATAGCGGAGCCATCACCTTCAAAGATGTGCGCTACATGCTCATCCGCCCAGACACGGTGGTAGACTTTCAGAAGGCGGTGGAAGCCGAAGCGGGGCCGGAGAAGTGCGCCCAGATGATGATGGCTGGGGGCTACACTGGCGGTTCCCGCTCGTCCAAACGCTACAAAGAAGTCTTCAACTATAGTCACGAGGAAATCGTGGCCTTTATGTGCAAGATGGGCGGCGAGATCGGTTGGGGAAAGTTCAAGGTGATCAAGTTAGACGTGCCGGGCAAAGAGTTCATCGTTGAGGTGGAGAACTCTGCTTTCGCTGCTGCCTACGGGGAAGCGGACCGGGGCGTGTGCCACATGATCCGCGGGGTGATGGCCGGCATGGCCGTCGGCCTCTTCGGTGGCGATGTGGCCTCTGAGGAGACGCTGTGCGTGGCCAAGGGCGACGACTGCTGCCGGTTCGAGATCAAGGGATAAAGAAAGTGTGGCACTTTTCAGACGCACCTTAATATTATGGCATACGTTCGTCAAAAGTTGACGAAAAGCGCATTTTGGGTTATCATTATAGGCGTTCTGTTCAATCTTTCACGAGTTCTGCTGAGGCGGGAGTCATGAGCCCCGAATCGAGGTGGGCAAGAAGATAGAGGTTCAGGACCCGCTGTGGAAGCAGGATTGGGGCCGGAGCGCAGGGGAGAATTGAGTTAGCCGAACGTAATTCATCGTAGCGGCGCGAGGAGAGAAGGGACATAGGGAGCATGGACAAACGAACGTTAGCGCAACCCGTAGGCAAAATGACCGTGGGGAAATTCAAAGAGCTTATGAAGGAAGCGATGGCGGAGGCGGAAAAGCAGATCGCTGAGGCCAGGGTGGCCTACACGGCTGATGTCGAACAACAGCGACCGGATTTGCCGCCAGAAGATCGGTCTCTGGGTGACATGACCGTGGGCGAATTGAGGGCGCTGATCAGGGAGGTTTTGGAGGAGGAACGACGCAGGGATTACTACATTGACGAAAAAGGGAGCCTGGTCTTTTTCAGCGAGGAAGCTTACGCCAATTACCTGGACAAGCAGGTGGGCAAGCTGCCCAGCGAGGTCAACGCCTACTTCTTCGACGAGCAAGGCTGGCGGTGCTTTTACAGCGACTGGGAGCCGACGCCAGAAAAAGCCAGAGAGTTGGATGAGGCCAGGAGGCAGATTGCAGAAGGCAAAGTACATCGCCTGGAAGATGTAGTCAAGGAATTGGGACTTGAGATCGGCGATGTATGAGATCGTGATGTCCGATGGGGCCAAGAAACGACTAAACAAACTCCCTAGACACATTGCCAATGACATCGTGAAGAAGATAGAATGGTTGGCAGAGAACGCCGATGCTATCGACCACGAACGGCTACGAGGGCGAGGTGAAAACAGTTTGCATTGCGGTCAATATCGTATCCCGTATTTCCGCGATGTAAAGAATCGGGTGATTTACGTTGAGGACATTGACAAACACGATGAGGCTTACCGTCGGCTGGAGAGGCGAGGGTTTGTGATGGCATTTTAGTATTGACGGACTGCGTAGGCTCAAGGCTGACACAGCCATTAATATAATCAGTAGAGAAAGGAGACACAAAAATGGGCATTGAATGGCTACCGAGAGAAGGAGGGATCAAAGATCACTTCCTCTGGGGGGAGGAGCATTTCGGCACCGAGGCTCCCTGTGTAGTGTACGAGAAGAGGCCAATCGTTGATCCCGAGGGTAACCCCGTTGAGGGATTGTACTCAGCCTGGGTCATCCTGAACAACCCAAGGCAGTACAATTCTTACACCACCGAGATGGTGAAGGGCGTGATCGCTGGCATGCATCGGGCCTCCATGGACCGGGAAGTGGTCGCAGTAGTGTTCACCGGCACAGGCGACAGGGCTTTCTGCACAGGAGGCAACACCAAGGAGTACGCCGAGTATTACAGCCAAAGGCCTACCGAATACGCCCTCTACATGGACCTCTTTAACGGAATGGTAGACAGCATTCTCACTTGTAAGAAGCCAGTCATCTGCCGGGTGAATGGCATGAGGGTGGCCGGTGGCCAGGAGATCGGCGGGGCTTGTGACCTGGCCATAGCCTCCGATTTGGCTGTTTTTGGCCAGGCAGGGCCCAGGCATGGGTCGGCGCCCGTAGGGGGCTCTTCTGACTTTTTGCCGTGGTTCCTGGGGATGGAGGATGCCATGTGGAACTGCATCTCCTGTGAACTGTGGAGCGCCTACAAGATGTACAGGAAAGGCTACGTCAGCAAGGTCCTGCCCGTGATCAAGCAGGATGGCAAGTGGATCAGAAATCCCCAGGTGATCACCGATAAGTACGTTGAGGACGGGGAAATCGTCTATGGCGAGTTCAAGACCGGCGACGAGCTCAAGGAAGCTCGCGAGTTCGTGAAGAACGCCACCACCGATTTGGAACTCCTGGACAAGGCCGTCAATGACATTTTGTGGACCTTCACCAATCTGTTCCCGCACTGCTTGCAGATGTCCATTGACTCGGTCAAGGCCAAAAAGAGGTTCTTCTGGGATATGGGCAAGGATTATTACCGGCACTGGCTGGCAGCCAATATGTCAAGCGAGGCCTTCCTGGGCTTCCACGCCTTCAACACCAGGAAGATGACCGGCAAGGACACCATTGACTTTATAAAGTACCGGCGGCTTCTGGCCGAGGCGCGACTGGTCAACGACGAGCTGTTCGCCGAAGTCCTGGCCAAGCCGAAGGAATAGGAGAAGCCAGTGATCAGGGAATCAGAGGACTCAATGCCTGCTTCTCTGATTCCCTGATCTGGACTTGGCCTACTGGTGGAGTAGCAGAACTTGTTCTGCGCCAGCCAAACGCGAAACCAGTTTCGCTACTCCGGAGGAAAACTCATATAGCATTGAATTGAAATAGGAGAGGTGACCGATGGCAAACGTACCTGATGTGATACAGACCTGGCAAATGGTCCAACCTTGGACCAAGGACAAAGAAACTGGTGAAAAGACACCCGGCAAGCTGGAGAAGACCACCATCTCCGTGCCGGAATTGCAACCGGGTGAAGTGCTGGTGGAAATCGCTGGCTGCGGGGTCTGCCATACTGACCTGGGGTACTTCTATTACGGGGTGCCTACTGTGAGCGAACCCCCTCTGACCCTGGGCCACGAAATCAGCGGCCGGGTCGTCGCCGGGGAAGAGCAGTGGATCGGGAAAGAAGTGATCGTGCCCGCCGTCATGCCTTGCAACACTTGCCCCATTTGCGACGCTGGGCGGGGCAATCGCTGCCTGGCTCAGAAGATGCCGGGCAACAGCCTGGGCATCTATGGTGGGTTCTCCAGCCACATTCCCGTCCCCGCGGCGGACCTGTGCCCCGTCGACGACAGGGGAGAGATGCCCCTGGAGTGGCTGGCGGTGGTAGCCGACGCCGTGACCACGCCCTATCAGGCGGCCGTGCGGGCCGATCTAGGAGAAGGGGACAGGGTCATCATCACCGGGGTGACCGGAGGCGTGGGCGTTTACATGGCCCAGATGGCCAAGGCTTTTGGCGCTGAAACAGTGGTAGGGATCGCCAGGAACCCGGAAAAGCTGGAGAGAGCCCTCAAGTACGGCACTGACTTTGTGATCAACTCCACGGACAAGAGCGCCAAAGACATTCGGAATGAATTCCGTGCCCTGTGCAAGGCCAATGGCCTCCCGCACAACTATGGCTGGGAGATTTTCGAAGTGACCGGGTCCAAGGCTGGCCAGGAGATAGCCCTGGCACTGCTTTCCTTCGTCGGGAAGTTGCTCTGGGTGGGGTTCTCAACGAACGTCAACGAGTACTCGCTCTCCCGGCTGATGGCCTTTGACGCCGAGATCATCGGCACCTGGGGCTGCCTGCCCAAGTACTATCCCAAAGCCCTGGAAATGGTGCTCAACAAGAAGATCGAAATAGAGCCCTTCGTGGAGACCCGCCCCATGAGCACCATTCAGGAGACGTTCGAGGAGGCTCATGGGGGCAAGCTGATGAAGAGGATCGTTTTGACCCCCGATTTCTAAAGTTGCCTATCGCGTATCGCTTGTCGCTTAGTTGCGATAAGCGATACGCGCTTGGCCACAAGCAGGCCTTGGGCAAGAAGGATGAGTGGCTGTTATGGAGGCAACGTACAACCGGAAAGGGGCATCCTTGGAGCTGATTGACCTCAGCCAGACTATCGAACCAGGCATGTCCAAATTTCAGGGCTTTGCCGATCCAGAGGTAAAGCCAGTTTGGACCCACAAGCAGTCGGCGCGCTCCGGTCGCTACGAGGGCTGCACCTGCGAGGTAACCCAGGCCAAGTTCGTCACCAGCATCGGCACCTATCTTGATGCTCCCTATCACTTTGACCCTGAAGGCGAAGACATCAGCGGACTGGCCCTGGAAGGGTGTGTGCTGGAGGGGATGTGCATTGACGTGCGACCCCTCAAGGCCGGGCAGCCTATCGGGATAGAACGGCTGGCCCAGGTGGACTGCACGGGCAAGGCTGTCTTGCTTTGCACTGGCTGGAGCAAGCACTGGGGGACCGAAACCTACCAGCATCACCCCTTTCTGTCCCGCACCGCCGTAGGGGTACTGCTCCGCAAAAAGCCCCGACTGGTGGGCATTGACACCTTGGTCATTGATGATCCGGCGGATCCGACGCGGCCGGCGCACGCCAACTTTCTCAGGCAAGAAATCCTGATTGTCGAGAACCTGACCAACCTGCAGTCGCTCATTAACCAGGAGTTTACCTTCATCGCCGTGCCACCCAAGGTGAAAGGGGCTGCCGCTTTTCCGGTGCGGGCCTTTGCCATGTTGGGAACGCTGCGCTGAAAAGTTTGCCGCTATCGCAGATACTTTGGGAGGGGACATTATGGAAATCAAAAAAGTCGGCGTCGTTGGCTGTGGGCTGATGGGTTCGGGCATCGCCCAGGTCTACGCCCAGGCTGGCTATGAGACCATCGTGCGCGAGCCGACCCAGGAACTGCTGGATAAGGGGCTGGAGCGCATTTCGGCTTTCCTCGACAAGGGGGTGGCCAAAGGGAAAATGAGCCAGGCCAAGCGGGATGAAACGTGGGCTCGCCTCACGGGCACCACCGACATGGCTGATTTCGCTGACTGTGATCTGGTTGTTGAAGCTATCTTCGAGGACCTGAAAGCTAAACGGGATTTATTTGCCGAGCTGGACGGGGTGTGTAAGCCAGAGACTGTCTTTGCCAGCAATACTTCAGGGCTTCTGATCGCTGACATGACCAGCGCCACGAAGCGGCCCGAACGGGTGGCTGGCCTTCACTTTTTCTATCCCTCTGTCATCAACCAACTGCTGGAAGTGGTGGTAACCGAGGAGACTTCCCCGGAAGTGGCGGACTCGCTGATGGAGCTTTCGCGGCTGGTTGGCAAGATACCCATCAAGGTCAAAGACGCCCCTGGCTTTGCTGTCAATCGTTTCTTCGTGCCCTGGCTCAACGAGGCCACCAGGATGCTGGGCGAGGGTGTGGCCAGCATCATCACCATTGACCAGGTGGCCATGGAAGCCTTTTCCATCGGCATGGGCCCTTTTGCCCTGATGAACGCCACTGGCATCCCCATTGCCTATCACTCCTCCGCTTTCCTGGCCCACAACCTGGGACCCTTCTACGAGCCGAGTGAGGCCCTGCGCCGGCAGTTCGAGGCTGGCGAGCAGTGGGAACTGGAAGGCGAAATTGATGAGCAGACCAAGGAGGAGGTGAGAGACAGATTGCTGGGCGTGGTCTTTGGCGTAGCGGCTCAACTGGTGGGCGAGGATGTGGCCACCGCCGAAGACACCGACTTGGGAGCCACCCTGGGCCTGCGTTGGGCCAAGGGGCCCTTCGCTACGATGAACGAGGTGGGCGTGGAACGAGCCCTGGCCCTGGTCGAGGCTCTGGCTGCCCAATCCAAGGGGACCTTTGCCGTGCCAGAGTTCTTGCAGGAGCAGGCGGCGCGGGGCGAGCCCTGGACCCTGCGCGACGTGCAGTTGGAAATCGAGGGACCCATCGCTATCATCACCATGAACCGTCCGCAGGCTATGAACGCTCTCAACACCAAGGTCTGGACTGAACTGAAGGAAGCCATAGCCCAGGTGCGGGAAGACAAGGCCGTGCGGGTAGTACTCATCACCGGGGCGGGGAACGCCTTCGTAGCCGGAGCCGACATCCGCGAGATGCAGGCCAAGAACCTGGTGGAGATCCGAGAGTTCACTTACTTTGGCCAGTCGGTCCTTAAGGACATCGAGACGATGGAGAAGCCAGTCATCGCTGTCATCAACGGCTTTGCCTTGGGTGGCGGATTGGAGCTAGCCCTGGCCTGCGACATCCGCCTGGCCTCCAGCGAGGCGCGGATGGGTTTCCCCGAAGTGGGTTTGGGTATCTTCCCCGGTGTAGGGGGCACTCAGCGCAGCGCGCGACTCATCGGCAAGGGCAGGGCCTGCGAATTGATTTTCACGGGCGACATGATCAGCGCAGAAGAAGCGGAACGCATCGGATTGGTCAACCGCGTCGTGCCTCCTAAAGAATTGATGAAAACGGCCCGGGCCACAGCCGGGAAAATCGCCTCGCGAGCCCCCCTCGCTGTAGGCCGGGCCAAAACGGCCATTAACAAAACCCTGGAAACTGATCTTGATGCCGGTCTGGCTTTCGAGGTGGAATCTGTATGTCTGCTTTTCAACACTGAGGACAAGGAAGAGGGCATGGCTGCCTTCGTGGAGAGGCGAAAGCCTGAGTTCAAGGGAAGCTAAGCTTAAAGGAGAGTAGCTGCCAGGATTTGACCTTAAATTTCAGCCGAACGTATTGCGTTTTCGGCCAATATCGTGTATAATATGACATATAAATGGGCTTCTATTCTGATGGTCTATACTGGCCATAGCCCCTTCACTTATTGTATGTAGAGACTCTCAATAAAAAGGGATGTGAGAGCCTATCTCAACCTAGAGGGAGTTCAGCACTCCCTACGGGAATGCGAAGGTGGATTCCATTTAGTCTGGCCAAAGGCGGCTTCATCGTTACCGTATGGGTGATGAGTAGCGAGGTGTGTAGCCTTGAGTTCTATTGTTCGATTTTTTGCTACAGTGCTGACCTGGCTTTTGGGCCAACCTAGTAAATGATCCCGTGGGGTGATGGACTCCTTCTTTCATTTATGACCTTTCGCAGTCTGGCTGTTTGCTTGTCATGGTGGGCTTAATCTTGAGCAGGGCTAATGGGGCTTGCCCGATATATTGATGTCTTACAGGGACGAAAAGGAGGTGCGCCAAATGCTGGTCAGAGACAGGATGTCTAAACATCCTATCACTATTACCGCAGATGTCAACATTGACGAGGCTCTGAAAGTGATGCGGGACAATAGAGTCCGACGACTGCCTGTGGTAGACAAACACGGTCGGCTGGTAGGCATCGTTTCGGAGATGGACCTTTTGTACGCCTCGCCCTCACCCGCTACCTCTCTCAGCGTGTACGAAATTCATTATCTAATGGCCAGAATCACCGTGCAGGACGTCATGACCAAGGACGTGATTTCTATCGAGGAGAACACGCCACTGGAGGAGGCAGCGCGCATCATGGTGGACAACAAGATCGGTGGCCTACCGGTGGTACGCGATAGCAAGCTGGTGGGCATTATCACCGAGACCGACCTCTTCAAGATTTTCCTGGAGCTCCTGGGGGCCAGGGAGAAGGGCGTGCGGCTAACCCTCCAGGCGCCGAATAAGAAGGGTGTCCTGGCAGCCATTACCAGCCAGATTGCTCAGATGGGAGGCGACATCATCAGTCTGGGTACCTTTCTGGGAGAGGACCCCAACGAGGGTTTAATCACCGTAAAGGTGGCTGAGGTACCTCAAGACCAACTGGTGGGAGCCCTGGAAACTCCAGAGATGAAGTTGGTGGACGTGCGAGAAAGCTGAAAGCGACTACCACTGTTGCGGCACGGGCGGTACAGTTGGTGCGAACCGGAGTACCACGTTACCATTCAGGGGGAGGGGGGCGGCTGTGGCTGACGAGAATCAGCGATTGCAGGGGCTTCACTACGGGTGGGTTATCCTGTCCATGAGCGTGGTGACGGTGTTGGGCTGCCTGGGGTTTGCCCGTTTCGGCTATACTATGATTCTACCCCACATGAAAGAAGGGTTAGGTCTTACCAAGACCCAGGCTGGCAATCTGGCCACGGGCAACTTTGTCGGCTATCTAATCCTGGCCATCGTCGGTGGTTTTCTGGCCGCTCGCTACGGACCACGGGTGGTCATAAGCCTTTCCATGCTCCTCATCGGCGTCACCATGTTTCTGACCGGTCTGGCCCCTAGCTTTCAGATGGCTCTAGTGTGGCGCACTCTGACGGGAGTTGGCAGTGGAGGAAGCAACGTCCCGGTGATGGGGCTCGTGTCGGCCTGGTTTGGGACCAGGCGCAGGGGGTTGGCTAGCGGTATTGCCGTGGGTGGCTCCAGCGTGGGCCTGGCCATCACCGGCCCCCTGATCCCCCGCATCATTGACGCTTACGGAACTGACGGCTGGCGCTACAGTTGGTACTATCTGGGAGCCATGACGGTCATCATAGCCATCCTATGCTTCGTGATTCTGAGGGACAGACCGGCGGAGAAAGGTTTGGCAGCCATTGGCCTCGATGAGAGTCCACTATCTTCCCAGGACAAGCCCTTCGGCAGGGCTCAGGACAGGGCTTCGTCGCTGCAGTGGGGCCTGGTCTACAAATCGGGGGCAGTGTGGCATCTGGCTCTGATCTACATCATGTTTGGCTTCTCCTATATCATCTATGCTACCTTCTTCGCTGATTACCTCACTGGGGAGGCGGGTTTTGCTAAGGAGGCCGCTGGATGGCTGTGGTCGCTGGCGGGTCTGGTCAGCTTTGTCAGCGGTTTCATCTGGGGTACGGTCTCTGACGTAATTGGCAGAAAATACGGGTTGGCCCTGGTCTATTTCTTGCAGGGCCTTTGCTTTATCATCTTCGGCTTGTGGAAAGCCCCCCCTGGCTATTACCTCTCAGCTCTCCTCTTTGCTCTCACCGCCTGGAGCATCCCGGCCATCATGGCCGCTACCTCTGGTGATTATTTGGGCCCAAGGCTGGCCCCGGCCGCTCTGGGCTTCGTCACCGTCTTCTTTGGCATCGGTCAAGCCATCGGTCCCACTGTGGCTGGTTACATCGGTGACGTCACAGGGTCGTACACCTTGGCTTTCATCATCGCTGGGCTGGCCGCTTTTGTGGGGGCCGGAGGGGCGCTCTCTTTGAGACCTCCCAGGGAAGCTTAGTACCTATCCGAAAAGTGTTCGTAGGGGCGGCTTTAGCCACTCTGGGAATGACTGAAGTCGTTCTACGGATTTTTCAGTGCAGTTGCCGTGATCTTTGATCCAACAAGAGCCGGGAGAGATTCTCAAAATTTAAGCCCGATCTGGAGACTGTGGGTAGAGAGGAACTAGAGGGACTCCAGTTGTCGCGCTTGCAGGAATCCGTCTTGCATCGCAGGGAAGAATCAGAGATATCACGAAAAGAAAGTTCCGCTTCAAGAGATCAAATCGCTACCCCCCAGGCAAGGCTGCCAGGGTTGTTGATAACCGATAGGGAAATCAGTCTCTGGCCAGTAGCTGGGAGACGATCCCCCGTATCCGGTGGTTGCGATCAACCACTGTGTTAGCCGGGTAATTGTTGCTCTCCACCATGAGACAAAGGGGTCTCTGAGTAACTCCATAAGCAGAGGAGGAAGGAGGTGATAGACCCTCAAAAACTTGTGGCGATGTTTTGTTTTTCCAACAGAGATCCTAAGAACCAAGGAGGAGGAAAAAAATGAAAACCCGAAAGACATCACTTGCCTGGTCAGTATTGGCCATTGTAACGCTTCTGTCGCTCGTCTTGGCGGCTTGTGGCCCACAGCCGACGGAAGCGCCACCTCCGACCGAGGCGCCGACGGAAGCGCCCGCCCCGACCGAGGCTCCACCAGAGGTCAAGTTCAGGGTAGGCATGGTCTCAGACGTGGGCGGCATTGACGATGCCAGCTTTAACGAGAACACCTGGA
>JBGVTF010000222.1:0-3685 GCA_041862415.1 Anaerolineae bacterium | reverse complement strand
CGCTGTTTTTGTCCAACGTGCTGGGGGTCAAGACCAACATCATCGGCCTCATCGAGGGCATCGCCGAGGCCACGGCCAGCCTGCTCAAGGTGTTCTCCGGCTGGCTGTCCGACAGGCTGCGGGCCCGAAAGTGGCTGGCGGTGGTCGGATATGGGCTCTCCACCCTGGCCAAACCATTTTTCTATTTTGCGAATTCGTGGGGCATGGTGGCTGGCGTGCGCTGGGCTGACCGGGTGGGTAAAGGCGTGCGCACCGCCCCCCGCGACGCGCTGGTGGCCGATTCCATACAGGACCGCCACCGCGGGCTGGCTTTCGGCTTCCACCGGGCGGCTGACACCGGCGGAGCCTTGTTGGGGCTGCTCATTGCCCTGCTGGTGGTCTGGCTGACGCAGTCGTTCAGCCAGGAACTGGGGCGGAGCACTTTCCAGACGGTGGTGCTGATCAGCCTGATCCCGGCGGTGCTGGCCGTGCTCAGCCTGGCCATCGGAGCCCAGGACGTGGCCGTCAAAGAGAAGCGCCAGGCCCCTCGCATCACCTTCAAGGGATTGGGCAAGCCTTTCCTGGTATTCATGGTCATCGTGGGCATCTTTGACCTGGGCAACTCCTCCGACGCCTTCCTGGTGTTGCGGGCCCAGGAGCGCGGTCTGAACGTGCTCGGCGTGTTGGGGATGCTGGCCACCTTTAACCTGGTCTATACCCTGGTCTCCACTCCGGCCGGGTCGCTCTCGGACCGCGTGGGGCGGCGCAGGCTCATCGTGGGGGGCTGGCTGGTCTACGCCCTGATTTACCTGGGGTTTGCTGTGGCGGGGACGGGCTGGCACGTGTGGGGGCTATATGCATTCTACGGTGTGTACTATGGCCTGGCCTACGGCACGACCAAGGCCATGGTAGCCGACATCGTGGCTCCTGAGCTGTGGGGCACAGCCTATGGTACCTACAATGCGGTGTTGGGCATTCTCGACTTTCCAGCCTCGCTCATCGCCGGCCTGTTGTGGGATGGCATTGGTGGCTGGAAGGGCTTTGGTCCGTCGGCGCCCTTTTTCTTCGGCGGCGCGCTGGCGCTCGTCGCTGCGGTGGCTATAGGGCTGTGGAAGCCCAAGCCGGCCGCTGGGGAAAAGTAAGCCTGGAGTCGCTGGGCACTAACCAGGTTGACGAAGGAGATGGGGCAGGGTATAATGGATTCCATCAACGAGGAAATAGACAAGATTACAGTGGTCTGTAACACAGGGCCGCTCATATCAGCGTTTCAGTGTGGTCGAATGGATTTACTGAAGCGATATTTCAAGACGATCTACATCGCATCATCGCAAGTGGCCGAGTTCGAAAAGCATGGCGCTGGTGAGGAACTGGCTGATCTCATCCGGGAGGGGTTTGTGGTGTTGGCAGAACCGCTGACAGCCGATGAAAAGGAACGGGCAGAGACGTTGGCCCGCCGGATTGCTGTGCAACCTTTGTCGGGTGACTCAGACTACCGCAATCATCTGCCGGAAGCAGAGGCGATGATCGTCGCCGCCCGCCCAGAACTTGGATGTGCGTTGATTTTGTTGGACGAGCTGGCAGCCCGCGCCGTGGCCGAGGAGGAGGGACTACGAATCACGGGATTCCCCGGCGTGGTAGGTCGAGCCGGCCTGGACGGGCTACTGACCAGGAATGACATTCAGCAGTTGCTCAACCTATGCCAACAACAGGGTACACATTACAGCAACCAGTTGATCGAGCACGTGGCTGAGACGTATGGGAGGTGAAAGGCTATGGAGAAAAGAATTGCTCCACATGAACCGCAGGCAGCGTTGTTGTCGGCTGAAGACGTAGATAGAGACGTGGCTTCTTTGTCGGAGGCGTTGATGGAAGAACGGGCCCGACGCATCGCCCGTAAGGTCCTCCTGCGTCCCGAGGTACGCCAGATTCTGGAGGCCCTTCTGGAAAGCGGCGCTTGTGAGAACGAGGAGGAGGCCATCGCCAGAGGGCTCAAGACCCTCTCCGTTGCTCTGTCACCTGCTTGGGAGGGAAGCGGGAAGGATAGCCAGTGACCTACCGCACCGAATACGACTTTCCCATTGAGCAAGTGGCCCCCTGGTTTGGTGAGGGAGGGGCGCAAAGCGGGATGCCCCTTTCGGTGGTGCGTTGGCGCTCATTGCTGCGATAGCTATGGGGCTGTGACAAGCCTGGTGTCATCCTGGATTATGATGCTGATGGGAACGTAATTTCGCTAGAGATTCTGGATGCTTCGCGCCGGGTGATTCAGCCAACTCAAATGGTGTACGAGTTGGCAGGGCATGCGGCTTGAGGTACCATCCTTGACAATTGACGAGCAATTCATTATGGAACTGATGATGAAAGACCCAGCATCCGCTGCCCGCTATGTGACGGCAGAGGAGCGTATCTACATTGTGATGTCTTTCGCCTGCTCCTGGCGTTGAGCCAGCTCCACCGTCTTTTCCTCCAGGAACGCGAACAGCAGGTCCAGATTGGCAAAGCCGTGACGCTCGCCGGTGTGGGAGTTCTCCACAGAAGCCCGCCAGACGGGTTTTCCGTCGTCGTTGACCTGCCACAGGCGCAGCAGGTAGGCCAGGTAGGCTGGTTGCTCTGTCGTCATCACTCTTCTCTTCTTCTGCCCGTCGCATGCCCGATAGTTCCTCCTTAACTCAAAACTTTGCTTGTTAAAAAGGCGAGATTCTTCCCTTTTCCATATTTCGCCCCAATATGGTATAATCAAGTGCAACAAAAACACAATTGGTCTCTGAGGTGCAAAAGACGATGACTGTTCTCAAACGTCAGTTTATCACGGATGCGGCGGGCAACCCGATTGGCGTTATTCTGCCGCTGGAAGAATTTGTGTTAGTGAAAGAAATGCTTGAGCAACGCTCCCAGACGCCCAACGAGGCTGACAAGCTCGCTCAAATGGAGCAGGCAGCCAATGATCCCCTCTTCATGACAGACTTGCAGGAGACGATGTCGGCCTTTGCTGAGGTTGATGCTGAGTGGTGGGAGCCGACCCAGTGAAGTATCAATGGCACATCTTTCTCGCTTCACTTGATCCCACCAAAGGGTCAGAACAGGCTGGCAGACGTCCCGCGCTCGTCATCAGCCGGGAACGGATCAATCAACTGCTGCCGGTGGTCAACGTAATTCCCCTGACCTCCCGTAAATCTACCTCACGGGTCGTTTACCCTAACGAAGTCTTGTTGCCGGCTGGCGTAGCTGGTCTGCGAGTGGCCTCCATCGCTTTGTGCTACCAAATTCGCACCCTGGATAAGAGCCGACTGGAGCGAGACTTGGGCGAATTGGTTGATGTGAATCTACGCCGAGAGATTCTGGAGGCCATCCGGTTTCAGCTTGAGATGTAGGACAAGAGGACATTGTCCCCCAAGCTCGTGGCCAGGCACTGACCCTGCTACGTACTTTGGCAGAGGCGAGGCGGCGGCTCGCCGGGCTACGGAACAGCGCCCCGGCGGGTGCTGGTAGACCAGCCAGCGGAACGGCCCCTTGCCGAAATCCTTGAGGTGCACCCACCAGCGGCATGGGCTGCCCCAACAGGTCCTTCAGCGTGCCGCCCTCGACGTGGAAACCCCTCACTAAACAGGGAGGTCACCCAATGCAGATTTGTGGGGCAAAAAGCCAGACCTGACGGGTTTTGGCTGCTAAACCTGTCAGGTCTGCTGAGACCTACAAAGACCTCCAAGGT
>JBGVTF010000221.1:0-4297 GCA_041862415.1 Anaerolineae bacterium | reverse complement strand
CGAACATGCGGCGATTAGTGATCTACGCCGATGGTGCGGCACGGGGCAACCCAGGTCCGGCCGGCATCGGCGTGGTAATCGAAGACGAGCGGGGCCGGGTTCTCAAAGAACTGTCCCAGTTCGTCGGCCGGAAAACAAACAACCAGGCAGAATACATGGCTCTGATCCAGGGCCTGCAGGTGGCGGCTGAATATCAGGCTGATGCCATCCAGGTCCGCTTGGACAGCGAGCTTTTGGTGCGCCAACTCAAGGGAGAGTACAAGGTCAAGAGTCCCCTTTTGAAACCACTGAGGAATAAAGTCCAGAAGCTTTTGGCTGGATACAAGGTGGTGAACATCGAGCACATCGAACGTCAATACAATAGAGCGGCAGACAGGTTGGCCAATCGTGCCATTGATGCCGCTTCATCGGGCGAACTGGCAGGAAGCACAGGAGACAATCAACAACTCTCCCTTTGGGACCAGTAAGGTGCCGAATGTCAATGGCCCGTACTTTGGTTACTACACTCTCTTTGAATCAAGGAGGATTGCAAGGAGGTTAAATGAAAGACGGATACAGAGTTCAAGAACACCCCATACTTCCAGTGGACGAGAGGGGGGCTGTCGAGTTCTACTGGAAGGGGGAAAAGCTGCTGGCCAGAGAGGGTGAGACCATCGCCTCGGCCCTTTTCGCCAACGGCATCAGGATTTTCGGCCACCACAAGAAGGACGGTGCGCCTCAGGGTATCTTCTGCGCCAACGGCCAGTGCGCCCAATGCATGGTCATCGCCGACGGGTTGCCGGTCAAGTCGTGCATGGTGCAGGTGACACCTGGGGTGAGGGTCGAACCCGTTGCCGGGGACCCGAAGCTGCCGCCTGTGGAGGAGGTGCCCAGGTTCGGTGACATCGAGACAATAGAGGTCGAGTGCCTCATCATCGGCGGCGGACCAGCGGGCCTCTCGGCGGCCATTGAGTTGGGCAAGCTGGGCGTCAAGACCCTCATCGTTGACGACAAGCACAGGCTGGGCGGCAAGCTGGTCCTGCAAACCCACAAGTTCTTCGGCTCCATAGAGGCCTGCTACGCGGGCACGCGAGGCATTGACATCGCCACCAGGCTGGAAGAGGATCTCCAGCAGTACGAAAGCGTCGCCTATTGGCTCAACACCATGGCTGTGGCCGTCTTCAGTGACCAGGAGGTCGGTGTGGTGCGGGACGGGAAAGAGTACGTGCTCATACGGCCTGGCGTCCTGCTGGTGGCCACCGGGGCGCGGGAGAAGTCGCTGGCTTTCAAGGGCAACACCCTGCCCGGAGTCTACGGCGCGGGAGCCTTCCAGACCCTGGTCAACAGGGACCTGGTCAAGCCTACTGAGAAGCTGTTCATCGTCGGAGGGGGAAACGTGGGCCTCATCGCTGGCTATCACGCCCTCCAGGCTGACATCGCCGTGGTGGGCCTGGTGGAGGTGATGCCCCAATGTGGCGGGTACAAGGTCCACCAGGACAAACTGGTCCGCTTCGGGGTGCCCGTCTACACCTCCCACACCATCCTCAGCGCCAACGGTCAGAACAGCGTGGAGTCGGTGACCATCGCCCAGGTGGACGAGGACTTTAAACCGATTTCGGGTACGGAAGAGTCCTTTGAATGTGATACTGTCCTGATTGCCGTGGGCCTGGATCCGGTGGACGAGTTCTACTGGAAGGCCAGGGAATTCGGGATGGCGGTCTACGCCGCTGGCGACGCCGAAGAGATTGCCGAGGCCTCAGCCACCATGTTCACAGGCAAGATCAGGGGGCTGGAGATCGCCAGGGAACTGGGCCGGAAGGTGGGGGAGATTCCGCCCGATTGGCTCAGGACAGCCGAGATCCTGAAATCGAAACCGGGCGAGACCATCGCTGAATCCCTGCCGGAAGAGGAAGAGGGGGTGTTCCCTGTGCTGCACTGCGTCCAGGAGATACCCTGTGACCCTTGCGTCTCGGTCTGTCCCCAGGAGTGCATCGTGATCGAAGGGGACGACATGCGCCAGTTGCCACAATACATAGGGGACGAATGTACCGGATGTGCGCGCTGCGTGGCCATCTGTCCGGGCCTGGCCATCACCCTGGTGGACCACCGCAAGGACCCCGACTATCCCACCGTGACCATCCCCTACGAGTTCCTCGAGGACACCATCGCCGTGGACGACGTGGTCACTGTCCTGGACATGGAGGGGCAGGTCCTGGGCAACGTGGAGGTGAGCAGGGTGAGGAACGTCAAGGCCAACGACAGGACCATCCTGGTCGGGGTTAAAGCGCCCAAAGAGATTGCGAAAAGGATCGCCAGTATCCAGGTCCAGGAGAAGCAGGTCACAGAACCCATGGACCACTATGTGGAGAGGCTCACCGATGACGTGATCATCTGTCGCTGTGAGCGAGTCACCGCTGGTGAGATCAGAGAGTTTGTCAGAGAGGGCTTCACGGACATGAACGCTATCAAGTTCCCGACCCGCGCCATGATGGGAGCCTGCGGGTCCAAGACCTGTGCCAACCTCATTAAGAGGATATTCAAGGAGGAGGGTATCCCAGAGAGCCAAGTCGTGGAGAACGTGCACCGGCCGCTTTTCATGGAAGTGCCCCTGGGCGTCTTCTGCGAGGCAGAGGGAGACAGTCATGACTAGGAAGAATTTCAACGTGGTCATCATTGGGGCCGGAAGCATCGGCGCTCCGGCTGCTTTCTTCCTGGCCAAAGAGGGAATCCGCACCCTTGTCATTGACAAACTGCCCAGTGTGGGCCAGGGCGCTAACAAGGCGGCCATTGGCGGCATCCGGGCCACCCACTCCGATAAGGCCAAGATCAACATCTGCCTGAAAAGCATTGAAATCTTTTCCACCTGGGAGGAGGAGTATGGTGACCACATTGGGTGGGTCCAGGGCGGCTATAGTTTTGTGGCCTACCGGAAGCAGGATGAGGAGACCCTGAAGGGGCTGCTGGATGTCCAGAAGCAATATGGACTGAACATCAACTGGTTGGACAAGGACGAGTTGCTGGAGGTGATCCCCGATCTCAACCAGGAGGGGTTGCGGGGGGGCACTTTCTGCCCCGACGATGGCAGTGCCTGTCCTCTCCTGGCTACCCATGCCTTCTGTCGAAGGGCCAGAGAGCGGGGGGCCGAGTTCCACTTCAACGAAGAGGTAACGGACATCGTCGTGGAGGCTGGCCAAGTCCGCGGCGTCAAGACCACGAAAGGCGAATATGACACGGATTTTGTCATCAACGCCGCTGGTGCCGGGGCCAAAAGGGTGGCCAACATGGCCGGACTGGATGTGCCAGTGCGGCCCGACTCCCACGAAGCCGGCATCACGGAGCCGGTGGAGCGTTTCCTGGAGCCTATGGTCGTTGACATCAGGCCAGCCGAGGGCTCGGCCAACTACTATTTCTACCAACACTACACAAACCAAATCGTCTTTTGCATCACCCCCAGGCCCAGCATGTGGGGGGAAGACACGCGGGAGACCTCGGTTTTCCTGCCCATGGTTGCCAGACGGATGATTGATCTCATGCCCAGGCTGGCCAACCTCAGGGTGAGAAGGACCTGGCGGGGGCTGTACCCCATGACACCCGACGGTTTACCCATCGTGGGCAAGGTGAAGGAACCGGAAGGTTACATCAACGCCGTTGGGATGTGCGGTCAGGGCTTCATGATTGGCCCGGGGCTGGCTTCTTATCTGGTCAAGATGGTCAAGGATGAGCTGAGCGCCGAAGACGAAGAGGTGCTCTCCGGGCTGACGATGTATCGGGATTTCGGCGGGGAGGAAAGGCTAAAATAGAACGGGTCTGGCTAAAATGAGTTGGGCGTCAAGGTGAGCAGGCAGCCTCGTTGCTGGCGGGGTGCTGTCAGCGGATTCAGGCCAAGATCAGACGGGAGAAATCTCGCCTGAGGGGTGATCATCTGTTCAATCCGCTCTACAGATCCGTTGACAGCGTCCCCCTCCCAACCTCCAACTTGTTTTAGCCACATCCAAATGAATCTGAGCATCACTGTTGCGGTACGGGCGCTGTTGCCTAAAGGGAGTTAAGGTGGTATAATTTGGCCGTGATTTACAGGGCTGAGCCGTCGAAGGAGGACGACATCATGAGCGATGTGACCATCTCAATTCGAGTTGACGATGACCTTTACGAGAGGGCCAAAGTCAGAGCCCAGGGCCAGGGCCATACAGTGGAAAGCATCCTGGCCAAACTCCTGACTGACTGGGTGGGCCCACCGCCGGTGCAGCCACCTGTACCTCCCCCTGAGCCTGTGCCGGAGCCCGAACCGGCCTATCAGACGTACACGGTCAAGGCGGGC
>JBGVTF010000220.1:0-17912 GCA_041862415.1 Anaerolineae bacterium | reverse complement strand
CCTCCATGATGGTGAACCCGCCGTCTTCGCTCCAGCCGCCGAAATCGGGGGCCATCACCACCTCAATGTTACTTTGCTCCACTACGGAGAGCATGCCGTTGGTGCGATCCAGGCCGATGGTGTTATCCGCCGGGCCGCCGCGTATGTCTAGTAGCAAGCCTTCACCACCCAGCCGGTCTACGATGTACTGCCCATCCTGTACCCCAATCTGGTAGTTGTCAGGGCCTATCCAACTGTTGTACTCGCCGCCCTTCAGCAGCCTATCCACCATGACCACCGGGATACCGGCCTTTTGGATGGCGTCCAGGGCAGCCGGGAGAGCTTCGATCGGGCCGGCGTTGATGAGTATCCCATCCACGCCCTTGGCTATCAAGTCGTCGACGTCCGACGTCATCTTCTCGGCGTCGCCCTGGCCATCGGTGGTGATCACCGTGACGTTTTCGTAGTAGGCTCCCTCTTCCTCGGCCGCATCGGACATGGCGACAAAGTAGGGAGCACCCAGAAGGAAGTTGGCCACGCCAATGGTGAATTCTTTGGCTTCTTCCTCAGGAGCAGGAGCAGGAGCGGGGGTGGGAGCGCAACCGGCAGCCACCAGAACTACCACCAAGACAATGCTCAAAGCTAATGTGCGTTTCATCAGTTAACCTCCTTTTTTAGTCTAAGGTTCCACAGCCAAGTTTCCATCGTCTTTATGAGCCCGAGTTCTCCGTCTTCCGACCACCTCCTTTCTTCGCCTTGCCATCCAGAGCGAGAGGGACGCTGCATAGACGCTCGTCCTATCCTTCCTTTCGTCGGGCCAGTACGGCAAACACGATAATGAGTCCTTTGAAAATCTGCTGGTAATAGGTTTGCACGGCGAACAGGTTCAATAGGTTGTCAATCAGCCCCAGGATGAGTACCCCACCAAACGTACCCACTGCGCCTCCGCCGCCTCCCCCCAGGATTCCGCCGCCAATGACAACTGCGGCGATGGCGTCCAGTTCGTAGCCTACCCCTACACTTGGCTGAGAGATGCCCAGGCGGGCGGCCAGGATCACCCCGGCCAGACCGGCGAACAAGCCGGATATCATGTATGCCAGCAAGATGTGACGGCCCACATTGATACCTGCCAGCCTGACCGCTTCCTCGTTACCCCCGATGGCCACAATGGCTCGCCCGGCGGTCGTCCGGTTGAGAAACAGCCAGACCAAGGGGAAAGAAGCCACCATGATGATCGCCGCCACCGGCACCGGACCGATGAAGCCGCCCAAGATCCCGCGGAAGGCAGGGTTAGAGGGAACTTGCGGGATTTCCGAGTAGACGTAGACCGCTCCCCGGACCGCGCCCAGGGTAGCCAACGTCACGATGAATGGCGCCAGCTTGAAGCGGGCGATCAGGAAGCCGTTCACTGCGCCGACCAGCACGCCAGCGGCTAGAGCGACGAGGATGGCTAGGCCAAGTGGTATGTGTGCTTGCAGGCCGGCAGCCAAAATCCCGCTCAAGGCTACAATTGACCCCACTGAAAGATCGATGCCCCCGGTGAGGATCGTGACCAGCATCCCAAGGCTGACCAAGCCATTGGTCACGATCTGGCGGAACAGATTGCTGATATTCCGTGGAGTAAAGAACACATCCGAGGCCGAGGCGGCGATCAGCACCAGGACAACAAAAGCCGCCATGAAGCCATAGTCCGCCCAACGTCGGCGGGCCTCTTCTCCAAACCACTTGCCGAATCGAGCAGATAGAAAGGCCCGGACTCGCCTTTCCTCCGTGACAGAAGAACTGGATGACATTTGCCTCAACCTCCCATCATTGGCTCACCCCTGCAGCAGCGGCCAGCAGGCTTTCCTCGCTGGCCTCGGCCCGCGTGAACTCTCCGACCAAGCGACCTTCCCGTATTACCAAAGCCCTGTCGCTCATGCCTAGGATCTCCGGCAGTTCCGAGGAAATGAAGAGAATCCCGATCCCTTTGTCGGCCAGGTCACCTATGATGTGGTAGATCTCAACCTTTGTGGCCACGTCCACCCCCCGAGTCGGCTCATCTAGGATGAGCACTTTGGCTTGGGAGAGGAGCCACTTGGCCAAGGCCACCTTCTGCTGATTCCCCCCGCTCAGCGTCCGAACCAACCGTCCGACCTGGGGAGGTCGGATATCCAGTTCCTGCACTTTGGATCGCACCTGAGCATCCTGTTGCCGGCGGTTCAGGAACCCCCAGCGGCTCACCTGCTCCATAGTGGCCAGGATCACATTGTCGCGAATCGGGCAATTCATCACCAGACCGTCCCGCTTCCGATCCTCGGTCAGAAGCGCAATGCCGGCCTTCACGGCGTCCCGCGGCGATTTCGGCCTGATCACCTTCTCTTCCAGGCGGATTTCTCCGGAGGCAGGTGGTTCGGCGCCGAAGATGCACCTTGCCACCTGGGTACGGCCGCTGCCCACGAGCCCGAACAGCCCGAGGATCTCACCGCGGGCAAGGGAGAAGGAGATATCTTTGAAGGAATTTCCTCGACTCAGGCTCTCTACCCTTAAAATCTCCTCACCCGGCTGTGTGTGTCGGCGCGGATAGATCTCGCCCAGGGTTCTCCCCACCATCATCTTGATCAACTGCCCCTGGTCTGTCTCCTGAGAGGGCATCGTACCCACCAACTCGCCATCCTTGAGCACGGTGATTCGATCGGCCACTTCAAAGACTTCGTTCAGCCGATGGGAGATGTATAGAATCAGCGTGGACTCCTCCTTGAGTGTCTCAATCAGGGCGAAGAGGCGCTTCAACTCCTCCTGGGAGAGCACCGCTGAAGGCTCATCCAGGATCAGGATGCGAGGCCTTTCTGCCACAGCCTTAGCGATCTCTACCATCTGCTGGTGGGAGATGCTTAGGCGGGAAACGGGCGTCCGCACGTTGATGCCGGTAAAGCCAATCCCCTGGAGGATCTCCTCCGCCCGGTGATGAGCCGTGGGCCAATCGACCCACCACTTTAACCTGCCAGTAGGCATCTCGCCCATCAGGATGTTCTCGGTGACGGTCAGGTGAGGAACCAGGCTGAACTCCTGATGCACAGCTCGGATCCCTAGGCGGCGAGCGCGAAGCGGCGTGCCCAGGTCCGCTGGCCTGCCGTCTAACAGGATTTCCCCTGCGTCTCGCTGCAGGGCCCCGGCAATAATCTTCACCAGAGTAGTTTTCCCAGCTCCGTTTTCCCCGACGATGGCGTGCACCTCGCCAATGGCGGCCGAGAAATCTACCTCACGCAGGGCCTGTGTCCCATCGTAGCTCTTGCTAATTCCCTGCATCTGCAAGGAATCCAGGTTTCCCATTAGCTTACTCACTCCTGAGTGAATACCGACAGGGCGTCGTGCACCAGGATGATCTTCTGCTCAGTCATCTCGTCGAGGGTGTCGTGCAGCCCTTCGCGCCCATGGCCGCTCATCTTGATCCCACCAAACGGCAGACTTTCCACCCGTATCGCGGATGACCAGTTGACGATCACTCCCCCCACCTCCAGGCGGTAGGCTATATCGAAGGCGCGAGAGATGTCTTGGGTGAATACCGCCGCCTGCAGACCGTAGGGGGTGTCGTTGGTCATCTTAATCGCTTCCTCTACATTCTGAAAGGCTACCAGGGGAGCGACTGGCCCAAAGGTTTCCTGGCGAAATAGATCAACCTGGGGAGGGACGTTAGTCAAGACGGTAGGCTCGACGAAGGCGTTGCGCCGGTGCCCTCCGGCCGTCAACGTTGCCCCCGCTTTGATAGCATCGTTGATAGCCGCCTCTACCTTCTGGGCAGCCTCCTCGGTGATCAGAGGCCCCACGTCGGTGTCCTCCGCCAACTGGTCGCCTACCTTGAGAGCCTTGGCCTTCTCCGTCAGGATTTCAGCGAAACGGTCGTAGACCTGAGCATCCACGAATATACGCTTGACCGCACAACAGATCTGGCCGTTCCCGCGGGCCAGGCGGCCCAGGACAACCGCTTCGGCTGCCTTCTCCAAGTCGGCATCAGCACAAACGATTGTGGCATCGTTGCCGCCCAGCTCCAGGTGGACCTTCTTGAGATGCTGGGCGGCTAGTTGCGAAATCTTAGTGCCCACCTCGGTGCTGCCGGTCACGGTGACCATCTGGATGCCTGGGCTCCGGGCCAGAAACTCTCCGATCAAGGCTCCTGGCCCTGTGATCACCTGGTGCGCAGCTCTGGGCAGTCCCGCTTCCTCCATCAAGGCAGCGATCTTGAGCAGGGTCAGAGGACAATCGCTGGGGGGTTTCACGATCACGGCATTGCCCGCTGCCAATGCCGCACCATCTTTGTGGGCACAGAGTTCCACGGGATAGTTGAACGGCACGATCGCCGCTACCACCCCCAAAGGCTGGCGGATGGTGACTGCGAAGTGCCGCTCCTGGCCTGGTACCGCGTCCATAGGTACCACCCGGCCGAGGATACGCTTGGCCTCCTCGGCGAACCCCCGATAAATCCGTATCGCAGCCGCCACTTCTTCACGGGTTTGCAGGATCGGCTTGCCATTCTCCCGAGCCAGCAACTCACTTAGAGAAGACTTGTTAGCCTCCAGAGCCTCGGCGATGCGAAACAAGATCGCCGAACGTTTGTGAGCTGGCAATCTGCCCATGGCCTCCTTGCCCCGTTGGGCTGCCTGCAGGGCTGTCTCGGCATCTTGCAAAGTAGCAACCGGGACTTTGTCAATAACATCGCCAGTGCCTGGGTTGCGAATCTCCTGCCAATTGCCGTCGGAGGCTTCCACCCACTGGCTGTTAATCAGCATTTTCATAGTTTCCCCCCTTTACTCAAGACTGTCCGCTTCGCGACTCAGGACGCCTGGTCTGCTTTGATCATCATCAACCAAGGTGCAAATGCCCATATAGGTGGTGTCATTTATAGAAATTATATCTCAAAATGTGGAATCTGTCAACTGAAAGTGAAACGCCACACTGATAAATAAAATCAGCCAGGTCCTTTCAAACAGCGAGGAGATTGGCCCAAAGGGGGGAAATCGTCAAAGGCCTGTTTGACCTGCACGAAAGCGAGTTTGCGATGTGCTCATCTTGTCCATGGAAGCCCGCCTAATTGTTCTGAAAGCTCCCACGAGACCTTCAGGAGTGGATCTTTCAGCTCCTCTAATCTCTCAAATGTGAAGCGAAAGTCAGGCCCGGATATACTGATCCCTCTGTGGACACGCCCTCCACTTTCAAAGATAGGCACAGCAACACAGCGCATATTGTCCGAAAATTCACGATCATCAGTGGCATATCCCTGAGATCGGATGCGCTGCAATTCCTTTCTGAGCTCATCCGGGTCTGTGATGGTATTGCTGGCCATCTTGGGTAGACCCGCAGCTATGATCTCTTCGATATACTGCACGTCTTGAAAAGCGAGTAAGACTTTGCCAATGGACGTACAGTGTAACGGCACACGGTCACCTATCTGAAAATCAACCTTGACAAGTTGTGTGCCTTTTACTTGTAGTATAAGTACGGTCTCATTCCCATCCAAAACGGAAAGATGCAAGGTTTCACGGGTTTCGGCAGTTATCTGTTCGAGTCTTTCATGAATCAACCGAGTGACTTTATTTTCTGCCAGCAAATTGCGACTCAAGGAGACAACTTTATAACTGAGCCTGTATCGCTTCGAGATCTCGTCTTGCACAACATATCCCGCATCAACCAGCGTCCTCAACATGCGGTAAGCTGTGCTCCCATCAATGTCCACTCGTTGGGCTACTTCGGAGACAGAGACCGGCTGTGACGAAGCCGCAACAGCTTCAAGCACTTTGAGTGCCTTGAGAGCAGTAGAACTTCTGTTAGTACTTTTACTTGACACTTGTATTCCCTTCAATAATAGTACAGACGTTTCAAAACCGGCATTTCATTTTGGGGAATGAAACTGATACTTATTATAGCAGAATTTGGCAATATGTCAACTGCTCGACACGGGAGCGTTACGCATTTGGGACAAGCTCCCCAAGGGTTTCAGGCGGCCAGCCCAGCAACTGTCCACGCAGGATTTGGGCGATGGGCATCTGGCTGATGTCATAGCCAACCAGTTCCAGAGGGCACTTGCCGCGGATGTCCATTTCTCGCCCTTTCACTGGCCGGTTGTCTTGAGCGAAAGGGGTGAAACGATAGGTCAACTCAAATAGGTGCAAATACTTCCACGCCGTCTCGATGCTATCGAAGCCGCAGAAGTTCTGATAGTGCTGGTCAAAGCGGCGGATGACCAGTTCCACGGTATTCTTGGTCAGTGGGATGAGGGGGTTTTCCAGCGCGTTGACCAGTTTGGGGTAGTGGCGTTCCAGGAAATCGAAGATGCGCTGCGCTTGGGGCATCTGGGCCACGTAATGCTCTCTCAGGCCCATCACTTTCCGATAGCGTTTGTCCACCGTCCTTCTGGTCTTGGCATCGAAGACCTGGTAGATTTGTTCCTTGAGGGTTACGGCTTCGGGGTGGGTTTCGGCGTAGTCGTTGCCGTAGACTTCCCTGACCAGTCGTTGCGCCCACTGCAAAGCGCGCAAGAGGCACCCGTGATGCGTTGCGTCGGGGAAAACGTCTCACTCTCCCTCAATGCGGTGTGGGAAATACACACAGGGCCATCTTTGAAGATGGCCCTGTCCTGTTTCAGGATCGCGATTTTGTATTATCCACCAGCGATGGGGGGGAACAGACAGATGATGTCCCCTTCCTTGATTTCGGTAGACAGCTTCGATGGAAACTGCTCCCATCCTCTCCCGTTGAGGGTAACCATCACTTGGAGGTTGGGCAACGAGAGTGCATAACGTTGATTCAACCACTCGGCCACATCCTGCAGGGTAGCGCCCAGTGGGAAACTGACCTCCTCTCGTCTTCGTCCCGTTCGATCTCTGAGGGCAGCCAGATATTTTATCTGTACTTTGATGTTAGCTTTCATCCAAAGAGAGGAGTTCATCCAGGCCCAACTTGCGAATCGTTTCCGGCGTGGGCACGCCATCCTCATCCCAGCCTCGCACGTCGTAGTATTCGTCGAGCATGACCGTGTACATCTCTTCTGTAAGGATGCGTCCCTCAGTTGGCCCGGAGGGTATAGCCTCCTTCGTGATGCGTTCGGGCAGCAAGTCGTCCTTTCGCCTTATGCCCTCACGTTTGAGGATCATCCGCTCCAGATTGTAGATACGGGCTCCAATTTCCATCAGTTCTGGGGTAAAGTCATAGCCGGTAACCGCCTTCAACACATCGCCTTTGGGCTGTTCGCGGAAATTCATAGAACCCCTGACCACCGTGCAAAGGCCCAGGCTGTCCACATAGGCTCTGTTGTCTTGTATGGTTTGCACCAGAACCCCTTTGCCTTTCAGGGCAAAGCGGTCGTACTCGCCGCTCTGGAGCTCGGCGCGGATCGTCCAGCCACCCACGTTATGGCAAGCCCCACGGCTGGACGTGCCATAGGTCAGGCCATTACCGTGAAAGCCCCGTGGGTCATAGGCCGCGAAGGGCAGTCCCTTGACGGCCAAGATATAGCGGCTCCACTCAGGATACTCGCGCGCCACGTGCGCCATACCTCCAGCCAGCAAGTCGCCGATGCCGCGCCGTTCCCCGATGAGCCGGACCAGATCTACAAGCGCCTGGCCGTTGCCGAAACGGGCTTCGATTCCGTCTGTATCCTCGCTGCTAATCAGACCGCGTTCGTACAGTTCCATTGTCAGGGCGATGGCATTGCCCGCAGAAATGGTATCTATACCGATCTCATCACAAAGCTGGTTGGCTGCTACGATAGCGCCAAAGTCATCCACACCGCAGTTCGGCCCAAGCATCCCGATGGTTTCGAATTCGGTCCGAGCACGCGCTTCGGCGAACGGCCCATCCTTCACCTGACACACCTTGCCGCAGGCTACAGGACACTGATAGCAGCCATAGTTCCTGACCCAGTATCCTTCGCGCATCATGTGTGCGTCTATCTTGTCCCCGCCTTCGAAATATGCGGTCTGGAAATTGCGCGTGGGCATGCAGCCCAGTTCATTGATGATCTCGATGTATTGGGGTGTGCCGTATTTGGTGTGATTGGCCCGTGTCTCGCGCAATTCCTCAATGGCGGCCCGCCGGATTTCCTTTACCCTATCCGGGTCGGCCACCGGAATCTGACCGCTGCCAAGCACGGCAATGCCTTTCAAGCGCTTCGAGCCCAGCACGGCCCCTGACCCTCCCCGTCCAATGGCGCGCGTATCTACATTGATGTAGGATAACCGAACCAGTCGTTCGGCAGCCGGACCGATGGAGAGCGCCCCGGCCCGTTTATCTCCCAGGGCCTCCTTCAGCACCTCCAAGGTCTTGTCTGTGGTCAAGCCTTGCCAGGGACGCGCATCGCCGAAGGTCACCTCACCGTCTCTGATAAGCAGATACGTCCAGTCATCAGCCTGCCCCTCAATGACGAGCCCATCAAAGCCACAGAACTTGAGTTGAGGGCCAAAATCCCCACCACTGTTGGAGCATAGGTATATTCCGGTCTCTGGGGACTTGGTGCTGAGCCCGATCTTGGTGGTGGACGGCAGTTTCACGCCCGTCAGAGGGCCGGTTATCAAGAAAACTTTGTTGGCCGGATCGAATGGTTTCACCTCCGGTCCGACCTCATCGTAGTACATCTTGGCTGCCAAGCCACGTCCACCGAGCAACTTCACAAGTTCGTTCTCTTTCAGTTGCTCGACGCGGTGTTCTCTCGTAGAAAGGTTGACTCTAAGGATTTTGCCTAAGTAACCGCCTTTAAACATTCATGAGCCTCCTGGTATGGTTCTGTTCTGGTCTAGAGCTGAATTACTGATCGGATGATTCCAGCCGAATTACAGCAACGATCCTGCTCTCCAGCAAACGAGCAAGTGTCTCCTGTCGGCCTAGATCAACCCCTTGATTGGTCATAGACCTCAGGGTTGACCACGTTGGGGGGACGTTCACCCCTCAACACAGCAAGCAGGTTCTCGGTAGCCATTTTTGCCATGCGCAGCACGGCCTCCCTCGTTGTCGCGCCAGAGTGGGGGGTCAGGATTACGTTCTCCAAAGTGTTGAGGGGATCATCAGGCGGCGGTGGCTCCTTTGGCCGGGCGTCCAGTGCAGCGCCAGCCACCTTCCCGGCGACGAGGGCCTCATAGAGTGCCGCCTCATCCACTGTGCCGCCCCGCGCCGTGTTGATGACGTACACACCATCCTTCATTTTCGCGAAGGCCTCGGCATCCAAGATGTGATCGGTCTCCGACGTGTAGGGCACGTGGACAGAGACATAGTCGGACCGTGCCAGCAACTCATCCAGCGACACCTGCCTGGCACCGGGCACTTCGGTAGGAGTGCGTCGGTAAAAGACGACCTCCATCCCCAACCCGAGGGCTCGCTTGACGACCTCCTGGCCAATCCGACCGCAGCCGATCAATCCCAGAGTCTTGTCGGCCAATTCCGTCCCTGTTTGACGTGCCCATCCGCCTTGCGAGACCACCTGGTGATGTTTCACCAGGTGGCGAGCCAGCGCCAGCATCAGGGCGATGGTTAGCTCAGCCACAGCCGCCTCGTTTGCCCCAGGCGTGTTGGTTACGACGATCCCTGCCGCAGTCGCTGCGGCCAAGTCAATGTTGTCAACCCCGACACCATGCTTGGCGACGACCTTGAGGTCTGTGGACGCCTCAATGACTCGAGCCGTAACCTCATCCAGCCCCACGACGACCCCATCCACACCGCCCACCAAATCCAGCATCTCCGCCTCAGTCAACGGGCGATCATAGGGGCTGTTCACGACGTCACAGCCCTCTCTTTCCAACAGGTCCCAGTGCTCCCCCCGTATCTTTCGGTACGAGCGCGCTGTGATAAGAACTCTATGCCCCATGCTTTATCTCCTTGCTTCTCTCTGCTACTCTGTCTACAGAAGGATCGAAAAACCGCCGTCCACTGAAATTGCCTGTCCGGTGCACCAACCAGCAGCATCCGACGTTAGATAGAGCACCGCTGCTGCCACATCCTCAGGCTGCCCAAGCCGCCCCAGCGGAGCTTTCTGGGCCAACGCCTGGCGGTCGGCAGCGTCCGGAACGGCGGCTAATAACATGTCAGTGACGACAGGCCCTGGACACACTGCATTCACGGTAATGTTATGAGGAGCCAAGTCCACCGCCATGGCCCGAGTCATGGAGAGCACCGCTCCCTTGGATGCGCTGTAGGCAACGTGTCCTGGCTCCCCGACCACGGCCGCCTTGGATGCGATGTGAACAATACGTCCTTCGCCTTGCTCAATCATATGGGGCACGACGGCCTGGGAGGGAAAGACCGTTCCCAGAACATTCACCTCAAAGAGCAATAGCCAATCGGAGCGGGTCTCCTGGTCGAAAGGCGCCTGCGTATGGATCCCCGCGTTGTTGACCAGGATGTCAACCTGCCCCAGGCGCTGGACCGTCTCGTTGACAGCGCGCAGAACCTGTTCTTTATCGCTGACATCGGCCTGGAAAAAGAACGCTTTTCCACCGTCAGCCTCGATCTGCGCCGCCGTCTCGCGCCCGGTCTCCATGTTCCTGTCAATGAGGGCGACGGTCGCGCCCTCCATGGTCAGGGCATGGGCAATCGCCCGACCCATCCCTCGACCCCCTCCCGTCACAATAGCAACTTTCCCCTGGAATCTCATCATTCACCTCCTGGATGCAAGATCATTTTCAGAAAGGCTTCCACTAAGTCCATTATAGGGACGACAACTGCTTTCACGACGGTTCCCCACCAGGGGGCTCCGGCAGGGTTGCCAGGCGCCGATAGAATGGGACGGTCTCGGACAGAAGGGCGATGTACTGCTCAACGTAGGCCTGATAGAACTGATGGTATTCCGGCCTCGGCTCGATCCGATCGGTGGTCTCCACGAAGCGGCGGGCGGTGGCCTTGAGGTCGTCAAAGACCCCCACCGCGTACCCGGCGACAATGGCAGATCCGAGCACCGCAAATTCTTCCCGGTTCAACTGGACGTATGGAAGCCCTAACACGTCCGCTTTGATTTGGTTCCAGAACTGGCTGCGGGCACCCCCGCCGATAACGCGGGCTTCCTTGAACTCGGCTTCTGGCAAGAGCGCCTTCTCGATACCAAGATAATAAGCATACTCGTACGCAACCCCTTCTACGATAGCCCGGTAGAAATGAGGCTTTCGGTGGGCCCAAGTGAATCCCATCCACAGCCCCCGCACATCGGGGTCGCTGGGGCAAACGCGGCCCTGAAGGTGGGGCAGAAAGAGCAAACCGTCCGAGCCCGGCGGAACTTCCGCGGCGAGCTGATCCAGAAGGGCATAGACACCCTCGCCCCGTGCCTGAGCCTCCTCCTTGATCTCGTTAGCCAGTTCGTCCCGGAACCAACGCAGGTTCAGGCCCCCTCCGTTGATGTAGGCCAGCGCGTACCATAGATCCTCCGGCACCAGCCGGGCAGTGAACAGTGTCTTATACTCCACCTCCGGAACGAACTGATCCACACAGATAGCGAAGACAGAAGCAGTCCCGGCCACATCGAACACCAAGCCGGGCTCGACCATCGCCGCACCCAGCATGCCTGCCGCCTGGTCCCCTGCCCCGGCCGCAATGGGCGTTCCAGCTTTTAGCCCACAGTCCCTGGCCGCGGCTGGTGTCAGTTTGCCAATGAGCTCCCACGGGGGTACGATGCGGGGTAGTTTCTCCAGCGGGATCTCGAACTCGCGACACAGATCCTCGTTCCAGGTCGTCTTGACCGTGTCACTTAGACAAGAGAAGTGGATATAGGTGTAATCAATGAAGGCATCGTCACCCTTGAGTCCCGCCATTCGGCCGGCAACATAACCCGCCGGAACGACGAACTTGCGGATCTTACGGAAAACCTCAGGCCGTTCGTGCATCCACCATAGGATCTTGGGGCCATGGGAATAGGTCGGAGGACCTCCTGTGCGCCGAATGATGGTCTCCTCGGAGGCTCTCATCTGCTCGATATAAGTTTTGCACCGGGCATCCAGCCAGGAGTCGTAGACCGTCGGCGTGCCCCACTCCTCGTCCACCGTACCGATCCCGGCCATCTGTCCATCGAAAGCGATGGCCGCCACGTCCGAAGGGTCTATCCCGCTGGATTCGACGCACTCCCGGATTGTGCGTACAGTGGATCCATAGAAATCCTCTGGGTCCTGTTCCACCCATCCAGGCTGAGGGTAGTGGAGCTTTGACTCCTCGTAGGCACTGGCCAGCAGGTGTCCGTCGGCGTCGAAAATCGCTGCCTTGGTACCCATCGTTCCCAGGTCTACGCCGACAAGATAGCACTTCATCTCTCGCGCCCTCCTCTCTCTGGCATCACAGCCTATCTGTACCGGGGATTGGGGATCAGCACGGGCTGACCGTCCCGTTCCACCAAGACTCTAAAGAAACCGCTTTCCTCGATCGTGCCGTAATCGTGCCCGGAGTGACCGGGCCAGACGGCGAAGAAGACAAAGGGGTCCTTTCCCGTATTCACAGTGCGATGGCCCCAGTAAGGAGGCACATAGGCAATCGTCCCTCTCTCCATGTTTAGAGCCTGAAAGTCACCTTCTTGGGTCTGCATCAGCAGATAGCCCTCGCCCTCCAGACCCAGGTATATCTCAGCGGTGTCCATGGTGACGTGGAAGTGGCCCTTCGTCATATAGTACTCATCTCCGACCCGGCCTGGATAGAGCACAGTGAGGCAATGTAGCAACTGCCCTTCCTTCTCAGGAACTTCCACAGTGTAGACCTCGTAAATAAGAGGATCATCTCGCTCCAGGATTGCCTCGGTCTCGGTCATATCCTGATACATTCCACGCATGTGGCTGAGTCGTCGCTCGATTCTTTGACCACACGGGGTGATCATCCTCTCGGCAAATGACAGCGTCGTCGCAAATGGCTTCATTTTGTCTGTCATTGGTATAGTGCCCCTTTCCTGCAGATAGGTCGGCTCTATCCCGGATCGTTCACGGGATAAGGACGACCTTGAGATGTTCTCCCGACGCCGCGTCGGCAAGAGCCGTTTCTATCTCCTGCAACGACCTCCTGGCCGTCACCAGGGACTGAAGGGAGAGCCGACCTGACGCAAGCATTTGCAAGGTCTGGCGATACTGAAGGTAATTCGACCCGGTCGTCCCGGTGACTGTCACCTGTCCATAGTGAATCCAGTTAGAGTTAACACGGGCGCCCTCACGGCCCGTGGGAAGCCCAGCAAAAAAGTTCACCCTTCCACGTCGGGCAGCCAATTCCACGGCCTGCTCCTGCAACGCAGCGGACCCGACAGCGACCATGACCACATCAGCGCCGCGACCATCGGTCGCTTTCAGGACCGCTTCCCTCAAATCTTGCTCCCCAGGATCTACGACGAGATCCGCCCCAAACTCTGCCGCCTGTCGTGCCCGAGCTTCTTGAACCTCGCTGACGATTACCTGGCCCGCTCCACCGTACCGGGCCAAAAGGAGGTTCATCAGGCCTAACGGTCCGGCGCCTATGATGACCATCGTCTCGCCAGGGGCTAGACGGCAGGCCTGCTGAGCGTTGTAGCAACAGGACAGAGGCTCATTGAGGGCGGCCTCCTCGAAGGATAGATTGTCGGGTATCTCGACCGCGTTGCCTTGCTGCACCGCCGGCGCCGTGATCAGCATGTACTCTGCGAAACCCCCGTCGAGGGTGATCCCAAAGGCATCGTAATCAGGGCAGAGGTTGTTGTTGCCCTGTACACATTCCCAACATACACCACAGCCGACGTTTGGGGCAATCGCAACCCGCATGCCGGGCGTCAGGTGCGTGACCTGTTCGCCCACCGCAACAATCTCTCCCGCCACCTCGTGCCCCAGAATGCGGACAGCACCTTCTGGGATCTTGAAGTGGCCGTGGTTGAAGATGCGCAAATCGGTCGCACAGACGGATGTCGCGCCAACGCGCATCACAGCCTCCCCCGGTCCTGGCTGCGGGACCGGCACCTCCTCTGGCCTGATGTCGTGCGGGCCATGGTACACAGCAGCCAACATGGTGTCCATCACACGGCGTCTCCTGCGCTTTCGGCAAAGGGAAAACTCACCGGTGCACCTGTCTGAATTGAGCGAGTCGCTGCCAGCACCCCTTCCAGCGCCCGCCTCCCGTCCTCCCCACTTACCACAGGTGGCTCGCCGGTCCGTATGCAGTTGACAAAGTGCTCATCCTCCGCCAGATAGCCCGCTTCGAATCGCTTTGCCCAGGCCCTAAACTGCCTTGTCACCACTCCATCTTCCCGTGTGCAGCGCACCAGAGCGTGTTCCCGCAGTTCGCCGATGAAGAGCACTCCACCAGTTCCGAGAACTTCAGCCCGGGCGTCGTATCCATATCCTACCGGACAACAGCCATCAAGGATGCCCAACACCCCGTTGTCCATGCGGGCGCTCACGACCGCAGTATCGTAAAACTTGGGGAACTCTGTTTTAAGATCCGGGGCTTTGAAGGTTGCTGTTTCCGTGTAGACGCGCGTGAACTCGCTGCCGGACAGCCACCGTATGGTATCGAAATCGTGACTGTTCACCTCGGCCAGCATCCCGATACTTGTGGCGGGATCGCATGCCCATCGGGGCGGAAGGCCAGGTCCTCGCGTGAGGGTGCGGATTACGATTGGATCGCCAATGGCGCCGGCCTCAATCTGCTCTTTGGCAGCGCGGAAGGCCGGATCGAAGCGACGCATAAAGCCAAGCTGCAGAACCACGTCTGCCTGGCGGGCTGCGGCGATCATTGCATCCGCCTCGTCCAGCGTTAGCGCCATCGGCTTCTCAAGGAAGATGTGCTTTCCGGCCTTGGCGGCTTCGATAGTGATCTCAGCGTGGGTGAACGTGGGGCTGGTGATAAGAACGGCATCGATCTCTGGGTTCTCCAGGGCTTGGCGGAAATCGGTGTAGAAAAGATCAATGCCCAGATCGGCCGCCGTCCTCTCCGCCTTCTCTTTGGTAGTGCGGACTATGGCGACCAAAGATGCGTCAGGCAGATTATCCCTGAAGTTTATGGCGTGTACCATGCCTGCCCGACCGGCGCCGATGATGCATACTCCCAGAGAATTCATGAGATATCCTCCCTTCGTCGCGGGCGTGGGAGCCCGCGCTGCTCAAAATTTGGATCTACTGAGACTGAGGAACCAACAAAGGCATCGCTCTCTACTTCAAAACACCGCGTATGAACATCAAGGCCTTTCGCGCCTCATCATCCAACTCTAGATCAACACTCATATCTCGGAAAACCTTGATATCGCGTCCCACTTCCCCACCGGGCATAAGGAAGGGCTCCATGACGACGTATCCCTGGTAATTGATCTTCCGCAACGCAGCGCCGACCTCTGTCCAAGGGATATGACCATACCCTGGTGGCATTCTGTTGTTCTCTCCAATGTGGAGATGCCCTAATTTGTCGCCCGCTTTCTGGATTGCTTCGCCAATAAAATTCTCCTCGATATTCATGTGAAAGGTATCTAGCAGAATCCTGGCATTAGGGCTATCAACCGCTTCCACGTAGGCAATCGCTTCGTCGCACGTATTCATAAGGAACTGCTCAAAGCGGTTAACAACCTCCATGTTGAAAATGACGTTATTGTCTTCTGCAGCCTTGATCGCTTTTTTCATGCTGGCAACGCTGCGCTCGACATAGGGTCGTTTATCTGTCTCGCCTTCGGGCATTGTTGCGGGCCAGGAACTATAGATGATCCCAGACAGATTTCCCCCACCCATTTCGCCAATTGCCTCTGCGATTTTCTCAAGGTATGCAATGCCCTTCTCCCGAATGGCTTCATCCTCAGAGGCGATATCGTATTCATGAGGAAGGCCAATGCAATGCGACAGGATGATATTCTGATCGTCAGCGTGTGCTTTAAGGCTTTGGCGCTCTTCAGATGTCATGTGGGCTATGGTGCCGGCGTTGACCTCCAGAACATCAAATCCCAGCTCGGCGACCTTGTCAATGAATGGGTGAAAATCCGCATCCCAATCGTGCGTCCAATAGGCATAGTAAATACCAATCTTGTTCATTCAACCTCCATAGGTGATGAATGGGCTTGAATCAAGTTTTCGGGACCTATCAGAGGGCGGCTGCTATTCCTTCCCCAAGCAAGGCAATATCTGATCACGACTCTTGATGATGATTGCCGGTCGGTCCTTATAGGTCTCAATTGTCCCTACAATCCGCACACACTTGCCGGCCAAGTCGGATAAATCAAGGTCGGACGAAACGCCATAAAACGAATCTGATTCCGGACTGAAAATGAGGAAGAAAGCCCCCTCCGACTCATCAACCCGGAGGACCCCTCCCTCTACACATTGCTCTTGGCCCAAATAGTCTGGCGTCCAGCGCCAGGCAATACACTCGAAGAGGCGTGTTGGCGTGGGCTTCTCACCACTCACACCCGGTGCGGGCGTGAAAGTTGCGGCTGGAGTAGGCCATTCCTTCTGAAAGGTCTCTCTCGGTGCACAGGCTGATAGGAGAAGCACCGAAAGCAAGATAAGTACCAGGAATCTCTTCACTCTGTTAACCTCCATTCGTTGAAAAATTTCTATCCGTAACTACTCACTTTTGCTCCGGCTGGATTTGTAATCCAGCCGGCGGGAGCGGAAATGGGCTGATGCGCTCAGACTTGTCTCTCCTCAGCATAGGCTGCTGCAGCAAGGGTTCGTTGCCGTATATCCAGTTGCTTATGGAGTACTTCATAGCCTTTCACTTTTTTCTTGGATATAGACTTTTGGCAATTCTCGCCAGAGGGTAGACGGAAAAAAAAGAGGGGCCCCTCGCGCTGCCGCCCAGGGGGTTTCCCCCTCGCAACCTCGCCCCTCTGGCCTACTCAGGCACCATACCTTCTCCGCAATTGATCGAACAGAACAACTCCGATGATCAGCAATCCCATAACAACCCGCTGCGCAAAGTCCTGCATATTGTGTAGGTTCAAAACGTTGCGCAGGATGCCCATGATGAGAGCACCGAACAATGAGCCGATGACGCCGCCTTCGCCGCCGAAGAGATTGGTTCCACCGATGACCACAGCAGAAATGCTTTGCAGCTCCGCTCCGTCTGCCATCAAGGCGTTGGCAGAGTTCATACGTCCGACCAGCACCAGGCCAGCGATCGCTGCCAGCAAGCCCGCGAGGGTATAGACCATGATCTTGGTGCGGTCAACATTGATGCCCGAGACCCTGGCCGCCTCCCTGTTCCCGCCAACGGCGAAGAGGGCTCGTCCAAACCCGGTGTGCATCAAGATCACCCAACCGGCGATGACGACGAGCAAGGCGATGAGAGTCCCTGCTGGGAAGCCAAGGACATGCCCGCTCCCCATCCAGATGATCTCCTCGGGCAGATAAGCCTTCAGGGTGATGGCTGTCAGGTGGGAGGGGACGGGCAACCCGCCGGTCAGGATCAGACCCAGGCCACGGGCTGTAACCATCATCCCCAAGGTAGCGATGAAATCGGGAATCCTTCCCTTAGTGATGATCAGGCCATTGATGCAGCCCAGCAGGGCTCCGGCTGCCAAGCCAAGCAGTATGGCTGGCCAAACGGGGACGCCATAATAACAATAGGCTACCGCAGCCAACGAACCTGAAAAGGCGACGACGGCCCCCACCGACAAGTCAATGCCCGCCGAGATGATGACCAACGTCTGGCCCACGGCCATGATGATGTCAGCGGCTGTTCGCGCTCCTACGTTGGTTGCATTAGTAACGCTGAAGAAGCGGGGTGCCGTCGAGACGTAGTAGACAAATAGAATGACGGCAAACACCAGTACGGCCCTGATCCCAAGCCGTACCCTCTCTTCAGGTGTGGCTATCCATGTCTTGACCCGTCCCAAGCCTGAAACGCTCGCCCCCGAAGGATCTTCAGCCATTTGTGTGCTCCTTTCTCATCACTACAGCATCTCTCATGAGATCTTCCTGGGAAGCCTGCCCTCCCTCGTACTCGGCTACGAAGGAACCACCAGCCATCACCAGAATACGGTCAGCCATAGCCAAAACCTCTGG
>JBGVTF010000219.1:0-3464 GCA_041862415.1 Anaerolineae bacterium | reverse complement strand
TGTCTCCGGCCCGCGAACTGGCCTCTATCCCCATCGTTGGCCCGGCACAAGCAGCGATGCACCTGGCCTCCACCCTGGCCCACCGGTTCTCGGTGGTGACGGTACTTGAACGGGATATCCCCCTCATTGACCGCCTGGCCCGGCTGTATGGCCTGGAGGGCAACCTGGCCTCGGTTCGACCCGTCAACATCCCCGTCTTGGAGCTGGACAGGGACCGAGAACGGCTGATGGAGGCTTTGGTGGAGCAATCGGCCAGGGCCGTGCTGGAAGATGGAGCTCACATCATCTTCTTCGGCTGCACCGGGATGAGGGGTTTAGCCCAACAGGTGGAGCAGACTCTGGCGGAACGGGACCACCCTGTGCCGGTCATTGATCCGGGCATGGCCGCCCTGAAACTGGCCGAGGGCCTGGTAGATATGGGCCTTTCTCACAGCAAGCGCACCTACCCTCCTCCCCCGCCCAAGGAGATCGTCGGCTATCCTCAGGGGGCCGAAGGCGGGTATGGCAACCCGCCCTACTCGTGCCCTGGTGAACTGCAGAGTAGGGCGGCTTTCCATAGCCGCCGAAGGGCAAGGATCCGCGTCATCATCCCTGTGGTGGGAGAACATTGGATAGCTCCCGTCCAGGAAGCTTACGGTCATGCGGGCCGATCCGGCACAGAGATCAGCGCTGTGGCCCTTGAGAGGGGCCCAGCCTCTATCGAATCAGTGTGCGATGAGGCGCTGGCCATCCCCGGTGTCTTATCCAGGGTGCGATCCGCCGAGGCAGAGGGGATGGACGCGGTGGTCCTCGACTGTATGGCTGATCCGGGTCTCGACCCGGCCCGCGAGTTGGCCTCCATCCCCATCATTGGTCCGGCTCAGGCAGCGATGCATCTGGCGGCCATGCTGGCCCATCGGTTCTCGGTCATCACCGTTTTGGAGCAGGGCATCCCAAGAGTCCACAGCCAGATTCTGCGCTACGGCCTGGCAGGGAAGGTGGCCTCGGTGCGGGCCATCAACATCCCGGTCCTGGAGATGGGTGAGGATCGGGAGCGGGTGATCCAGGCCGTGATTGAGGAGTCAGCCAGGGCCGTGCGCGAGGACGGAGCTCACATTATCGTTCCCGGTTGCACGGAGATGATCGGGATGGCCCCGATGGTGCAGGAGGGCCTGGCGGAGCGAGGTTGCGAGGTGCCGGTCGTTGACCCACCGGCAGTGGCGGTCAAGCTGGCCGAAGGGCTGGTTGACATGGGTTTAGCTCACAGCAAGCGCACCTATCCCCTGCCACCTGACAAGGAGATTGTAGGTTATCCGTAGAGTACAATGTTTGCTCCGGCTGGATTTGCAATCCAGCCGCCAGCCCGCCGGATTGCAAATCCGGCGGGAGCGGAAGTTATTTTTCACAGGCCTCAGGTGAGGAGAACGCTATGTCTGTAGCGGAGAGATGGTTGGGCGATTGGGCCCGTCGGCAAGAGGTCCAACTTGAGGAGTACCGTTTGATGGCCCGCGCCTTCCGGCGCGATTGGTTGGGTGTGTTCAGTCTGTTGGTGATTGTGGCCTTTGTGCTGGGGGCCATCTTTGCTCCCTACCTCACCCCCTACCCGGAGGAGGGTCGGGGCGAACCGAATCTGGTCAACAAGTTCCTGCCACCCAGCCGTGAACACCCTTTCGGCACCGAGTATCTGGGACGCGATGTCCTGGCCCGCATCCTTTTCGGCGGCCGCAGCTCCCTCAGCATCGGTTTCCTGGTGGTGATCATCGCTGTGGCCATTGGCACGCCTCTGGGCGCTATAGCGGGCTACTCCGGGCGATGGCTGGACGAGGTCATCATGCGCATAACTGACCTGTGGCTGTCCTTCCCACCCTTGCTGCTGGCCATCGCCATTGCCGCCGCTCTGGGCCGCCCCAGCTTTACCAATGCCATGATTGCCATCGCCCTCACCTGGTGGCCCTGGTACACCCGTCTGGTGCGGGCGCAGACGGTCTCTCTGCGCGAACGCTCCTTTATCGAGGCCGCGCGAGGCATGGGTGTGAACAGAACGACCATCATCTTCCGGCATATCCTGCCCAACGTCGTGACGCCAGTCACGGTACAGGGCACCATGGACATCGGTTCGGCCATTCTGACCGGGGCGGCGATGAGCTTTATCGGGCTGGGGGCCCAGCCGCCCACCCCCGACTGGGGGCAGATGGTCAGCAATGGCCGCATCTACATCATGGGCCAGCCCTGGTACGGGGCATTCCCGGGCCTGGCCATCTTTCTGGTCACCCTGGCTTTCAACCTGCTGGGCGATACGGTCCGCGATGTGGCCGATCCCCGCTCTCGGAGGGCCGCCTGAGTGAACGAGCCGTTAGTTTCCATTGAGAACCTACACGTCCGCTTCCAAACCTACGTCGGCCAGGTGCGCGCTGTCAACGGCGTCAGCCTGGATATCAAGCGAGGCGAGATCTTTGGCCTGGTGGGTGAGACCGGCTGTGGCAAGACGGTGACCGGCCTCTCGCTCCTCCGTCTGGTCCCACCTCCTGGCGAGATCGCAACTGGCCAGATCACCTTCGACGGTCAGGACATTCTGTCTCTGAGCGAGCAGGAGATGCGGGACATCCGTGGGGCGCGCATCGCCATGATCTTCCAGGACCCGGCTGCCTCCCTCAACCCCGTCTTCACCGTCGGGGAGCAGATCGAGACGGTGATCCGCCAACACCAGCCGGTGCCGCGGAGGGTCGCTCGCCAGCGGACTCTGGAGATGCTGGAGGCCGTGGGCCTGCCAGACCCGCCGCAGATTGTCAGGACCTATCCCCATGAACTGAGTGGGGGGATGCAACAGCGGGTGATGATCGCCCTGGCCCTGGCCTCCAACGCCAGCCTGCTCATTGCCGATGAGCCGACCACCGCTCTTGACGTGACCATTCAGGCCCAGATTCTGACTCTCCTCACTCAATTGAAAGAGAGCCGGGGGCTGTCCATCCTTCTTATCACCCACAACCTGGGCGTGGTGGCCGAGACCTGCGACCGGGTGGCTGTGCTATACGTGGGCCACGTGGTGGAGCAAGGCCGCACACGGGATATTTTCAAGGAGATGAAACACCCCTACACCCAGGGACTGCTGGCGGCCATCCCCCGGCCAGGCAGCCATGGCCAGCCTTTGTTGGCCATCAGTGGTTCAGTGCCCAGCGGCCTGGTCGTCCTCCCCGGCTGCCCCTTCGAGCCTCGTTGCTCCTTTGCTATGGAGGTCTGTCGTCAAGGCCCTCCACCCCTGGTGCGCGTCGGTGAGGAGCACTATGTGGCTTGCTATCGGTTCGTGGCATGAAAACCCTGAGAAGCATAGGCGCGCACCACACTCTCTCATTATGACTATGACTATTCTGATGGATGTGAGTACAATGTAAGTACATACCTTGGCTGGAGGATTTCATAAATGAGTACGAGTTTGAGAACCCGTATCATCAAAATCGGCAACTCCCAAGGCATCCGCATCCCCAAGC
>JBGVTF010000218.1:0-6912 GCA_041862415.1 Anaerolineae bacterium | reverse complement strand
CACAGGGCGATTCTTAACAAGAGACCCCTTCCCTGGGTTGACGACTCGGCCCGCCACGTTACATCCATATACTTATGGGCTGAATAACCCCGTGCTGTACGTGGACCCTACTGGGGAGTTCGCCTTCCTGCCGCTGTTGGCGGTGGCGGCCGCTGGCGGCTTGCTGGGTGGGCTGGGATACTATGGCATTCAGGCCTACCTACAAGCCGACCCCTGCACCGGCATGCAATGGGATTGGAACGAAGCCCTCTTCTGGGGTGGCGTGGGCACCGTGATGGGCGCTGCCATTGGCACCGGCATTTACGGCGGGTGGTGGGTCGGCGTCCAGGCCGGGTGGTGGGGGGCAATGGCTAGTGGCGGGCTGGCGGCCCAGCAGGTTGCCCAACGAGCCGGTAGTGTGTGGCAGTTGCCACCGCTCCAACGAGGCATTGCCATTCACCGGATGCTGAGCCAGAACCTTCCTATGAACTTTCCGACAATTGACCGCTTCGTTAACGGCGTGGCGACCAGCATCAAGACCTTAGACCTAAGCGCACCTACGTACCAGAATATCGCGGCTCTGACCAGTAAAGTTCAGGGCTACATCAACGTTATGGCAAGTTTCCAGGGAGCTCAGTGGTTGCAAGCACAGATGATCACGGCTCGCGAGCTTGTATTGGTCATACCCTCTAGTGCTGGCACACCAGCCCAATGGGCTGCCTTACAAGCTTTACAGCAATACGCTGCTAACCTGGGCGTAACCCTCACTACTATCCCAATCCCGTAGGGAGAAGGCAGCATGATAGAAGTAGCAGGAATATTTGTATGGCACCACAAGGCATACTTGCCTGTCCTGGGGAAGACAGAGGTGGGGTTCTTCTGGGAGGCTGATCCGTTGCTGACCTCTGAACTTACTGCGAATGCCCTGACCGCAGCGCTAGAGAAGATCGTCGAACTCGGCAATCCGCCGATGCGTCATCCGACCCAGGCCGAGTTTCGGAAGCTTACACCAGTACAAAAAGCACTAGGAATGCGCAGTTGGAAGAAGATGGCTCAAGCAGGGGTTATACGCTGTGGGATCTGGTGGATGAGTGATAAAATCCTGGTGGCCTTTTCACCACGAGATGCGAAGGATGTTCAGGAGATTGATTTTGCCAATCAAAGGGAGTTCCCTCTCGATACCCCTTTAAGGGCCATTGTGGAATATGTCCTTGGGGAGGTAAATGCCTGGCAGCCCTTGCAGACGTAAGCAAGGTGAAGTGGGCAGATCGGCACTGCAAATAAAGGTGGTCAGAATGCAGGAAAATGCTGTTGACCAAGAGCAAGTCGGCTTAATCGAAGGAAGACTGAAGATCGAAAATCGACTCAAGGGAGGAGCAAGCTTGTTCTTTTGGATCGCTGGCCTGTCGGTCATCAACTCGCTGATTCTGATGTTCGGCGGCGGGTGGAACTTCTTCATCGGCCTGGGTATCACTCAAGTGGTAGATGGCATTGCCATGACTGTTGCCAATGAAATTGGACCCCAAGCGGGAATGATCATAAAGATGATTGCCTTCGTAACCGATATCTGCCTAGCTGGCGTTTTTGTTATCTTCGGGGTTTTAGCCAGGAAGGGACACAAATGGGGTTTTATCGTCGGCATGATCTTATACACGCTGGACGGACTGATCTTTGCGATAGTCGGCGACCTACCGAGTTTGGGATTTCACGTATTGGCACTCATTGGGCTTATTACGGGCCTGATAGCGCTTAGCAAATTAAGCGAAATGGAGCGGATCAATAGATTCGCGGGAAAGAGGTAGGGTTGATGGCGTAGGCTGCCCACTACCCAGCATCCTTCGTATACGTTGCCAACAACCCCATTAATCTGACCGACCCCAGCGGGGAGTTCATCATCCCACTGCTGTTGGGGGCAGCCATTGGCGGGGGTTTTGCAGCCTACAACTACTTTCAGGCCCAGCCGTGTGCCACGTTCCCGTCGGCGCTGAGCGACCCGGCCTTTCAGCGGGCGGTGGGCATCGGGATGCTGACGGGGGCCGTGGGCGGACTGATTGGTGGTGGTGTAGCCATCCTGGGTGCAGGAGCCTTTTACGGTGGTCTGTCAGGGGCCATCATCAGCGGGGCGGTGGGCGGCGGCCTGGCCGGCGGGGCAATGGAAGCCGTGAGGCAAGTGGCCACTTACGGCCATGTGCGCAACCCGCAGTTAGTCGGTGCGGCCATGCTGAGCGGCGTCGTCAGTGGCGGGGTGTTTGGTGCGGTAGGGTATGGGCTTCGGCTTTACATTAACCCGACAGGTGTTGCACGTTCGCGAGCAACAGCTTTACAAAATGCCCTTCCCGAGGGATCAAGAGGAAGGGTGACAATGGGTGTTGGTGTCGTCGAAGACGCAAGTGGTGTCAGCCGAGTAGTGATTGGTACCAGTGAGCCACATGGCTATCTGCGACCAGGGGTCAGTGCAGCACTGAAGCCTGGCGAAATCGTCGTTCCCGGTCTTGGACACGCGGAAGCTAATATTGTCAATTGGGCTATTCAAAATGGACAAAGGGTTATTGTTGTTGCAGCTGGACGGCCTATTTGCCCAAACTGCGTTAGGATCATCGAGATCGCTGGTGGTATAGTTGCTAGCCCAAGGAGATAATCCAGATGACAAAAAAAGAGAATAGGTTGAAATTAATTGCACCAGAGCTATCGGCCCGCCTTGAGCAAGCAACCAGCCCGCAACTGAGGGCTGTTGCATTGGCTGCCTGTCGTTTCGCTCTCGAACACACTAGCCTTGCTGATCCGACAATAAAAGAAGCTTTAGAGGCCCTAAAAAATGCCAGGTATGGCGACTCTGGATTGCGAGAAAAGCTCCGGTTGTTTGTAAATTCACTAGACCAGAAGCAGTGGGATTTGCAGGACTTGATGGATGAAGGCAAGGCGGATCAAACTAGTTACCTAGCGGCTTTCCAACGGGCACGAGCAGCCAATTCTTTATACTTTGCTCTTGATGCGGATGACTTTTCGTCAGCTACTGAAGCGATATATGAAGCTAACGCAGCAACCAACGATTATACCAACTTGATAGCACGGGTCTTAAGTATATTGGATAGATGAATGAGCAGGGTGCCCTGAGCGTAGTGAACAGCCACATATTCGATTGAGGCTTACAGGCGGGGCAAAAAAGGCTCTTCGCCCGTTTACGCGCCGTTTGGGGCGCTGCTATGGCAGCAGGGCAGCGTGCCCGGTCCGTGGGGCTTTGCCGGGGAGATGCAAGACCCTACAGGCTTGATCTACCTGCGGGCGCGGTGGTATGATCCTGCCACGGGCCGCTTCCTGACGCGAGACCCGGTACCGGGGGTGCCGATGTTTCCGGCGTCGCTCAATCCTTAGGTCTACGCCCTGAACAACCCGGTGCTGTACGTGGATCCCACTGGCGAGTTGGCTTTCCTGCCGCTGCTGTTGGTAGGGGCGGCCGGCGGCTTGCTGGGTGGGCTGGGCTACTATGGCCTCCAGGTCTACATGCAGGCCGACCCCTGCACCGGGATGCAGTGGGACTGGGGACAGGCCCTTTTCTGGGGTGGCGTGGGCACCGTGATGGGTGCTGGTATTGGCGCCGGTATCTATGGCGGCTGGTGGGTTGGCGTCCAGCTTGGTTGGTGGGGTACGACACCAGGTGGCGGTTTCATAGCCCAGCAAGTCCTTCAGCGACTTGGCAATGTATGGAATATGCCTTGGTGGCAACGTGGGCAGATCATCGAGGATTGGCTGGGGCGCAATCTGCCACGCAACTTTCCGGTCATTGATCGTTTTGTGAGCGGCGTGGCCACCAGTATCAAGAGCTTGAATCTGACTGCGCCGACATATCAGAACATTGGGGCATTAACCAGCAGGGTGCAAGGCTATATCAACACGATAGCAAACTTCCAGGGGACTCGACAGATACCACCAACTATGATCACGGGCAGTGAACTGATTTTGGCCGTGCCTTCTGGTGCTGGCACGCCCGCTCAGTGGGCTGCTCTCCAGGCACTGCAGCAATATGCTGCCAATTTGGGGGTAACACTGACCATCGTTCAGGTTCCATGATCCCAGGAGAAAAGCGATGATAGAGATAGCTAATATCTTCATCTGGGGTGGCAAAGCGTATCTGCCTGTTCTTGGTAAAACGGAGGTGGGCTTCTTCTGGGATGCGGGACCGTTCCTGACTGCCGAATTGACCGTGGAGTCCCTGACATCGGCGTTGGAGGAGATTGTCAAAAATGGCAATCCGCCGATGCGTCACCCGACCCAGGCCGAATTCCGGAAACTCACACCAGTGCAGAAAGCACTGGGAATGCGCAGTTGGAAGAAGATGGCTCAAGTTGGTGTCATTTGTTGCGTTATATATTGGGCGCAAGACAAAATTGGGGTAGCCTTTTCACCGCAGGATGCACAGGATATTCAGGAGATTGACTACGCTCACCAGAAAGAGTTTCCGCTCAACACCTCGCTGCGGGACATTGCGGAATTTGTTCTTCAGGAAGTAAGCGCCCGACAGTCCTTGCAAACGCAGGCAGGAGGAAAGCTACAGCCATAGGACTGGATTAGAGATGATACGCGCGATTAACGTCTTGGTCGTTGTCACCCTGATGGTCACCTCGGGCGTCGTCGAACCAGCGTGGGTAGGGGATGCATCGTTGGCGCAGGACGGCGTGCCGTACACCTGGGACGACAACGGCAACCCTTCGACAGGCTCAGGGCAAGCTCTGCTGAGCGACGGCACGCGCACCTACAGCTACGACGCCGCCGACCGGCTGGTGGGGGTGAGCGGCGGCGGGGTGAACGCCAGCTACACCTACAACGGCGACGGCCTGCGGGTGGGGCAGACCATCAACGGCCAGGGGACGACCTTCACCTGGGACGTGGCTGCAGCCTTGCCGCAGGTGCTGGCAACCTCCAATGGAGCGGCCTACGTACATGGCCTGAGCCTGCTGGCGCAACAGCAGGCCGGGGCCTGGCAGTACCCACTGCCGGACGGGCTGGGCAGCGTGCGGCATTGGACCGACGCCAGCAGCCAGGTGACCTACGTCGCCCGCTACGCGCCGTTCGGGGCGCTACTGTGGCAGCAGGGAACTGCGCCCGGTCCGTGGGGCTTTGCCGGGGAGATGCAGGACCCTACGGGGTTGATCTACCTGCGGGCGCGGTGGTACGATCCTGCCACCGGCCGCTTCCTGACGCGAGACCCGGTACCGGGGGTGCCGATGCTCCCGGCGTCGCTCAATCCTTACGTCTATGCCCTGAACAACCCGGTGCTCTACACCGACCCCAGCGGGGAGTTCATCATTCCACTGCTGTTGGGGGCAGCCATCGGCGGGGGCTTTGCCGCCTACAACTACTGGCAGGCCCAGCCGTGTGCCACGTTCCCGTCGGCGCTGAGCGACCCGGCCTTTCAGCGGGCGGTGGGCATCGGGATGCTGACGGGGGCCGTGGGCGGACTGATTGGTAGTGGTGTAGCCATCCTGGGTGCGGGAGCCTTTTACGGTGGTCTGTCAGGGGCCATCATCAGCGGGGCGGTGGGCGGCGGCTTGGCCGGCGGGGCAATGGAAGCCGTGAGGCAAGCGGTCACTTACGGCCATGTGCGCAACCCGCAGCTCATCGGCGCGGCCATGCTGAGTGGTGTCGTCAGTGGCGGGGTATTGAGCGGTTTGGGGTATGGGATAAGGCAGGCCGCCCGGAGCGTGTGGCGACTGCCACCACTCCAGCGGGGCACCGTTATCCACCAGAGGCTGGGCCAGAACCTTCCGCAGAACTTCCCCGTCATTGATCGCTTTGCGAATGGCACGGCTACCAGTATCAAGAGTCTTGACCTAAATGCGCCGACATATCAGAACATTGGAGGGTTAACCAGCAAGGTACAAGGGTACATTAACACTCTAGCCAGTTTTCCAGGGGCCACACGGGGCAACATAGCTATCACTGCTCCTCAGATTACTGGACGTGTTGTAGAACTTGCCGTTCCACCAGGGGCTACTCCTGCACAATCAATGGCGCTTCAACAGCTCCAGCAATATGCATCCAGTCTTGGTGTAACCCTCCAAATTGTGGTAGTGCCATAGGGAGGAGAGAAGACTGTGATGCGTGTTGCGGTAGTATGGGTAAAGCAAAGCAAAGCCTATCTTCCAACCCAGGCTCAAACCGAAGCAGGTTACTTTATGGGCATTGAGCCAATCTATGTCGCTGATCTGGCAAAAGGAGAACTCACAACGGCTTTGGAAAAAGTCTTAGCAACAGGTCATCCAAGAGTGCCTACACCGACAAGAGAGGACTTTCGCCGTCGAAAAGACCCTTTACTGGAAGTTGCAAAAGCCAGAAGCTGGCAAGATTTTGAAAAAGATGCAACTGCTTTTACCGTTACCTGGACAGAAGAGATGGTATTGTTAGATGTTAGTGATTCAAAGACCGAATTTCAGCATGATCCGGCAAGACGTCGTGTATTTCCTCTTAACACCTCATTGTCCACAATCGCGGAGGCTATTTTGGGAGAAGCGTAGCTCTGCCATTTGGCGCTTCTCAAGGTCAAAGAAGCTGCATGATGCAGGGATAGCTGAACCAGATTAGGATGATACACGCGATTAACGTCTTGGTCATTGCCACCTTGGTGGTCACCTCGGTCGTCGTCGAACCGGCGCAGGTCGCGACGGCGCTGCTGGCGCGGCAGCAATCTGGCGCGTGGCAGTACCCGCCGGCGGACGGCCTGGGCAGCCTGCGCCACTGGACCGACGCCAGCAGCCAGGTGACCTATGCTGCCCGTTACGCGCCCTTTGGGACGTTGCTGTGGCAGCAGGGGACTGCGCCCGGTCCGTGGGGCTTTGCCGGGGAGTTCCAGGACCCGGCCGGCCTGCTCTACCTGTGGGCGCGGTGGTATGACCCCGCCACCGGCCGCTTCCTGACACGCGATCCATTTCCTGGCCT
>JBGVTF010000217.1:0-2977 GCA_041862415.1 Anaerolineae bacterium | reverse complement strand
TACCTGGTCGGCATCCTCAGCCAGCAAACTGGCCGTCTGCACCAGCGGCGCGGCAGCGGCCACCCCCCGTGTGTCCTGTACCCGGCGCAGGGCCTGTTCACTGAATCCGCCCTCGGCCGGGGAGTCACTGGCCACCACCAGGTTCGCCCGGCCCGCCGCCTCCTCAAAGAGCTGTCGCACCGAGACCATGGCGCTATCGGTGGCGACGCTGGTGGCCAGGATCAATGCCACCCCTAGCACGATGCCCCCGACCGTCAGCAGGGTGCGGGCTTTTCGCACCCACAGGTTGCGGAAAGCAAGCGCAGACAAAGATCGCATGTATCACACCTCCTCCAATCACTCAGCTCCCAACATCTCCTGGCACCGATCCAACCAATGCAGATCGGCCTCGAGGTGGAGGATACCCCCCTCAATCAGGAGTGCGATGAAGGGGTCATCATCAGCGTTGATCTCGCTCTGGGCCTCGCGGAGCATACGCATGAGTTGCAAATAGGCCCTGCGCTGGTTCCAGATGAGATCACGCACGTCGCCGTACCCCAATTGGCTGCACAAAACCAGTTTGATGTAAAATTCATCCTTCAGGCGACGGGGCTTCTGCACGGGCTCAGCCAGCCAGCGAAACAGCTCTTCCCGTCCAGTCTCGGTGATGGCATAGACTTTCCTGTCGGGACGGGTCTCTTGCACCACCTCCTCTTGCAACACCACGTACCCGTCCCGCGCCAGCCGGTTGAGCGTGTTGTACACCTGGCCGATGTTCAGCGACCAACGCTCCCCTATCGCCTCATCGAAAGCCGTCTTCAGTTCATACCCGTGCTTGGCCCCTTCAGCCAACAAGCCCAACAGGGCATGTTTGATCGCCACGGGCCACCCCTCCACCAGGAAAAAAGCTCAGATTGCATACTTGGTTATTACATACTAGGTTAGTATTATACGCGGAAAGGCGTTTTTGTCAAATTCGGCTGTGCATCGTGGCTGAGGCTGTTTACAATTAGGGCAGATTGTTGTATAATCTAGACAAGACCCTAAGGGCTTCTGAAAACCGTTAGGGTCTGAAACCCACACTCAGAGGCTTTTATGGAATCCTCACCAACCCCTACAGAAACCAAACCCGCTTCGCTGCGGCACACGTGGCTCTGGCAACCAAACCTGATCGTGTTTGTCTCCAGCGCTTGCATCATGATCCTGGAACTGGTGGCCGGACGCATCATTGCACCCTACGTCGGGGTGTCGCTGTACACCTGGACCAGTGTTATCGGGGTGGTGCTGGCGGGTATCAGCCTGGGCAACTATCTGGGCGGGCGGTTGGCCGATCGCTGGGCTTCCCCTCGCCTCCTGGGGGGCATCTTCCTGCTGGGAGGCCTGTCTTCCCTGGGTATCCTGGCCGTGGACGTGATGGACAAACTCACTTCACTGGGCAAGCTCACTTCAAGTGACTTGTCCCTTGTCATCGAGATCGTGGCCCTCACCGTTGTCCTGTTCTTCGTCCCTTGCGCCATATTGGGTACCATCTCGCCCGTCGTGGCCAAACTGGCCGTGCGCGACCTGGCCAAAACGGGCAGCACCGTGGGCAAGATTTACGCCGCCGGTTCCGTGGGCAGCATCGTCGGTACCTTTGCCACAGGCTTTGTGCTCATCTCGTGGTTCGGCACCCACGCTATCGCCTGGGGAGTGGCGCTGGTGCTTCTGGCCCTGGGCCTGCTCTTCCTTCTGGGGAACCGCTGGCAGTTGATGCTCCTGTCGGCCTTGATCCTCGCCGGTGGTTCGATGCTGGCCTTCAGCCAGGGATGGCTGCGCGGCCCCTGCACGCGCGAGACCAACTACTTTTGTATCAGGGTGCGAGAGGAAGAGAAGGACGGTGAGCCAGTGCGCGTGCTCTTCCTGGATCGGATGGTCCACAGCTACACCTCCCTGGACGATCCGACAAAGCTCGTCTACGGCTACGAGCAGATCTACGCCGAAGTCACAGCCTACCAGGCACAGCGGGACGACCACTTGCGAGCCCTCTTTATCGGCGGGGGTGGATACACATTTCCTCGGTACATGGAGGCGGTCCATCCGGACAGCGACATCCACGTGATCGAGATTGACCCAGGCGTCACCCAGGTGGCGTACGATTTCCTGGGGCTGAGCCAGGATTCGAAGGTCGTGACCTACAACGAGGACGCCCGGCTCTTTCTGGAACGGGAGCCCACCGAGGCCTATGATCTGATCATGGGCGATGCCTTCAACGACTTTTCGGTGCCCTACCACCTGACCACAAAGGAATTCAACGATCGGGTTCGCGCCTGGCTGGAAGACGACGGCCTTTATGTCATCAACATCATTGATGGGCCATGGGGATATTTCCTGCGTGCCTGCACCCACACCCTGCGCCAGACCTTCCGTCACGTCTACCTGGCTCCCACCATCGAGTCCTGGCGACGTTCGCCGCGCAGCACCTTTGTGCTCATTGCAAGCGACACGCCGTTGGACCTGGCCTCGTTCGAGACCATAGATGCCGGTGACGGTGTCCCGCTCCTGGCGCGCCGCCTGCTCAGCCAGGAGGAGGTTGACGCACTGCTGGCCGAGGGACGCGTAGTGATGCTGACCGATCAGTACGCACCGGTGGAACAGATGTTGGCACCGGTGTTTCTGGACAGAGTACCGAGGTAACTGGAAGACGTAGGGTTGGGCAGGGCGTGAGCAGGTTGACCTTTTACACATCCAGTTGTATCATATGAGTGCATTCTGTTCATCAGTATCTTCTCCGGGCCACTTTAGCCAGACCCGCCACAATGCCGATGAAGTGCCTGATCCTAACCCGGCGCAAGGCAACCAGGAGACCACAGTGACAACAGCGTGACGAGGAGGTTCATTCCATGAAAATGATCCAAAGTGCACTGGAAACCATCAAGGAGGTCCGCCGCGCATACATCGTCCTGAACCTGGTTTACTACGGCCTGGTGATCTGTGGGATGATCTACGTGGCCTTCGACCC
>JBGVTF010000216.1:0-23627 GCA_041862415.1 Anaerolineae bacterium | reverse complement strand
ACCTCGAAGTAACGCCCTTCGCCAAATTCAACCACCCGTGTCACCCCTGTCATGTGAGGAAAGTCGTAGCCACCGCCGTGAGGCAGAATGTTGGCCTGACGCAGGCGGTCGTAGACCCCCAGGGCTTTGGCCCGCTTCTCAAAGCCATAGTTTTCCAGGATTTCTTCGCTAAAGTTGGACTTGCCCAGCAGAAGATAGGCCGGTATATCACCGCGCAGTGTCATAGGATAGAGGGTCTTCCCATCCTCTACGACCTGGTGCGTGCCCAGCATTGCGTCATTCATGCTCGTCAAGCCCTGATGGGTCTGGTTGGCAATAAGCTGATACTCACCGAAGAGCCTCTCGGCGGCCAGAGCGCGGCGGCGCAGGGTAAAGTCCTCCACTAACTGATAGAAGCGATAGTACTCGACGGCCTCTGACCCTGTCAACACCCTTAGGTCCCCAAAAGGGGTGGCAATGAGCTCGGCCCTGGCCAGCAGGCCGGGACTGGCGTCCCAATACAACCCCTCCCCCAGAAGCGTCTCCCCCCGCAGTTCGCTGCCAGCGCAGTGGATGACGAAAGCGTACTCGGGCAGGGGCACATCAGCCAGGGCCCGCACCTGAAAGACATCAATGAAATGGTTGCTCCTGTCAAAGTCCCAGTTGATTTTCACGCCATCCAAGCGGGTCTCATCGTCTTTGAAACGGTCAAGCCGTTCGATGAGTAAGTCATAGTCTGGCAAGTGATCCAGACCACCGACCAACATCCCACAACAATTGGGTTTTACATCCAGGATCATCAGTTCTTGAGCACCATTGCCCCACGTCAGTTTGCCCCCATAGCCGAAGCCGCTGTTCCAGCGGTTGACATTGCGGGTGACAGTCATGTCCGGAGCGCCGATGAAGGTGGCGTCGGCTGGGAGCCCCAATTGCTGCTGCAGGTAGTGAATCTTGGCCAACCCATATTTCATGTTGGCCACGCACAGGCTCTGGCCGCAGTCGCGGGGACCGGTGGCAAAGATATGCCTCTCCGCTCGTCTTAGAAGCTCTTCTCGCTCATTCATCGTGTGTTCTTTTCCCTGATGTGCTGGGTGTGGTCTCACCAGAGCAACGCTTCACCGCTCCATCCAGCCGCTTGGCGTAGATGAGTAAGTGATCGCTGGGCGAATAAAAGTCGTGGACTACCGACTCGTAGCGGAAGCCGTGACTCTCGTAGAAACGGCGGGCTGGGGCGTAGGCCGGGGTACTGGATGTCTCTGCCAGCAACAGTCGCCCGCCTTGGGTCCGTACTTCCTCTTCCACACGGCGCAGCAACGCTCCGCCGATGCCCTGTCCTTGCGCCTTCGGCACGGTGCAGAGCCAGTACAAGTCGAAAGTGCCCTCAGTGAGCGGGTGGGGGCCGTAGCAGGCAAACCCTAACGGCCCCTCTCCGTTGCGATAGACCAGAAAATCATACCCGCCGTGATCAGTCTGGGTCAGATAGGCTTGCAGCAACTCGTCTACGCAGGTGATTTCGGTCGGAAGAAAGATCCCTACATCGGTCACTATGGCTAAGAGGGCTTCCCGATCCTCCCTCGTAGCTCGTGTAATCATAGATATCACCCTGGCGCCAAGCCAGTGAGAGAATGTGAGTAATCATTGCTGTATAATCGTAGCCAGCGGCGCAGGCAGCCCGGGCGAAGCCAGCGTCGGGCGAGAGGTCAGGGTTGGGGTTCACCTCCAGTACATAGGGCACACCGTCGGCTACCCGCATGTCAACCCGGGCATAGCCCCGGCAACCGATCATCTCATAGGCCCGTAAGGCCGTCTCGGCTATGAGCCCACCTAACCAAGGCTCCACATCAGCCGGACAAACCGCCGGGGTGTGATGGTACTCGAAAGAGTCCGCCAGCCATTTGGCGGCGAAAGACACGATGCATTCCAAAGGGTTGGAGAAGGCGCTGAAATCAATCTCAGCCAGGGGCAACACTTGCGGCGGCTCGCCCCACACCGAGATATTGAACTCTCGGCCCTTGATAAAAGATTCAGCCAGCGCCGCCTGCCGGTAGCGCTCGACTACGTAGGCCACCCGGCGGCGCAGAGCTTCGGGACTGTGGACTATCGCCTCTGGCCCTACCCCCAGACTGGCGTCCTCAGCCACTGGTTTGACGATGAGGGGGAAAGGGAGATCAGGTAGAGGGACATCCGGAACCTCGGCTGGGGCGCGGAACACTCTCCAGGGAGGGGTAGGTACCCCGGCCGCAGCCAGCAACGCCTTGGTCCGTGCCTTATGTGCAGCCTGGGCGATGGCATAGCCGTCAGAACCGGTGAAGCGGTACCCCATCGCCTCCAGTGTCCAGGCGATGCGCGCCTCCTCGAACAACCGCCCCTCCAGCCCTTCACCAAAGTTAAAGACCACATATTCGGTGGGCGGGTAAGGGTCCAGAGCTGCCTCCAGTTCCGTTTGCAGCGGCACCAGAACCACCCGGTGGCCCGCTTCCTCCAATGCCCTGCTCACTGCCCAGGCACAGGCAACGACTCCCAACTCGGCAATCATGTCCTGGGGCTCGCCCTTGGCCAGCTCCTGGCTGGCGTTGTAGAGCACCAGTACCCCAGGAGGCTCCTCATCAAGTCGTGTCATCCCCCCTCGCTTACAGCCGCGCCAAAAACGGTGATTGGCAGCGACGCCAATCTCTTCCCCGGCGCCGGATGAATCACCTGACGGCATTCGTCCAGCCAGAGTGTTCGAAGAGTAGCTCAACTGCCAATGCCGGTCATTCCATCTCTCCCGGGGGGAGATCTTCTCACCGATGGGGAAGTCTCCGACCGAGAGCTTTGTACTCTTTCTGAGAAGGGTCTTGTATTCGTGTCTAAGCAATCATGGAAACCGAGAGCCCGCTATCTAATGTTCGCCAAATTCCATCTCGAAAGCGCGGGCCTGGCGTCTGGCTTGCTGACGCTTGCGAGCAAAGACCTTTTCTCGCTTTTGTAAGTGGAAGCACTGCGGACACAAATAAACATCCGCCTGCCGGCTCTCAAAGGGCTGGCCACATTCTTCACAGTAACGCCGAGTGCGATCAAATCTCTTCTGAGCCATCTCTTCTATCCTAGGCACAGGGAGCTACCACCAGAATCGGGGCAATCTCTCGATTTCCCCTCTGTCCACCTTCAGCAGCACACGGTCACCCTCGACCTTTTGCACGTAGTGAACTGGAATGTTTACCTCTTTGATAACGAGGATCCCTTCCCTCAAGATGATGTGCGTGGGTCTTCCAGTTTCGGGGTCTATCAGCATATCATGTACTTCGCCAATGGGACCGTCGGCGCAGAAGATGAGTGTACCTTTGGTCACATTCCTGTACATGTCAGAAGCGTCCCCTATCTTTTCATCCATATCACCTCCCCGGATGGCTGAGTCTTTGAATCATGCCAAGACTTGCCTCTCTTGACGGGTTAAGGTCCTGCCCTAATTGGCGGACATCTCATGACGTTCATCAGCTAGAGATGGGAGCACATCTCAAGCCGTATCTCGGTTTCCTCGACCTTGCTCCCCTTCTCAATCTTCTTCCCAGTCCTCGTCTTCCCAATCTTCCCACTCTTCGTCATCATCGAGGAAGTAGTCCAGTGTAAGGGGTTTTTCAGTTATCACTTCTAACTCCATAGCGCACTCTGGGCAGAATAGTCGTTCTCCTACTTCGACCGGCTTATCAAACTTGATTTCGGTCTCACATTCAGGACAACTAGCTACTGGCATCGGATTTCACCTCCTAATCTGTTTTGAATTTTGAAACCATTGTATCACAAAACACCCCAGAAAGCGGTGTGAGTTTGGTGAACAAACGGTGTGAGTTTGGTGAACAATTTGGGAGTGCACAATAAACTAAAAACCCCCTCGTATGGAGGGGGTGTGAGCACTCTGGCCGTCGTCGTGTATCAGATTCAACGCAGATTTACAGGCCGCTTCAGGTGGCAACACATCGCCGCCTAGCAGCCAAGGTTCCCTCATTCAGCATTCTCCGGTTCAGCGAGCATGTATCCAAAACCACGTACCGCTTGCAAGTACTCAGCCTTGGCGGCGTCCCAACCCAGCTTGCGCCGGACCTGACGAATGTGGACCTTCAGAAGTTCCCGCGCCTCGCTGTCCTCTCCTTGATACCCCCACACTTCCCGCAAGAGTTCCTGATACTCTACCACGCGTCCCACGTTAAGAGCGAGATGTGTCAACAGACGAAATTGGATAGGGGGCAATTGGATCCGACGCCCGCCAAAAGCGACTTGCTTCTTGGCCAAGTTAATAACCAGGTCTCCAACTCGAAGGGTTTCGCTTCTCCAATCAGAGGTGGTCTCCTTAACGCGAGCCACAATGGCCTCAATGCGTTCCAGTTCATGCTGTTTAGGCACGGAAGCGAATTTCACGCCCTCGCCCGTCTGGCTGCCGGAGGTGAGAAGGATGATAGGCAACCCATCATACTGGCCGAGCTTGGCAAAGAAAGGTTGTCCCTCTTGTTCCAAATAGACCCTTTCCATGACCACCAAACCAGGCAGGCTTTGCTCCAACGCTTGCAGGGCCGCCGTCATGTCACGAGCAACTGATACCTTGTGCCCATCTTTCTCCAGGAGCGGAGAGAGGGCCGACAAGAAATCCCCATCAGGGTTAACAATCAGGACATTCAATGCCATTACCCTCACCATTGGCTTAATGGCCATGACTGAAGAGGACCCACTGGACACCCAGGTCTGAAGCAGAAGGCGGGTGTATTCTAAACCTTTTCTCCGCCTTTGTCAATTTCGATTAAGAAAAACCGCCAACATTATCTATTTGCTGGCGGTTTCCTTGGATTGCTTGCGCAGGCTTGAGCTGGCGCTCTATCAAGGCTTCACTCGGCAGGTTTTACCACGATGTTGTCGAAAGCGACGTGGAGATCGGGGGCTTCCTGAGACTCGATAGAGAACCCAATTTCCCCTTCTGTATGGCTGTCGTCTATCACGTCGGCCACCAATTGGCCATTGATGTAGCCCCATATATGTGAACCCTGGCATACCACGAGCAAATGGTTGGTGCTGTTGCCTTTGTTGACGACGTCAAGGGCTGACGTCCATCCCACCAGATCGCTCCTTTGCCCGTCCACAACCTTGAACAACGTATAGTTCCCGTCCCCAGCTATGTGGAAGACATAGGCATTGTTCCGGCCCACACTCCGAAAGGCCAGGCCATAACCAGCGCCGTCGGGTCCATCAACTTTGCGGGCATCCGCTTCCAGGACGAAATCAGAAAACACCTTACCTGGGTATCCTTGCCAAACCAGGTAATAGGCCCCTTTCACCATCCCGTGAAATTCGCTGTCCTCATACCACCATTGGTCCCCATCATCGCGCTCCAGCCAGCCGCTGGCGGGATCACTGAAATCGTCCTCCAGTAGGATCCCTGGCTGCGGCGTGGGCGTGGGGGGTTCGGCGGTGGCCGCAGGAGCCTCCGGGGTGGGTGAGGGTGAGGGTAAGGGCGTCGGCGCGGCCGGAGCCTGAGCCACCGCTATGGCCCCCAAATCTCCGCTGACGGTCACCATCTCAGCGAAGACCCATCCCTCTCGACCATCAGCCGTAACCACTTTCAACCAGTCGTTGGCCTCCGTTCGCCCCACCACCTTCAACCTCGTTTCCTCGTCCATCATCGTGAGGATGTCATAGTGGGTGCCTGGGCCAGCCCGCAAATTCAAGAGGTCCACCGCCACCACGGCCTCTGGTTGAGGGGTGGGAGTGGGAGAAGAGACGGGGGTAGGCACAGGGGTGTCGGTCGGCATTGGGGTGTCAGTAGGGAGGGGAGGGGACGTGGGTGTGGTTGTGGCTGTAGGTTCCGGCGTCGGGGCCGGACCGCAGCCAACGACGATGGTGAGGGCCAAAAGGATGAGCATTGTACGTTTCATTAAATTGAACCTCCTCGTTTTGATAAGATAGGGTGTAGCATAGCACAACCGGCCAGCACACTTTCGGCCTGATTTGCAACACAAAAAGGTTGCCCTTCTGCCTCGGATTCTATTTGTCACTGCGGCGATACACCACCCGGCCATCAAAGATGGTATAGTCCACCTGGATATCAGAGATTTCCTCCGGCGGGATGGTAAAGATATCGCGCGAGAGGACGACCATGTCGGCCAGCTTGCCAGGGGTGATGCTGCCCAACACACCCTCCAGTCCCACAGTGTAGGCTGCCTCCAGGGTGTAGCCTCGCACCGCCTCGGCAACTGTCAGCCGTTCCTCCGGGTACCAGCCTTCCTCTGGTTCGCCTTTCCTGTCTTGCCGGAGGACGGCCGCCTGGATGCCTAACAGCGGGTTCAAGGGAGCGAAAGGGCAGTCGGAGCCAAAGGCCAGATGAGTTCCGGCGTCCAGCAGGCTATGGAAAGCATAGGCGTACTGGCCGCGCTTCCCCCACACCCTGTCGGCCACCGCCCAATCATCCATGATGTGAGGTGGCTGCATGGAAGCAATTACGCCCAGGTGAGCCAACCGGTGGACATCGCTGGGATGGATGCACTGCACGTGCTCGATACGGTGCCGGAAGGCGGAGGGCTGTCCCCCCTGAATTTCGGTCAGCACGTCGAGCACGTCACGGATGGCGCGGTCGCCGATGGCATGGATGGTCAGGCTGATGCCAGCCGCCTGGGCACGACGGGCGACGTCGAAGAGTTCTTCTTTAGGAGTGACGACCAGGCCACAGTTGTCATCGCTCCCCTCGAAAGGCTCCAGCATCCAGGCCGTACCCGAACCCATGCTGCCGTCAGCGAAGAGCTTGACCCCGCCTATGCGCAGGTTCGCATCGCCAAGGCCGCTGCCTAATCCCAGGGCAATGGCCTCGTCCAGATGTTCCACCGGGATCATGCAGGCCACACGCAGGAGCAACTCTCCCCGTTGCTGCAAGCGCAGAAGAGCGCGCAACGCGGGTTTCTTCTCCCCTTCCACTCGCATCTCATGGATGCCAGTCAATCCCAGCCGGTGGGCCTCGGCGATGCTCTCTCGCAAAGCGATGACGATTGTCTCGTCGTCGGGTTCGGGGATGACGTCCTGGACCAACCTGATCGCCTCCCATTCACGCAGGATGCCGGTGGGTTCACCGCTGTCCGGGTCGCGGTCAATGCGGCTTTTGGGCGGGTCGGACGTCTCGGCGGTGATGCCGGCTTTCTTCAGCGTCAGGCTGTTGACCCACATGCTGTGACCGTCAGCGCGACTCAGCGCCACCGGATTCTGGGGCGAGATGTCATCCAGATCAGCTTTGCTGGGTAAAGTGCCATCCTCCCACAGATTCTGATTCCAGCCCCCACCCAGCACCCACTCGCCGGGCTTAGCACGCTTTACTCCAGCCTGTATCCGCCGCCGCACCTCCTGGCAATCATCCACGCCGTCCAAGATCACCTGGCTACGGCGCAGAGCGTACTCCTGGAAGTGGATGTGACAGTCTGTGAAACCAGGCACCAACAGGCGGCCTTTCAGGTCAATGGTCTGGGTGTCGGGGCCAGCGAGGGGTTCGATTTCAGCGTCGCCGCCGACAGCCAAGATGCGCCCGTCGCAGATGGCGACAGCAGTAGCCTGGGGAGAGCCTCGGTCCTGCGTGTGCAGCTTGCCGTTGTAGAGCACCAGATGAGACACTTCGTTCCTCTAGATAGCCGCGCCGCGGATGGCTAGAAGCCCATTGACCCCAAGGCGAGTGAGCTTGCCATCAGCGGTAACGTCGTTAGAACGCTAATCCATCATCAGCACTTCTTCGATGCGTTCCAACGCCCAGTCGAGCTCCTCCTTGGTGATGACCAGCGGCGGTGCGAAGCGGATAACATGCTCATGCGTCTCCTTACAGAGCAAACCTTTATCCTTCAGGGCCTCGCAGAAGCGCCGGGCACCACCGGCTTCGCGTTTGAGCACCACGCCGATGAACAATCCCGTGCCACGCACTAGCTCCACGTGATCGCTTTCAACGCGCTGCAGCCGTCCCAGGAAGTAGTCGCCCAGCCTGGCCGAATTCTCGATCATCCCCTCTTCCACCAACACTTTGAGGGCTTCACGAGCTACGGTGCAGGCCAGCGGATTGCCCCCGAAGGTGGAGCCGTGATCGCCAGGGTTGAACACGCCCAGGATTTCCCTGGAGGCCAACACCGCCGAGACAGGATAGAAGCCCCCTGAGAGGGCCTTGCCGATGGCGACCACATCGGGGCGCACGCCTTCATGCTCACAGGCAAGGAGCTTGCCTGTGCGTCCCAGGCCAGTCTGGATTTCGTCGGCGATGAAGAGCACGTTGTGCCTGGTGCAAATTTCACGGGCTTTCCTAAGGTAGCCTTGAGGTGGGATCACCACACCGCCCTCACCCTGAATGGGTTCCACAAAAAAGGCCACTGTGTTCTCGTTGATGGCCGCTTCCAGCGCATCAGCGTCGCCGTAGGGTATGGTCACGAAGCCGGGAGTGAAAGGGCCAAACCCGCCGCGATACTGTTCCTCGGTGGAGAAAGTGACAACGGTGACGCTACGCCCGTGAAAGTTGCCAGCGCAGGTGACGATCTCAGCCCTGTCCTTTTCTACACTCTTGACGGTGTAGCCCCATTTGCGGGCAGCTTTGATGGCGGTTTCTATCGCCTCTGTGCCAGAGTTCATGGGCAGCATCATCTCATAGCCCATCAGTTCGCACATCTCCCTGGCCAACAGCGGCAGTTGGTCGTTACGGAAGGCGCGAGAGGTGATGGTGACCTTTGGGGCCTGGTCTTGCAAGGCCTTGAGGATGCGCGGGTGGCAATGGCCCTGGTTCACCGCTGAGTAAGCGCTGAGGAAGTCCATGTACTTCTTGCCTTCCACATCGTAGACCCAAACGCCCTCAGCACGGCTGATGACCACGTCCAGTGGGTGGTAGTTGTGGGCACCGTACCGATCCTCAATCGCGATGTACTCTTCAGTGTTCATGCCCTCTCCTGTGCTCTCTCAACCACCAGCGACGAGATGTATCACCCCTACCTCGTCGCCGTCTTTGATTTTGTATGTCTTGTATTCATCTCTGGGGATGACCTTGCCATTTACCTTGACCACGATCATATTGAAGGTGAATTTGCACCTTTCCAGCAGCAGGTCCACGGTCATCCCCTCTTCCCACTCGATCTCAAACTTGCCGTTGTTGATTCGTATCATCGTCTCAATAAAGCGTCGCCGGGCTGGGGAAGAGAGAGGACAACCCCCTACTCCCCCGGCCTAGCGGCGCTATCACATCATATATGCTGCTTCACCACCTCTACCACCTCGGGGAAGTCAATGCGCAGCCGCTTGAGGGTCTCCAGGATGGGGATGCCGTTCTCGGTCCAGCCACGTCGCCCGTAGACGGCGTCAATCAACTTCTCGTATTGATCTTCTCGGTACTTGCGCAGCGCAGCCATCTTCTCCTCGGTGGTCTTGCCCTCGGGGTCGAAGCCAATTAGCTCCCTGAGTTGCTTGTCGTAGCGTTCGGCCCTGGATTCGTACTCCTCCACTGTGACCGGCCCCACCGAGCGATAGGGAATGGCGTCGTGATCGCGGGTGCCAAAGCCCAGCCTCAGATTAAAGACCCGCTGGAAGTTGTAAACCGATTCCGACATACGAACCAGGTCTTCCCCGCTCTTGACGTCTTCGCGGCCGGTGACCCCCACAAACAACTCGACATAGTTCTGGACGTGCTCTGGTATCTTGGCCGGCTCGTCCGTCTCGGCGTTGTCGGGCGGGGAGATGTCGTTCCAGGGCAGCTTGCAAAACCCGTTCAGCCCAAACCAGGTACGCCACATGGGGAAATAGTGCAGCGCCTCGGCTTTGTCCTCAAAGGTGGGAATCTGGTTGCTCACCATGTCCATGAAAATCAACCAGGCCTCGTCGTGCTGCGGGCCCTTGGAGGCCAGGCCATAGCCGCCCTGCTGGGCCAGCGATTCCTTGGTGACGTATTCCGAATACTCCAATCCTTTGGCCTCCATGCCAATGTCCTGCAAGAAAGCCGGGTCGGCCCCGTACTCCTCAGCGAAGATTTGCTTCATGCGGCGGATGCCCTGCCCGACGATGGCCCCGAAGCCCTCGCCGCGCCCCATCTGATGCAACAACTCGATGGCCGCCTCGGCGTTGCCAAAACTGAGCTCCAGCCCGCCTGTTATCTCCTTGTTCAGGATGCCAGCCTCGTAACATTCCATCACAAAACCCATGCTCGTGCCGAAGGAGATGGTATCAATACCGTATGTATCGCAATAAAAGTTGATCTCCAGCAACGCGTCGGGGGCAAAGATGCCACAGTTGGAGCCACAGCCAGCGATGGTCTCGTACTCCGGCCCGTCCACGCTGACCACCTGCCCTTTATACGGTCCTGTCCTGACAGTGTAGCCATCCACGGCGTGGGAGCAGGCCAGGGTACAGCCATACCAGCAGCCGTCGGGGATACCCTGAGTGAATCTCTTCCTCCATATCTCACCGGCAATCTTTTCGGCCTCTGGATGCGAGCCGTACTTGAAGTTGTGGGTGGGCAGCAAGTCGTAGTCGTTCATGATTTTCACCAGGTAAGTGGTGCCTCCCTGGCGCATTTTGCACTGGACATCATCGTAGTCGTGGATCTCCTGGTGCATCTTGGTGCCCACCTTGGTGATCCGCTCCCGGTCCGCCGGATGGTTGGAATCCCCCTTGACGCCGAGGTATTTGACCACCAAGGCTTTGATCTTCTTGTCGCGAAAGACCGTGCCGATCCCCCCACGGCCCGCCTGCTTGACGCGGGGAGCCTGACGGCGTAAGTCGTAAAAGCTAAAGTTGAGACAGCCGATGAGAGTGTGCTCGGCACCGGTCCCAGCCGAGACCGACGAAATGCCCCTTTTCTCACTCTCCGACTCGGCAAACATCTCCACCAACTTTTCCGTAAGGATGTGGCTGTTGGTCTCCAACTCTGCCGGGGCTTCGATGATAGACACGTTGCCCTTCATGCCATCCACGTAGACGATGACGTCTTTCTCGGCTTTGCCCTGCACCTCGATGGCGTCCCAGCCAGCGAACTTGAGCAGTGGGCCGAAATGGCCGCCCACGTTGCTATCTATCACCGAGTGGGTGATGGGAGAGATGCTGACCACCAGGGATTTGCCAGAACCAGGGTATTGAGTGATCCCACCGATGGGGCCGGTGGAGATAACGACTTCATTTTCCGGGTCGTTCCATTTGGTTTCAGCGGTCACCCCGTGCCACAACAGCCACAGCCCGAACCCCCTGCCGCCGATGAAGATATCCTTCATCTCCTTGGTCACGGGCTTACTGGCGATGCTGTTGTCAGAGAGGTTGACGTACAGCGTTCTATTGGCATAACCTCTCTCGACCTGGCCTAACTCGTAATCCATTTCCGCCAGTACTTTGTAATCTCGTCTTGTGCTCATGCTACGACCTCCTTGAGTTTGATGGCCCATTTTTCCGTTTCGGATGGTTCCAGGTCCGGCACCTCAACGATGGACAGGACGCCCTCGGGGCACTCGTCAGCGCACTTGCCGCAGGCCACGCACTTGAAAGGTTCCGTGTGGTCTGGGTGGGTGAACATGGCCAGGTTGGGGCAGAAGCCCACGCAGGCATAACAGCCGACGCAGAGCTTCTTGTTGCGGATGACCACGCCCTTCTTGTTTCGTGAGAGAGCCTTCACTGGGCAGACGTCAATGCACGCCCCAAGCTGGTCGCAGACCGTGATCACGTAGTGTCCCGTTTCCGGCGACCTCTGCCCGATCCGGATGGCTGATTTCTCTGGATTCTCTTCCTTGAAAAAGGTCTGTGAGCAGACCTTCTCACAGATACCACATCCGGTGCAAAGTTCGGGCTTGACTGCCAGCATCTTCATGTTGCCTCACCTCGCTTTTTTTAATGTGCGGAGCTAATTATACCACTTGTGACAAAAAGGTCAAAGATAAGTTGATGTCAAAAACAAACCCCTTGCGGGTTGACGGCGGGGTTCCAACTATCAGAGCGACTGTGAGCTGGCTTCACTCTTACCTTGCAGACGGATAAGCCTTCAGAGCGCCTTGCCAGGCTTATTATACCACACCCCATTAACCTGAGGCAAGAATATCGGTAAGCGTGGGGCGATCACGTGACTGCTGATAGGACAATTGGGCTATCCCCAAAAAGCGATTTTTGTGGTATAATGAATTGAGATGTAGGCAAAGCGCTGTCATGAGAGGTAAGTAAGGAGTAAAGACCCATGGGGAAGGAGCGGGAAAAGCAGAGAGTTCTGATTGTTGACGACAGGCGCGAGAACATCGTTTTCCTGGCCAACAACATCCTACGCCCCAAAGGTTATGATGTTATAACAGCCATGGACGGGGAAAGGGGGTTGCACAAGGCCCTGCAGGAGAGGCCAGACCTGATCATAATGGACCTGAGAATGCCCAAGATGAACGGCATCGAGATGCTGGCCGCTTTACGCGAGGAGCAGTGCCGCATCCCTGTCATTCTGACGACTTTTCACGGTTCGGAAAGCGTGGCCGTTGAAGCCTTTCGTCTGGGAGTCAAGGACTACATTATCAAACCCTATACTGTAGAGGATATAGAAAGGGCCATTCAGAGAGCCCTGGGCGAAGGGCGGGCAGAAGAAAAGGTTCAGAGTCCTGAGCTCGTCGAAGGGTTGAGAGAGGAGATAAACGAAATCAATCGGCAGTGGGAGCGTCGGGTCAGGGAACTCGGTGCCTTCCACGATATCGGAAAAGCAGTGACCTCTCTGTTGGACCTGGAAAAGGCAGTCAATCGCGTCGTTGAAGCGGCTGTTTTCCTCACCGGCGCAGAGGAGGGCTTTCTGCTTCTCGTGGATGAGGAGACAAAAGAACTATACATGAGGGCTGGACAGGGGCTCAGTCAAAGAGAGGCCCGTTCCTTCAGAGTAAAGGTCGAGGACAGCCTTTCTGGACAGGTGATCACCACAGGCAAGCCGATCATGGTCAACAACGTCCAGGATCAGGTCAAGTTAAAGACCGATTATCTGGTCAAGTCCCTCTTACACGTCCCTCTGAAGCTTGGAGACGAGGCCATGGGAGTGCTCTCGGTGCACAATAGAGTATCACCTAAGGTTTTTACTGACAATGACCTCCGCGCGCTGACCATTCTGGCCAGCTATGCGACCGTGGCCATCGCGAACGCACGAGTGCATCAAAGATTGGAGGAAGAGGTCCAGCAATTGTCCCAACTCCTGAGCGGCCAAAAGAGTGAAATCCAGGAAGACACTGAGAGGGTCTTGCAATTCGTGCGTGGGATAGAAATCCAGGAACAACGGCTCAAAAGGCGTAGAGAGGAAGCCGAGAGATTGGCAGGCGAGTTACAGGCTTTGGCAACAGCAGCCGAAGACCTGGTCAAACGGCTGACAGTCCAGGAAAAAGAAGCCGAGGAATGGGCTGAAGGGTTCCGTCCCACTTGACAAGATGGCCAAGATGGTATAAAATAATTCTCAGACGGGTGAGCCGAGGTAGCTCAGTTGGTAGAGCACGTGACTGAAAATCACGGTGTCCCCAGTTCGATTCTGGGCTTCGGCACCTCTGGCCGATAAGAAGTTGACTTAGCCACAAACGAGTCACCGGCCAGAAGACAGTTTTGCGGAAGTGGCTCAGCGGTAGAGCATCTCCTTGCCAAGGAGAGGGTCGCGAGTTCGAATCTCGTCTTCCGCTCCTTTTGTGGATGGCAGATAGCCGATGGTAAATGGCGCTAGAAATCAGTGCTAGCCACAAAGCGAAGGGAGCTGTCAGCTATTTGCCCAAGGGCGACGTAGCCAAGTGGCCAAGGCAGGGGTCTGCAAAACCCCCATCGCCGGTTCAAATCCGGCCGTCGCCTCCAAATCTACAATCCGCAGACGACAAGGCTGATAGCCCAAGAAAGCTGCTATCAGCCCTTTTCTTCTCCTGAACTAGCTTGTGTGGGGCGGTGGCGAAATGGCAGACGCTGCGGACTTAAAATCCGCTGGACAGTAATGTCCGTGCGGGTTCGACTCCCGCCCGCCCTACCAGCTACCGTTGATAAAGCTCCTGATTCTGCAGATGCTCCTCGTAAGTGGTCGCAAAGGCGTGAGAGCCGTCACCCTTGGCCAAGAAGAACAGATATTCGGTATCCACTGGCTCCAGGACGGCCTGGATGGCAGAGAGCCCAGGGCTACATATAGGGCCTGGCGGCAAACCCGGGTACAAATAAGTGCTATAGGGTGAATCCACCCCTTCCCAATCCTCAGGAGTCACAGGGGGCCACCACTGGGCCGTCGTGGCATCGTATCCCTTGGCATATTGCACTGTGGGGTCAGCTCGCAGGTACATGTCCTGCTCCAGCCTGTTCAAGAATACGCCAGCAATAAGAGGCTGTTCTTCAGCTATCACCGCTTCTCGCTCCACGATGGAAGCCAGGGTGATCACCTCGTAGATAGTCATTCCCCGTTCCGCTGCCAACCGCCGCATCTCAGGCGTGAAACGCTCTTCCAGTGTGGAAAGCATTCGCTCAATGAGGTCTTGGGCCTCAGCCTGGGCTGGGATGCGGTAGGTCTCAGGGAACAAGAAGCCCTCCAGAGAACTCTCCTCGGGACGCTCCCGCAGCAAGCTGTAATCGAACTTTCCCCCACGCACCAGAGCCAGGAATTCATCGCCGTCAACGATGTTCTCTTTGGCCAACATCTGGGCTACCTGCTCGGCCCGCCAGCCTTCAGGGATGGTCACCGTCACCTCTTCTATGCGAGCGTGTTGCAGGGTCTCAGCGATTTCGGCCATGGTCATGTTGGGCCGCAGCACGTATTCGCCAGCCTCCAGATTGGCGTCAATCTCGTGATAGCGAATGAACATGCGGAACAGCTCGCCATCGGTGACCAGTCCCAATTCTTCCAGGCGAGCAGCGATGGTAGCCGCACTCTCACCTGGCTCGACGACAAAGGTCACTGGGGTATCGGCGTAACTGGCCGGCCGGTCCAGGTCGCCTTGCCGATACTGGAGGTACAGTCCTATGAGGACATTTTTTATCGAGGTAGCCTCCCCACCTTCGCTTGGACGGCTGACCTCGGTGCCACCGCTGCTCAGACCCTGGGTGAAGACGTACCAACCGCTTCCTATCACGATGACTCCCACGGCCAGCAGAGCGATCAGAAACAGCAGGAATCGCAAGATGTTCTTTACCAAGCTACCCTCCAATTTCTAATTTCTAATCTCCAATCTCCAGTCTCCAGTTGCATCCAGGTAATCCTGCAAGATGACAGCCGCCGCTACAGCGTCAATCCTCTCCCGTCTCTCCCGCCCCCTGCGACCGGCCTCGGCCATCAGCCTGTCGGCCGCCACCGTAGAGAGGCGCTCGTCCCAGAAGATCACCGGCACATCCAGTGACGAATCCTTGAGCTTCTCCTCTAGAACCGCCACGTAGCGTTCCACAACCTCAGCCTGCCGTCCCGCCGTCCCATCCAAGCTACGCGGGTAGCCGACGATGATTTTCCCGACCTCGTGTTCCTGCACCAACTGAACCACAGTGGCCAGGTCTCGCTGCTGCCCCTTTCTCTCGATCACCTGCAAGCTACTGGCTAGAACCTGTCCTGGGTCGCTGAGGGCCACACCGATGCGCTTGTGACCGACATCCAGAGCCATCACACGCATCAGGTCAACCTCCGGGGGCAGTGCCAGCGGTGCTTTCTTCCCCCAGCTCAATCGAGACATCAATGTTGAAGGGGAACAAGGGCACCCGCCCCAACCAATCAGGGGCAACTTTGATGACCGGCCTTTCTTTGAGAGGGAAACGCTGGCTCAACAGGTTTTCGGCCTCCTCAACGGGCTGACCGCGAATGTCGTTGATGACCGTGTTGAGGTCAATCACGGGCACGATAAGACCGAAGGCCTGCATTGTGAAAGATGCATTTCGGCCTTCCACGGCCACGATCTGGCCAAGCTCAAAGCTCAACCCCTCGGCTGTCAACTGATAGCCCTCCCTCACTCTGGCTTCCAAAAGGCGATAGACCAGAGCGTTGGCGTCCTGGCCGCCAATGGCCGTCCCGCTGGCGCTGACCACCATCTTCATACCCAAAACGTCAGCTTCCTCATCCACGAACTTGTCATAGGTCTCAGAGACCACCTCGACTACCAACGATTCGGGAGGCACGAACTCCTGCTCCTTCAATTTCTCCAGAATCCCGTTGTAGGCTTCTTGCTGCAATTTTTGCAGGAGAGAAGCCTTCAGGCGGTCCTTGTCAGCCTGGGTCACCACCCCCACCTGCTTCATGTTGCCCCCAGCGGTGGGCTTGTCGTTCACCACCCTGACCTGCAAAGCCAAAGGTCCTTCGATAGTGTTGATCATGAAAGCGTCTACATTGCCACTGGGGCCGGGTTCAACAGCCACTACCCCTCTCTCGGCCGTCCCTCCTATGGCTGCTGGCAAGGTGGCCGTCTCTATAGTGGTGAATCTGATATTGGTCCCGGCCGAGGTTCCAACCACAGTCCCCAGGGGAATTTCAACGGGCTCGTTGATCTTGTTGATAAAGATCACCGTACCAGTGGCCCGGACATCGGCGGCATCGCGCTTGGTCATAGTGGGAATGTGATCCGTGGCCTCGACCTCCACCTCTACCAGGCGGGCCGGGATCTCACCTGTCTGGTAGTCAATGTCCTCTATCTCCGGGTTGGCCTGCACCAACAAAGTCTCACTGACCGCCTCACTAACGGGCCTCAGAGTCACCGTGGCACTGGGCACCAACAACAGGACAGCCGTCGCCAAGAAGAGGAATAATATGCTGAAGAAGGCGACAGCCAGTATCTGCTGGCCACGCCCTGGAGACTCTGACCAGGCTGGCAACCTCGGCTCGCGAGGGCGTGGCCCCTTGTATTCCATCGGCCGGGGAGGTGCCTTCTCTACCACCCCTCGCCCATACCATCTAGCCCGCTGAGCTCTCCCTAACGAAGAGAAAACAGGAAAACCAATCTCATGGGCCAACTCCCGCGTGGTCCCATCTCTGGTCACCAGGGCTGCCTCCATGGCCAAATTGTGGACGTGACGTTGTAACAACTTGAGATTGACCAGATTGCTCAAAGTCCGGCATCTGGGGGGTATGACGAGGAGAACCCTCCTGGCCTGCGCCCATTCCAGGCGGTCACGAATGGCAGCGATGTCATCGTCAACCTCCAGGTAAATGATCTGCTCCACTAGGCTTACATCCCTCCAAGAAATGCGTCGAAATCCTTCCTCATTACCTTTGCCAACAATTGAGCGGGCAAGTCAGCTTCGTTTTTCATTGTTTCAGCGGCACAAGCCCAACGGGCCAGGCCCATAGCAATGACCCCCCCGCGCCCCAAAGATAGCCCAGTTCGATCAAGCAAGCCAGGTACCTTTTCAGGGTTCAGCACTTCCACCTCTGGACAGCGGGCAAAGAGCAACTCCCCCATCCAAGAGAAAGTCCTTACTGCCTCTACCAACTCGGGCAACTCACTTCCTCCACCACAGAGGTAAATGGAGTGGGGAAGGTTTCTCCCACCAGCCAGGACCCTCAATTGTCGCTCCACCTCTGCCAACCACACCACGACCGCCCCGCTCAATATCTCGCCCACAGGGACGGGAGTCGTTTCATTGATCTGGCCGCGGCTGCGAGACAACTTCAGAGCTTCCGCCTCCTGCAGCGAGAGATGAAGACCTTCGGCCAGACGCTGGCTGACCGCGCGTCCCCCCAAAGGCACCGTCCGTGAGGCCAACAAGCCCCCATTGCGAGTCCAGAAAATCTCTGTCTCCCTTCCACCAACATCGAGACCGATAACCTCACTCCCTTTCAGGAAAGAGGCTACCACCCGGGATTCGGGGACCAAAAGGGGCGGTTCCAATTCCAGGCCCTCAGCGATGTTACGCAAGCCGTCCAGACTTTCACGGAGAGCCAGGGCGTTGAAAACGGTGACAGCCAGGTTCTCGCCTCGAAAGCCCACCGGGTCAGTCACCTGATGACCGTCAATTGCGATCTCACCGATAGCACTATCAACCAGGGCCAATTCCTGGCTGGCGAACTCTTGCGACAATTGCTGAAGGGCTAAACGCTGCACTCGCTGCAAGAGCTGGGGCAACTCCCGCTGGCTGACAGGGCGCTTCGGGGAAGAGCGTTGCTGTTTCACCGTGTAGGCCGCACCACGGATCAGAGGACTGGGGATCCCCATCACCGCCTGATCGGGTACCACCTTGCGTCCGTACACCTCCTCCGTCATGTCTTCCGCCTGGCGGAGGGCCTGGTCACAAGTGGCTGTTACAGTCTCAAGGTCACCGATAGCGCCATCGCTGGCGTAGCTCCCTTTGTGTCGGGCCACGCCCTGGCCGATGATGATCGCCCGGTCCTCCTCCACCTCCACCACCAGGGCCTTGACGTACTCCGTGCCCAGGTCAATGACGCTGCGGAAGGATGGCTTGTCGTTCGCCTCTTTGTTTTTCCTGAAGGCGTTCTGCAACAGATTGCTCAATCTATGCCCCACCAATATGAAAACGGAACGCTATCAACGGATTTCTGTAACAGGCAGCCCCCCCTCAACCCAATGCAAGCCCGAAGGGAGCGGTGCGACTGCAGATTTTCTTGCCGTATGCGCTGGCTAGGCATCAGACCGCGCAGTTGACCACGCCTCTCCAATAGCTGGCATAGCGACCAAATTGCTGCTGCCAAGAATACAACCACTGAGAGAACATAGACTATGGCCCAGGCTCTCAGTCATGGATTGGACATATCGCGTAGAACTGAGAGCAGTGGCCATCCCGCGATCCAGTGAAGTGCAAGAGCTTGCAATAGCCACGCACCACAGAATACAAGTCCGACAATCAGTTCACCACGGTGCCCTAGTGGTACAAGGGATGTCAGAAAGACGATTCCAAAGAGAGGCAAGGTAGTCAATAGACACAGGCTATCATCGTTTGTCTGAAGACCAAGTGCCTTGCTCGCACTTGGTGCTAACAGAACGAGCACAAGCGACGATATCAGCGCAACACATTGAACTGGGCCATAGCTGTGTCTTAGCACTTTGACATCCAGTCTCATGGTGAAGGCCTTGGGACCGACTAACTCGTCAACAGGCTCATAGCAATCTCTTCAGTCAAGATGCTCCGCCACCAAGCCAGGGACAATCTGCAAAGCATCTCCGACCTTGCTGACGTCCTTCCCGCCAGCCTGGGCCAGGGTGGGCTTGCCACCACCGCCGCCGCCAACTACCTGAGCCACAGCCTTGACCAGTTGGCCAGCGTGCAACCCGCGCTCTACCAGGTCGGAGGTGACAGCCGCCACGAAGCCAGGTCTGCCATCCATGGCCGCCCCCAGCACAATCACTCCAGAGCCAAGGCGGTCCCTGAACCAGTCGCTCATCTCTCGCAAGGTCTCCATGGTGTCGGCATCCACCTGGGCCGCCAACACCTTCACCCCCTTGACCTCTTCGATCTGGGAGAGCAAACGCTCAAAGTCGCGCCGGGCAATCTCTCGGCGCAATCGAGCGGCCTCCTTCTGAGAGCTTCGCACCTCATCCAGAAGGGCCAACACTTTGCGATCCACTTCATCCATTGGGGCATCGAGGTGAGCAGCGGTGGTCCTCAGTCTGTTCACGTACTCCTGCACCAGTTGCTGAGCCGCCCGTCCCGTCACTGCCTCAATACGCCTGAGGCCAGCGCCAATGCTCGACTCGGACACAATCTGGAAAAGGCCTATTTGGCTGGTCCAGTTCACGTGGGTGCCACCGCACAGTTCCTGGCTGATGGGATCGCCGGGGTCGCCGGTCTTCATGACCCGTACCTGGTCACTGTATTTCTCGCCGAAGAGAGCGATGGCCCCGCCAGCCACGGCCTCCTTGTAACTGGTATGCACCGCCCTCACCGGATAGTTAGCCAGGATGTACTCATTGACCGCTTGCTGGATGGCATCCAGTTGGTCCTGGGTGAGGAGCTTGGAATGGGTGAAGTCAAAGCGCAAGCGGTCGGGAGCCACCAGCGAGCCAGCCTGCTGAACGTGCTCGCCCACCAGGGAACGCAACGCCTTGTGGAGAAGGTGGGTGGCCGTGTGGTTGCGGGCAATGTCCCATCGCCGCATCCGATCAACCTCGGCTCGGGCCTTATCGCCCACTCTGGGCCGGCCTTCCACCACCCGGCCGACGTGGACGATGAGCCCCGCCACAGGTGATCGGGCATCTGTGACATCCACCTTCCACTCGAGCGTCCCCTCTCCTCCGTAATGGGCCATGAAACCGGTATCGCTGACCTGACCACCGCTCTCCACATAGAAAGGCGTGGCGGCTAAAACCACCTCCACCTCGTCGCCCTCCTCAACCGCAGTGACAACCTGACCCTCTCGCAAAAGGGCCACCACCCGGGTATCCAGGACCGTGTTCTCGGCGTAGACGTGCTCCACCCCCTCGGCTTCTAAAGACCCCTTCGCTTTCAAATCGCCCAGGAGTTGGCTGTAAACTTCCAGGCCCTCCCCCGCCAGGCCAAAGAGCTGGCCTGCACTGCTGATCCTCCGATGCTCCTCCATGGCCTCGTGGAAGCCTGTCTCCTCAACGGTCAAGCCGCTCTCTTCAGCGATATCCCTGGTCACGTCCAGGGGGACACCGTCCTGAGACCACAGTACGAAAGCTTCATTACCAGGAACGACAGTCTGGCCACGGGCCGACAGGTCCGCCATCAACCTGTCAAGGCGAGCCAATCCCACATCCAGGGTATGCAGGAAGCGCTCCTCTTCTTCGGTGATAGTGGTCAGGATAAACTCGCGCCGGGTTTGTAACTCTGTGAAATACGAGCCCATGTTATCCATCACCACCTGGGCAATTTCGGCCAGGAAAGGTCCTTCAAACCCGATTTTCTTGCCATAGCGAGCGGCGCGGCGCAGGATCATACGCAGCACGTACTCGCGGCCTTCGTTGCCGGGGCGCACGCCATCGCCGATCAGGAAGGTGATAGCCCGTCCGTGGTCGGCAATGACACGATAGGGCACGCTGTTTGCCTGGCGTTGCGCATCGCTGTGCCCCAGCAACTCCTGGGTGCGAGCCATGATCGGGGTGAAGAGGTCGGTCTCATAGTTGGAGGCCGCTCCCTGCAAGACAGCGGTGACGCGCTCAAACCCCATGCCCGTATCAACGTGCTTGGCTGGCAACTCATCCAGAGAACCATCCAGGTTGCAATTGTACTGGATGAAAACCAGGTTCCACAGCTCGATGAAGCGCCGGCAATCGCCGTTCACGGCGCAGCGGTGATTGGGGTCATCTTTGAGATCGCAGAAGGCCGGGCCACGGTCCAGGTGGATCTCACTGCAAGGCCCACAGGGACCGGTATCGCCCATTTCCCAGAAGTTGTCTTTGCGGCCAAAGTACAGGATCTGATCGGGGTGAATGCCCGTCATCGTCTTCCAATAGCCAGCCGCTTCCTCATCCCGGCCCAGGTCGCCTTTGTCGTCTTCAAAGACTGTAGCCCACAATTGCGCCTCGGGCAGGCCCCATATCTCGGTAAGCAACTGCCAGGCCCAGGCGATAGCCTCTTTTTTGTAATAATCTCCAAAAGACCAGTTGCCCAGCATTTCAAAGAAGGTATGGTGGTAAGGAGACGGACCCACATCTTCCAGGTCATTGTGTTTACCGCTGACCCGCATACACTTCTGAGTATCCGCCGCCCGCGTATACTCTCGCTTTTCCAGGCCAAGAAAGATGTTTTTGAACTGATTCATTCCAGCGTTGGTGAACAGCAAAGTTGGGTCGTCACCAGGTACCAGAGAGTCACTGGGTACGATGGTGTGATCTTTGCTGGCGAAGAAATCGAGAAAAGCCTGTCTTATCTCCGCACTGGTCGACATACTGATTCTCCCGCTCGTTGTTTCGAAATAGCGCAACGATGGCTAGTACAGGATACAGGATACAAGCCGCCTACTGCACCTTGCATCTTGCATCCTGCAACGCCATTTTAGTCCAAGTTCATGATAATGTCAAGCAAAGATGAACCGGCCTCAGGGCTTTATCCTTCTCGACATATGGGAGCTGTCCGGCAAAGTAAGACGGGTTGCCAACCCGTCCTACCCCGTGTGTAGCCGTACAGGGCCAGACTTTGATAGTGCCCTGGGACTGGCCTGGCTTTGGTAGCGATCTTAGGAATCGGAAGGCTTGCTTTACAATGCGAGATGTATTATAATTGAGCCACAACCTTAATCCAACCAAGGAGGACAAAACGATTTGGCCAACCTCGACAAACTTCCCCAGCTCCAAGAAATAGAGGAAACAGCCAACGATTCTGCCAGCAGATGGCAGGGTGTCAAATCCCTCCTGCGCGAGACCATCGAAACAGTGGTCCTCACCCTGCTCATCTTCCTTTTGATTCGCACCTTTATCCAGAACTTTCGCATCGAGGGGGCCAGCATGGAGCCGAATATGCACCATGGCCAGTACTTGATTATCAGCAAGGTCACCTATTGGCTCCACCCTCCTCAGCGTGGTGACGTCGTTGTCTTTGACTTCCCCCGAGATCCTAACCGTCAGTTTATCAAGCGCATCATCGGGCTCCCGGGCGAGAACCTGGAGATCAAACAGGGACAGGTCCTCATCAATGGCCAGTTGCTGGAGGAACCTTACACACCAAATACCAGCACATACTCCTGGGGTCCGGTGGCCATAGGCCCGGATGAATACTTTGTCCTGGGAGACAACCGCCCCTACTCCAGTGATTCCCACAGCGGGTGGATGCTGCCCCGAGACAACATTATCGGCAAAGCCTGGGTCTCTTATTGGCCACCCCAATATTGGATGGTCATACCACATTATCCCTTTGCAGCAAAGCCTTGAACGAGCGGGACTCGTTACTCATTGAGGAGACAAAAGATGGGAGCGTTCAACATTACGGTTGTGCGCGAAGCCGATCCCAACCTTTGGCTCCCGTGACTTCGACAACTTCCGCTTGCAGGTCTTGGTCGAGTGCGGTGGCACCTGATGGCTACCCCTCGAATCCGCGTAGAGCCGGAGAATTCTACCAATGACAACAAAGAGAAAAGCAAAGCTAGGGAAACGTGAGGGAAAACTGGAACCATGGCCTCATGAAAGGAATCCAGGGATTCCGCTGAATATGGATGTGATCAATGCAATCCGGGTGAATCGCAGCGCCGTGGAAAGACGATCTGCCACCCTGGGTAAACGTCGTTCCGTCAAAAAGCAGTGGCAGGCCGCCTGGTTATTGCGGGCGATCTCCTGCATAGACTTAACGACCCTGGCGGGCGATGACACGCCTGGAAATGTGCTCAGGTTGTGCAGCAAAGCCCGGCAACCGGTTCGTCAAGATTTGTTGGATAGCCTGGGAGTTGGAAAACTGAATCCACGGGTCGCAGCGGTCTGTATCTACCACAATTTAATCGAAGTGGCAGTTTCCGGTTTGAAAGGAACGGACATTCCCATCGCGGCCGTTTCCGCTGGATTCCCCGCCGGACAAATTTCCCTGGAGAACAAATTGAATCAAATTCAAGCCTCCGTAAAGGCAGGCGCCTCGGAGATTGACATTGTGATTAGCCGAAGTCATGTCTTGACCGGGAATTGGAAGGCCTTATACGATGAAGTGTCTGCATGCCGAAAGGCCTGCGGCCAGGCCCATATGAAAACGATCCTGGCCACCGGCGAGTTAGCCACCCTGACCAATGTGGCCAAAGCCAGCCAGGTCTGCATGATGGCCGGAGCGGACTTTATTAAGACCAGTACCGGCAAGGAAAGCGT
>JBGVTF010000215.1:0-12216 GCA_041862415.1 Anaerolineae bacterium | reverse complement strand
CCTTAGCGCATGACCGGTACCGGCTCTTCTTTGGCTTGTTCGCCCACGACGCAACCGAGACCGTAGCGGAACTGGCGGTTCGGTACTACGCTGAGCACGGGCGCGTGCCCGACAAGCGCACGCTGGTCGAGATGTATTACGGCGAGTACGTGGGGCCGGTGGATCTGTTTATCGGCTTTGGCAAGTTTCGCGTCTTTGACATGCCGCTATTGACGACGGGCAACGAAGACCTCTATTTCACCGTTAGTCCGTCGCCCTACCTTACTGAGTGCCAACTGCGTGACATTCTGTACGACCACCTTTACGCCCGGCGAGGGGAGCCGGACTATTCGGCCATGGGCCTCAACGATTGGGCCTTGATGCGAGACTTTTATCGGGCCAACCTGGAGAATACGCTGGGGGTGGGAACAAGGCAGGGAGAGAGATGGTATCTGCTGCCGCAGGTAGAAACGCCGGCTGGTCTCAGAAAATGACTTCTTAAGATGCCGTGATCAGTTGGATGAGAGGAATATGGACCTCCAACGGAGCATTCACCATCTGCTAAAGGAGGTGGCACCAGGTCAGAGTCAGATGACGAACACAGCGTATGACACAGCCTGGGTTGCCCGCCTGGCCGAGTTAGACGAGCCGATGGGCGAGCAGGCGTTGGATTGGCTGAGATCGCACCAGTTAGCGGATGGAAGCTGGGGAGCCAGCGAACCACAGTACTACTACGACCGCTTCATCTGTACCCTGGCAGCCATGGCGGCGCTCGCCAGACGGGGGCAGATACAGGATCGCGCTTGGTTGCGGCGGGCGCACCTAGCGCTGGAAACGGCCATCAAAGGATTGAGCGCCGACCCGGCAAGCGAGACCATCGGCTTTGAGATGATCGCACCCACGTTACTGACCGAGGCCGAGGCACTGGGTATCATCCAACGCCAATGTGACAGTAGTGTACTGGGTGGATTGGCCCGCAAGCGTGCGGCCAAACTGTCCGCACTGCCGGGGGGAACGATCAGCCGATTTGTCACCGTGGCTTTTTCGGCCGAGATGGCCGGGCCCGATGGGCTGCATCTGCTGGATGTAGAGAACTTGCAAGAAACAAACGGTTCAGTAGGGCACAGCCCGTCGGCCACGGCGTATTTCGCACTATACGGGCGTCGCCAGGACTCGATGGCACTAGGTTATTTGCGCAAGGTCGTTGATGACAGTGGTGATGGTGGTGTGCCCGTTATCGCGCCGTCCGATGTCTTCGAGATAGCCTGGACGTTACGGAACCTGGCGCTAGTCGGCCCTCTGGGCGATGAAACACTGGCTCTATGCCAGCCGCACCTCGATTTTCTTGAAGCGACCTGGGAGCCAGGGCGAGGTATTCCCCAGGCGGCCGGTTACACGCCTAAGGATGGCGACGACACAGGACTCGTATACGAGGTACTAACGCGCTTTGGCCGCGCAGCGGACGTGGAGGCGGTGCTGCATTACGAGGAGGATGAGTACTTTCGTTGCTTTGCCTTGGAGGCCAACCCTTCTGTCGGCACCAACATTCATGTGCTGGGTGCGCTACGGCAGGCAGGCTTTGGCATACAGCACCCACCGGTTCAGAAGATTCTGAGATTCTTGCGACGGGCGCAGATTTTGCACCTATCCTGGTTTGACAAGTGGCACGCATCGCCGTATTATCCTACGGCGCACGCCGTCATCACCTGCGCGGGCTATGACGATGAACTGGTCAACGACGCAGTCTGCTGGATTTTGGGGACACAGAACGGGAACGGCTCGTGGGGCTATTATATGCCCACCGCCGAGGAGACGGCCTATTGCCTCCAGGCGCTGATCGCCTGGAAGCGCCATGGAGGGCAAGTTCCAGGCGATGTGCTGAAGCGGGGCGCTGCGTGGCTGGCGGATCATACGGAGCCACCCTATCCCCCGCTCTGGATCGGCAAATGCCTATACTGCCCAGAGTTGGTGGTGCGTTCAGCGATTATGAGTGCCCTAATGTTGATAACACAGGAGGGATGATATGGGAATTAGAAGATTCATCAGCCAACTACTGGACGTTCCGTCGTTGGACCCCGACGAACGACGACGCTCGCGGCTGCTCAACATCCTGCTTCTGGGCATAACGGTGCTTACACTTTTGGAATTATTGGCGACGAGCGTCTACGTGATGACCGTCGGAGTTAGAGAGCCGGGGCCCATCCCGCTTTACCTGGGCGGTATTGCCCTGTTTGTCGGCGCCGCAATCATTTATGCCATCAATCGTTATGGCGTTGGCTGGCTGGCCAGTTCGTCCTTTTTGCTACTCTTGACAGGCGTTTTTGCTTTCGCGGATACACCACAAGAGGTAGCAAACGGCCGCAGTCTGATTATGTTTACCATTCCAATTGTCATAGCGAGTGTTTTATTGCGTCCCTACGCCAGTTTTATTGCGGCCGTCCTGTCCAGCCTGTTGGTCGCTGCCATTGCACTAAGGGTGCAGGTTGTGCCCAATGCATTTGCAATGCTTGCCTTCTTTACGATTGCCCTAGTATCCTGGATCGCAGCCCGCAGTCTGGAGCGTGCCCTGAAGGATCTGCGCATCATTAACCGGGAACTGGACCAACGTGTAGAGGAGCGGACCCGAGAAGTGGCCGAGGCTTTCAGCAGGAACCAGGCCATCCTCGAAGGCATCGCCGATGGGGTCATCGTCTTTGACCACAACGGCAAAGCGATGGTTGCCAATCCCGCTATCGCTGATCTCCTGGAACGGTCTTCTGACGGGGTTATAGGCCGTGACATCGAAACACTGATGGGACAGGACGTGGACGCCGCTGACCGGGAGATGGTCGTCCATCTTCTAAGAGACAGAGGGTCGTCTCACCCCAGTGTCAAGTTCGGGTGGGGCGACAAGACGCTCTCGGTGAGCTTTGCCCCCGTCCGGGATGTCTCTGAAGAGGTGACTGGCACCGTGGCCGTGTTCCGTGATTTCACGCGGGAAGCCGAAGTGGACCGCATGAAGAGCGCCTTCGTGTCCATGGCTTCCCACGAGCTGCGCACGCCGCTCAACGCCATCCTGGGCTACGCTGAGATGCTACGAGAGGCCGTCTATGGTCCGCTCCCGGACAAGCAACGCGGGGTGATAGAACGCATCATGGCCAACACCGGGCAAATGGTGAGCCTCGTCAACAATCTGTTGGATCAGGCTCAGATCGAAGCCGGCAGGCTGGCGCTCAACGTCACCTCCTTCGCCCCGGCCGACCTGATTGATGGCGTGCAGGACGTGATGGGCGTGCTGGCGCAGGCCAAAGGGCTGGAACTGACCAGCCACATCGCTGACGACGTGCCCGCTACGCTGGCCGGCGACCGACAACGGCTGCATCAGATCCTGATCAACCTGGTAGGCAACGCCATCAAATTCACCGAACAGGGGGCAGTGCGCGTGCGCGCTTATCGGCCCGACGCGTCCCATTGGGCGCTGGAAGTGTCTGACACCGGTCGCGGCATCGCGGCAGAAGCCCAGGCTCGCATCTTTGACGCCTTTCGGCAGGCGGATGACTCGGTCACGCGGGAACACACCGGGTTTGGGCTGGGGCTGTCCATTGTCAGACAACTGATCACCATGATGGGCGGTGAAATCACGATGGCTAGCGAGGTCGGGCGCGGGAGCACATTCACGGTCATTCTGCCGCTTGCCCCAACATAGGAGGGATTATCATGAGCATCCCATTCGCGCTGATTATCGAGGACGACTACGACGCTTCGCTCATCTTTGCCGAAGCGTTGCAGGCGGCCGGGTTTGAGACCGAAATCATCCGATCCGGCGACACAGCGCTCGCACGGCTGGCTGCTACAACGCCGGACGCGGTGGTGTTGGACTTGCACATGCCCCATGTATCGGGTGTGGACATCATGGAGCAAATTCGTGCCGACGAGCGGCTGGCCGAGACCCAGGTTATCGTCGCCACCGCCGACCCGCGCCTGGCCGATACCCTCCAAGACGATGCCGACCTGGTACTGATCAAACCCATCAGCTTTAGCCAGTTGCGCGACCTGGCCGCGCGCCTGGGCTCTGTCATATCGCCTCAAGAATAGCACGTCCTGGCCCTCTCTCACGGCCCGTGGCGATCTATCCGCCCGGCTCTATTTATGGGCTTTGGTGGGACGTTGATCGGTGGCAGCATCTGTTGCACGATCGGCTAGTACACGACGGCGTAGATCCGTCACCAGTTGTGTGCTCGCCAGGGATCGCCAGATCACGGCCTTATGCCACAAAAGAGGAAGAGGCTGTCTGCAAACGAAGCAGACAGCCTCTTTTTCACCCGACAGGTACGCAGGGTCATTTTCGGTTCTTGCGTGGGAAACTGAATGGCCCTGTTGGTTCGCCCACGCAGGCTTGACCCCCCAAACAAAAGGGGGTATACTAATTACTCACGTAGGAATGGGTTTTTGAGGTAGTGCCCTGAACGAGGTTCATGATGTTTCTGACGTATTTGGGTGTCTTTCTGCTCTCCATGGCCTCCCTGGCCTTCGAGATCACCCTGACGCGGGTCTTTTCGGTGGCTCAGTGGTACCACTTTGCCTTCATGACGGTCAGCATCGCCCTGCTGGGCTTTGGGGCCAGCGGGTCCTTCCTGGCCTTGTTTCCATCTCTGGCTACTCGCCCTCACCCCACCCCTAACCTCTCCCCTTTCCCGAAAGCTCAGGAGGGGGGAGGGGGAGCGCCTGGCGCCTACACGATTCTGGCCACCCTCTTTGCCCTCAGTATCGTAGGCAGCTACCTGACTATCAATACCATCCCCTTCGACTCCTACCGTATCGCCTGGGAGCGGCGGCAACTCCTTTACCTGGCCATCTATTATCTCTCTCTGGCCCTGCCCTTTTTCTTCAGCGGCCTGATCGTGGGGGCTCTGCTGGCTGCCCAACCAGCCAGGGCTTCCACCATATATGCCTCCAACCTGGCCGGCTCGGCCCTGGGCTGCCTGGCAGCAGTGGCGGCCTTGCCTTTCCTCGGCGGCGCGGGCACGGTGATGCTGTCCGCCCTCGTCGGGTGGCTGGCCGTGGCCACCTTCGCCTGGCAACGCCGCTCCCCGATCACTAGCGAAGCTCCACCTCAAACCGATAAGCCAAATCATGTCATTCTGAGCGAGCGGAGCGAGCGAAGAATCTCGTTCTACAAGCCAGGAACGGGATGCTTCGCAGAGTTTATCCTGAGCGTAGTCGAAGGGCTCAGCATGACAGGCAAAATCTTGACTCGTTTGTCGAGAATTTGGCTTATGAAGATGCCTAGTCACTGGTCACTGATCACCACCTCCACCGCCTATCTGTTGGTCCTGATCGTCCTCCTGGCTCTCACCCTCTCCCCTCCCGGCTTTCTCGACATCCGCCTCTCCCCTTACAAGGGCCTCAGCTACGCCCTGCAGTATCCCGGTGCGGAAATCGTCTTCAGCCGCTGGAACGCCTTCTCGCGGATAGACGTGGTGCGCAGTGGGGGCATCCACTCGGCGCCGGGCCTCAGCTTGGCCTATCTGGACTCGCCCCCACCTCAGTTGGGCCTCTTCACCGATGGCGAGAACCTCTCACCCATCACGGCTACGGCCACGGATGGGGACGAGGCCGAGTTGGGGGAATTCATCGGCTACCTGCCCACCTCGCTGCCCTATCGCCTGCTTCCAAGGGCCAAGGTCCTGGTTATCGAGCCCAAGGGAGGGCTGGACGTCCTGACAGCCCTGGAGAATGGCGCGGCCTCGGTGGTGGCTGTGGAAAGTAACCCTTTGATCGTAGAAGCGGTGCGAGATTCTTTTGGGGACCTGGCGGGGAAGATCTACCAGGACGCGCGGGTGAGAGTGATCACCGAGGAGGGGCGCAGCCACGTGCGGCGAATGGGCCAGAGATACGATCTCATCCAGCTCTCCCTGGCCGATAGCTACCGGCCCGTCACCTCGGGGGCCTACAGCCTCTCGGAGAGTTACCTCTACACCCAGGAAGCCTTTGCTGACTATCTGGCCCATCTAAACGAAGGAGGTCTCCTGGTGGTCAGCCGCTGGCTGCAACTGCCGCCCAGCGAGGCGCTGCGGGTCGGGGCTCTGGCCGTGGCCGCTCTGGAGAGAACCGGGGCGACCCATCCAGAGAGACGACTGGTCGTCATACGCAGTATGCGCACGGCCCTGCTGCTGGCCAAGAACGGGGAATTCAGCGCCGAAGAGATCGAGGCTGCGCGGGGCTTCTGCGACGGGAACAAGTTCGATCTGGTCTACTACCCCGGCATCCAGCCTGCCGAGGCCAACCGCTACAACGTCCTCCCTGAGCCCTACTACTACCAGGCTTTCCAGGACCTTCTCTCCGCTGAGGACCGCGCTCGCTTCTACACAGACTATGCTTTCGATGTCTCTCCGCCCGACGATGACCGGCCTTTTTTCTTCCACTTCTTCAAGTGGAGCCAGACGCCGGCCATTTTGCAGACTTTTGGCAAGACCTGGCAGCCCTTCGGCGGCAGCGGCTATTTCGTGCTGGTGGCTCTGTTGGTCCTGGCTCTTCTGGCTTCCGCCATCCTGATATTGGTGCCTTTGCTTTTCCAGTGCAAGCTCCCAGCGGCAGCTTTGTCTGTGGTGGATTACAGATCCACCACGAGCAGGAGCAGAGGTAGGGGATACGTTTTCCTCTACTTTGCTCTGCTGGGCCTGGGCTACCTCTTTGTCGAGATACCGCTCATGCAGCGCTTCATCCTCTTCCTGGGCCATCCCGTTTACGCTTTCGCCACGACCCTTTTTGCCCTGCTCCTCTTCTCGGGGCTGGGCAGCATGACCGGCCCTCGCCTCTCTCTGCTCAAGATGCTGATACTCCTCAGCGTGACCATCCTGCTTTATCCTCTTCTCCTCCCCCGTCTCTTCCAATTGCTGTTGGGACAGGGCTTTGCCCTCCGCTTGTTGGCCTCCGTGGTCAGCTTGGCCCCCCTCGGCTTTCTGATGGGCATCCCTTTCCCTGGCGGCATCGCTTTATTGGATCGCCTGGCTCCCGACCTCATCCCCTGGGCCTGGGGCATCAACGGCTGCCTTTCGGTGCTGGCTTCCATCCTCTCCACCATGCTGGCCATCTCTTTCGGGTTCTCCTGGGTGTTGGTGGGGGCCAGCCTGGCCTATGCGGGGAGTGCGCTCGTCATCTGGCGGATGGCGAATAGCAAATGACGGATGGCGGGTGAAACGCCCCTAACGACTCTGGACGCCGACGGATCAGGGGATGACGAAGTGGAAGACCCACGGCCCAGCCAGCCGCGTCTGGAACTTGGCGGCATCCACGGCATCCACCGACACCACAGCCGAATCAGCTTGCCGAAGGATTTGGGATTCCAATTGGTTGATGTCCTCGCCGACCAGCTCGGTCACCGTCAGCGTCCACGGGCCTGACCGGCCAGTGAGAGCGTACGGATAGATGACGCGGTGGCAATCCTCCTTACCGGTCCCGCTGAGCTGGCTGACGATCCCGCCGGAAGGTTCCTGCCCATTGCCAGTGTCTAAGGCAGCGATTAGAGTCCACTCTTTGTTGCCTCCGTCGGGCGGTTCGAAGCACAGGATGGCCCGTGTCTCCGACGGGGCGACCACCACCCGCTCCAGCTTCACAGCGACCCCGGCTGCCTGCACTGTCTGCTGCACTTCGACAGTATGGCCAGGGATAAAGGGCACGCTGAAGTCGAAGGTGAAGGGACCCACGATGGTTCCCCCGGATGCCGGCAGCGGCTCCAATACCATTACCATCGAGTCCGGTGGTTCGGCCGGCGGGCTGTCCGGAGTAGGGGACAGTTCGGGCGCACTGGGGGGCAACACAAACTCCTCCAGCTCTATCATCAGCCGCAAATGCAAGGCCGGGGGTGCGCCCTGTATGGCGGCGGCATCGAAAGAAAATACGTAGCTCCCTTCGCCGGATGGAAGCTCGACTTCAAGGATATCGGACTGGCCGGTCACCCCTATCCCGATCGTCGGCGGGAAGACGATGCCCTTCGCGTCGGTCAGCGTCATTCGGCCCGGGTCATACCGTTGACCGTCAGGGCCGATCACGGTGAAGCCAACGACAACCCGGTTGGCGTCGGCGTAGGCTCGTTCCAGGGTGACGGTAACGTCATCCATCGTTTGGCTCAGGTTGAGCTCTTGGACCAGGTTGGCCTGTTCGATGTGCCGCAGGCCAGGCTCGTGGCGCTGGAACAACCGGCTCATCACGATAGGGGCCAGGGCGTAGGCCACGGCGCCAAAGGCCAGGAACAGCACCAGGACCAGGAAAGCCCAGCCCAAACGGGTGGCAGGCATCCATCGTGCCCACCGGAACGCTCGTCGGTGGGCCTGTAAACGGGTCTGGATCGCCGGCCACAGGTCCAGGCTGGCGGGCACCTCCTGCTCGGCGAGCTCTTGCAAGATTTGTGCGACTTGCTGCTCTCTCATCCGTTTACCTCCTGCTGACTTTTGTCGGGAGGCGAATGGGGAAACGAACGGCGGCCATCGTCCCTCATTCCCCGCGTCCTGATCCCGACGCCGCTGGCCACAGGGGGCACAGCAGTGTCCGCAGGCGCTTCCGCGCCGCGTGTAGACGCCATTTGACCGTGCCCGGCGGACAGGCCAGTTCGTCGGCCATCTCGGCCTCGCTCAGGTCCAGGTAGTAGCGCAGGACAATCGCGGCTCGCTGCGCTGGCGGGAGTTTGCCCAGCGCGGCTCAGACGGTCTGGCGGATCTCCGACGCTTCCACCAGGTCGTCAGGGCCAGGACCCGGGTCGGCCAACAGATCAGCCAGGGATGTTTCTTCTCCCTCAGAACTGGCCTCCAGAGAGACCTGGCGCTCGCGGCGGGCAGCAGCTTTGATGGAGTCGTTGACCACGCTGCGCAGGAACCAGGGGCCGAAGGGCCGCCCTGCATCAAACTGGCCGATGCGTTCGTAGGCCCGCAGGAAAGCCGTCTGCACGATGTCTTCGGCCAGGGCACGGTCGCGGACGATCAGGTAGGCAGTCCGCACCGCCTGGACCTGGTACTTGCGCACCAGCGCCTCCAGCCCGCCGATGTCGCCTCGTTTCAGCCGGGCGATGGCTTCCTGTTCCTCCACTTGCTTCCTCTCGATGGGTTATTGATGAGAATCCTCTACTGATACTATCCGTGAGCTGCCCAAAAGGTTTGATCTCCACAGGCAGGTGGGCACACCTGCTGCATCAACGCAAAGGGGCGGCCGGCTGGCCCGGCCGCCCCTGGGCTTGTGAGGTATCTGGCCTATTGCAGGTAGTCGTCGGCTACGGCCTGCACGTACGCGCAGAAGGTGGCCCGGCCATCCTCGCTGTGGCCATGGAAGACCCACACCGGTTGGACGAGCGAGAACTCGGGCTGCGCCTCAGCGCCAGGACGCTGGCCCAGAGCGCCGGGTGGGGCGTAGTAGGCTAGCTCCAGCCGGTTAATGATAGCGCGGCCCTTCAGGTGTGTCATGCTCTCGTCAATGACCTGCGGAACCTCCAGCGGCAGTTGGTCAGCGCTGGTAGCTGCGTCCACCTCGCCCCCCGCCCGGATGCCCTCTTCTTCAATGACCGGCAGGCCGGCAAAGGTTTGGTCGGGACGCACCACGCCAGTCAGGAAGAGTTGCTCGTAGCGCTTGTAATCCTCCTCGAAGTATCGCCTGTACTCCTCAGAATTGAAATGTTCACTTAGGGAAAGGAAGAGGACGTAGCGCTGCCCGGTCTCTTTGTCGGTGAAGATGGCTACCTCGCGTCTGTCCAGCGTCTCCACGCCAATGGTGCCCAGGAATCCTTGAACTTTTTCTTCTGGCCAGATCTTCTCGAAGCGGATGACCTCGAGGCCCTGGCCCAGGGGCGAGTCTTCATCAGGGATGACGCGGGCTTGCAGGCGCAGATGTAACCGATCGTATTGGGCCAGTTCCTCCAGCAGATCAGGTGGGCCACTGAGTCGGTAGTTCAAGTCGGAATCCGGGCCCAGGCCGACCCTGAACCAGGCTTCGACCCAGCGCTCGTCGCCGTTCACAAAGATGGCGGCGCCGACCATCCCTTCCAACTCTACCTCGTCACCGATCTGGTAAGGGGAGACGGGGGGCTCGTAGCCAGCAGGGGGGGCGACTTCTACCTGCTCGCTGACGATCTCCTGATGGAGCTCTGCAGGTTCCGGGACGGGCTCCTCGGCCACCCACACGAGGGTGGGCAGGTCACCTGCTTCGGCCGGGGGAGTCACCTGGCCGCGCACGGCGATCACGCGCCCGTCGCGACCATCGTTCAATTCGTCGGGCAGGCCCGCGACGCGGAAGCGTTGACCTTCGGGCGTCTCCAACACGGGGCCGTCCTCCTCAAAGTGGATAGCGCCAACGATGACCTGGGCGACCGGCCCCGGCGCTGCTTCGATCGCCTCCTCTACTTGGACCACTACCGACACGCTCTCGCTGCTGCCGCTAACATACTGCTGGGTAGCAGGTGGCGATTGGATGCCAAGCCAGCGCAGGCCGGGAAGTTCCTCACCCTCAGCCGGGACCTCGGCGTAGACGGCCACTCGGTCACCAGCACTCAATCCGTCCGGGGGGGACAGCAGGCGATAGCACGCCCCGTCGTCGGCGACGAGGGAAGTGGTGCCGCCTTCCATCTCGACAGTGCCGACGAAGCGGTTGACTTGCGGCGGAGCGATGGACCAGTCGCTCACAGCCAGCCGCCAGCGGCGAGGGCCCAGTTCGGCCTGGATGGTGCCCTGCACTACGACCTGGTTGTAGCCCAACTCGGCGGCCATCTCCTCCAGAGCCAGGCCGGTCAGCTCGAAAGTGCCATCGTTATTGGAAAGCCTGGCCCGAACCTCACCCGTCGCTACGGCTCGCAGCAACTGCACGGAGCCGCGCACGGTGGCCGCATCGCCGGCCTGGTAAGTAGCAGGCTCGGGGCGATAGTAGGTCGTCTGCGCTGCTTCGGCCACAGCCTCCGGCGGAGCGTGCCAGTCAATGCTCAGGCGGAAGGGGCCTTTGACGTCGCCGGTGCGCAGCGCCTCGAAGGCTGCCTGGGCTGATCTCAGCGGGTAGGTCTCGCCCCGTGCAAATGTCAGCGGCGACAGCCAGACGCTGTAGACTGTGCCGTCGGGGCCGACCATCACCCGTATCTCGGCGTCGTGTCCCTCGACGAGATAGCCGTCGAGCAGCGGCCGGATCAGCACATGACGGATCGGCGGGGACTCCACACCGGGCGGTGCCATTCCGCCTGCTTCCTCCACCTGATAGGCATCGGGCAACAGGTCGCGCGCCTGCAGGAAGGTGATGGCGATGTCGCGGGCCGCTTCGAAGCTGAGGGGAGGCGGGGTGTCGGGATCGTCTGCCCGCCATTCGAAGAAGGGATCAACGCCCCGGCCATAGCTGATCGCCCACGGCGCGTCCGCGTTGAAACTGAGCGTCTGTCCGTCGTCGGCGGTGACGAACAGGGCGCTGGGATCAGGTATGTCACGGTAGACTTGCGGGTTGGGTAGATTGAAGCGCTCCGCCCAGGCCAGGGCTTCCTCAGGAGTAGTGGGCAGAGCACCGCTCGCCTGACGGTAGACAGGGGCCTCGGTCGGGCCCTCGGGCAGGTCAGCCTCCAGCACCAACTCTACATCGCCCAAGGGCCCCATAGGACGGCCGGCCTGGAAGTCGCCAGCCAGCTCGGGTTGGTCGGCCAGCAAGGGCAGAGGCGCCAGCGGCCCACTGCCGTCGCCCAGGAGCAGTGGCAGGACAAAGATGAGCGCCAGAGCCACGACGGCTGCGCTGATCAGGGCAAGGGATAATCGTTTGAACATCGGTCTCCTCCACCAAGTGGTGAGATGGATCATCCTGCGTGGCCCATCTTGAGTGGGGGTGGATTTCCACTGCGCCAGCAGGCCCGCTTCCAACTGCGCGGCAAACTCTGGCCGGGGTTGGGTCGTTCCGGCCAATGCCCGCAACTGCTCGACCAGGCGTGCCTCATCTTCGTCCATTGGGTGGATGCTATTCTCGTTCATCGTGTAACCTCTCTCGCAAATCGCGCAACGCGCGGTGTATCAGCGATTTGACCGCTACCTTGCTGCGGCCCATCACCTGTCCCGTCTCGCTCAGACTCAACTCACCAAAGAAGTGCAAGGCCACGGCCTGCGCCCGGTCGGGCGAGAGTGTCCGCAGCACCTGCGCCAGGCGCGCCATTTGCTCCGCGCGTTCGGCCAGCGCTTCCGGCAGCAGGTCGGGGGCAGGCAGGTCGGCGACATCGGTCAGGGCTACGGTCGGCCGACGACGACGGAAGTGATCGGC
>JBGVTF010000214.1:0-2955 GCA_041862415.1 Anaerolineae bacterium | reverse complement strand
CTGCTGACGTACTCCATCTGGCCTTCCAGAAGCAAGAGGATCCCAGCCGCAAACATGCGTAACGCGATCATACCGGGCTTCACACCCCTGGCTCGTAGCTCCTGCTGACAGGCCCGCTTTACCTGAGTGGGGATGAGAATGGCTCGTTCCGCATCATCAGAGAAAGCCAGCACGGTGTCTCCCTGCGTCTGCTCCACTTTGATACTCTGATCGACTTCGATGTGGTGCGGCATCCATGTTTACTCTTGCTGCGTCGCTGCTTCCCTGGTTGCTAGCTCCGCCACTCGGTCAACTATCTTCCTCCCTCCCTCATTCCGACATCATCCCGTAGGAGAAATGATACATCAGGAATGCCTCAGCAGGATCATTGAGGGAAACGTAGCTTTTCTTCTTCATCGCTGTTCTTTTCTTTGCTCTCTTAACACCGTCTGCTAACTCTGCTCCGGGCCACGCCAGAATTATAGACTAGTGCCCCTTTGGTGTCAAATGAGAATGCCGTCACGCCGTTCTCAAGAAGGGCGCACGGTCACACGTGCTATCTTCCTTCGGTGGTTTCTTTGCGCCTTGCAGTCAGCGGTGGAGCGCTTTTTGCTTCCCGGCTCTAACCTGTGTAGGGTAAGGGGCTGTAGTCAGGAATGATAACCATCATTATACCCCCTGTGGCAAAGACACGAATCTCCTTCGGAGAACCTAAGGAAAAGCCCCATGGCGATTGCTATGGGGCTCCTGCAATGTTGAAAGCAGAGGGCTGGAGACTATCGGCGGTTTCCGTTACATGAACAGCGTGATGCCAGACTCGGATACCTCGTCAATCAGGTCTTCGCGGGAAATCTCCATCATGTCCACGCTCATCTTGCAGGCCAGGAGTTTCACGTCCAGGTCAATGGCCGTCTGCAGCAACTCGCTGAGGCCGACCACTTTCTTGAACAGCTCCCGCCCGATGCCGCCAAGATTGAAGCGAGACGGCATGGTCGCGCAGGACACTGCTCAGCCAGCGCTTTCGAGAGAAAAAGCCCCGCATCCCTAGCCGGTTTTTTTGACGAAATAGCGGGTGTAGTCGCCAGCCTCTTCTTCGCCCAGGAATTCATTCCCCGTTTGGTCGCACCAGGCCGGCACGTCGGCATGGGCACCGTCGTCGTCGGCCCAGAGCTCCAGGATCTGACCGGCTTCCATCTTTTTGATCACCCGCGCCATGTTGACAATGGGCATGGGACAAAGCTGTCCCCGAAAATCTTCCACTCGATCTGCTTCCATGACTCGTTCCTCCTTAAATTATTGCAGTCAGAAGTCTGCCAGACTTCGGACGTCTCAACGTTAGATCCATGGTACAACGTTGTGTTCTTCCACCAGGCTGACGAATCCGTCGTAATCAATGACCTGAATGCCCTCGATGATACGCTGGATGCCTCGCGCTTCCAGGTCGGCCTCCAGAGCGTAGATGGGATGCTGCTCCAACGCTTCTTTGATCCTCTTGGACAGACGTCCGCCGTCCAGCGCCGCGTAGACCCCATCTTCGTACAGCAAGATCGGCTCGCCCTCGGGCGCGATGGCCAGACACGTCTCCAGATTTGTGGTCGTCAGGGGGGATTTGTTCACCGTGTATAGCATCTCGAATCTCCTCAGACCTAGAAAGGCAACACCGTGCCGTACTCGGCCAGCAGTTTGGCCAGGCCAGCGCTGTCTATCAATTGGACTTCCATGACCAAATCATCCACCGATAACCCACGCTCCTCCAAGGAGGGTTGATGGACGTAGAACCCATTCACCCCAAACTCGGGCAGCATCGGAAAGCCCTCGCCCAGCGGCTGCATATCCAGCTTTTCCGGGTTCTGATCTCTTACCAGAGCATAAACCCCATCCCCCACAAAAATGAGGACAGCGTCCATCTCAAAGACACCAATGCCCATCACCGCACGGAATCCTTCGGCAGTGTAGACGCTCCCGTAGGGGGCTTTGCGCATCAGTACGGCCACTTTTTTCATGTCTTACTCCTCAGTCCCCAAACGTCACAAAGCGATCCGAATTCTGGATTATCTCGGCCAGCGAACCCAGGCCAGAAAGTCGGATGTTTTCCGCCGCCAAATCGCGCTTCATCCCTCGGAATTTGGCGCAGGCGGTGCAGGCTACGACGTCAATGCCTTGCCCGGCCAGTTCATCGTACATCTCGGAGAGGTTGCGCTCCCCCGGCGGTTGGATGAACCGGTTGGCGAGGTTGACTCCATCGGTGAAAAGAAAAATACCCGCAATCTCGTGGCCGCGAGCCAGGGCCGCTTTGACAAAGTGATAAGCCGAGTCTGCGGCCTGGTGTTGATAAGGACCTTCCAGGACCATCACTCCGATCTTCATGTTGTTTTGCCCCAGTTATCTACTAGATGAATAGCGCCTGACCTTGCAGGGCCCGGTTACAGTACGTGGCGGCGCCGACGACATCGGCAACTTCGTCAATCAGATCCTCGCGGGTGATCTCCATCACGTCCATGCTCATCTGGCACGCCAGCAGATTCACTCCCAGGTCAATCGCCATCTGACGCAACTCCGGCAGGGAGGTGACTCCCTTGTCTTTCATCATCTTTTTGAACATCCAGCGGCCGATGCCGCCAAAGTTCAGGCGGGACGGGCCAAGGCGGTCGATGCCACCTCGGTTCATCAGGCCGAGCATCTTGCCGAGGAGCCCCTTGCCGGTGGGATTTCCTTTCTGGATCGCGTTGAGGCCCCAGAAGGTGAAGAACATGGAAGTCTCCCTACCCATAGCCGCGGCGGTGGTAGCGATGATAAAGGCTGCCATCACCTTGTCCATGTCTCCGCTAAAGACGACGATCGAGCATTTATTGTTGGAATCAGTCTCGTTCATTTGTGTTCCTCCAGTTTTCATTCATCTTGATTTTGATTGAAAACGGCGGTCTTCTGCCTGTGGTTGCGAGCTATCTCGACTGCTTGATCACGCCCTCAGCGCCT
>JBGVTF010000213.1:0-6841 GCA_041862415.1 Anaerolineae bacterium | reverse complement strand
CGGGCCGCCCAATAGAGCGTCAAATCAACCGCGCCGCCTGGCGCAACGAGAAGATCATCCACTTCATAGGCCAGCAACTCGACCCCTTCGCCCAACCTCAGGTCTTGCAGATAGTGCACCTCCCCTCTGGTCTCCATGGGGGCTGAGATGTATAGGGCCAGTCGCACGTTGCCGAACCAGCGCTCCGTCACCTTGTGCCCGTGCTGATCCAGCCAGACTTCGATCAAACCATGGGGGTCCCTCTCCTCGGCCCCCCAGAAGAGGGCGTGGACCCTATCGTGACTGGCCATGATCCCTCGCACTTGGGCCTCGGTGCTTCCTCCCTCGACAGTTGGTCCTTCTGGCAAGGGGTAATAGGGCAACTGGCCACGATAATAGTAGCTCAAGATGCCCACTTGCTCAGGGGCGTTCAAGACGAGGCCGTCGCCAGGGAGGGACACCGCTTCCAAGAACCTGGCCACGTTGCGAAAGTTGCTCTCCCCCCCACCGTGCTCCCTGTAGAGACGGTAATCTGCCAGGGAGTCGGTTTCTTCATACAGGGCCTCGTACTCCTCGGCCTCACATTCCATGACCAGGCCCTCGACAGAGGAATCCTTGTCCTCGTAGATAAACAGCTTGGGCTGGTCATCCACCAGCACCTTGCCCACCAGGTTGTATTCTGCGTCTATCAGCTCCTGGGGGATACTGTTCTGGTATTTCCTGCGCGTCGAGCGCTCGGCTACGAAAAGATACCGCGGTTGATCGGTGGGCGGCAGGGTCTCCCGCAGGTACCATCTCACAATCTCCGGCCCTTCATTGTTCTTGTGATCCCCTCGCAGGAGGCCAACCCTGTATAAGTAGCCCACCGTCTTCCAACCTGCCTTGTGAGGGAAACCGAAGAGCCCCACCCTGGGAAGCCTGTCCCAGGGAGTCCAGTAGAGAGCCATTCTGTGCTGGGGGAAGGAGAGAACGTATTCTATGTCATGTTCAATGAAGGCGATATAGGTGTAGAAGGCGAAAAGGGTGTAAAGCAGGATGGCAAAAACAATAGCTCCTAGTTGATAGGACTTGTGCCCCACGCCGGTGACCCTGGCTGCCAAAGAACGGTAGAGGTCCTCCACCCCCAGAGCCACCAGCAGGGCCCAGGCCGGTGCGAGACAGTAGTAGTGAAGTCCTGGTTCCCTGAAGACGAAGGCATAGAGCATGAAATAGGAGAAGAACCAGAGAAAGATGGTTTTGTCTGTTGCCTCCATACGTCGAGAAAACACGAGCATCAGAGGGAGAGGCAGGAAGAGCAAGATGCTGTAATTGCCCTTGCCCACAGAGAGCAGAGAGGGGAAGCCAATGGATATCACCAAACCAAGGAGGAAGAGCAGCGAGGGCATAAGCCACCGCTGAAGCCGCTCCTGGGCTTGCTTCAGTCTGATGACACAGGCCAGGCTGAGGCCAGCGAACATGAAGATGAGATAGTAGACGGAATTGTAGACCAGACCGGAGGAGAAGTACAGAGCCAAGTTGTTGAAAGGCCCCCGTTCGGCGCTCACCCGGTGCCCCACGTACTCCGACAGGATCTCCCCAAAGTAGGGGCTGAGGAGGAAGGGCACGTAGTAGCCCAGGATAATTCCGGCCAGAATGCCCACTGAGGCCAGCAGAGTGCGCTTGTTCTCCCTGAAGAAACGAAGCCCTTTCCATCCACAGAGGAAAAGGACCGGCAAGGCGATGGGAACTGTCTCGTAATGAGTCAGCAAACCCAAGGTGAAGAACAGACCCCCTAAGAGCTGATAGCCAGGAGCCAGTTCCTCTTCCTCCACGAAACGGTAGAAACAATAGACGGTCAAGGTCAGCATCAAAGCCACGATACCTTGATACTGCACCATCCGCGAGAAGCCCAGGAAGATTCCCTCGATGGCCAGCAACGCTCCGGCCAGGAGAGCCACGCGCTGCCCGAACATACGTCGGCCCAGCACGTAGGCGGCCATGATCGTCAGAAAGCTGGCCAGGGCGAAAGGCAGGCGCAGAGCCAGCTCATCAAACTGGCCATAGAAGAGGGCAAAGGCCGTGGCCACTATGATCTCCACTGGCCCTTTGCGGTGTGAGAACAGGGCCCCACCTTGCCCGATGAGGATTTCCCTGGCCAGCGTGGCCACGTCAATCTCGTCGCCCTGGTACTCAGAGTAGCCCAGGGCAGCGAAGCGGAAAAAGGCAGCCAAAGCCACCAGCACGATGAGGGAAATAAGATGAGCCTTATCCCGGAGCGCAAAATAGGGCCACCGCAGACGACTGCCCGTGACCAGGCACAAGGCCAACAGAGCAGCGATGAGGCAATCGAGCATCAGCAGGAGGGAGAAAAGAGTTGTATCGCCAGGCAGGAAGACAAACGCCAACAAGCCAAGGGTGGAGAGGACGTAACTGGCACCCACGCTCAGCAAAATCCTCTCCGGGAAATCCGCTGAACCCGGTTGGGGCAAGATAAGAGCCAGCAGCAGGAAACCCGGCAGAAAGCAGAAGAGGATCAGTCCGCCCAAAAGCCGCAGGAGAGGGGAACCAGCAAACAGTGCCATATTTGATAGGGCCGCCAAAGCGACTATTATCCCTGCACTCTTTATCTGCCTAGAGGTCATTACTCTCAACAGGTGCTCGCTCCTGAAAAACTCGCCTGGCTAATTTAGGAGACCATCAGCCACCAGCCGGGAATACATCTGTTCGGCGTAGAACTTGTGCACCCTGACGCTGGGATGCCTGTCGTTGGGCAAGGCCCAGAGGTCTTTCTCCGGCACGCCTTCGAATTCCTGTGAGTAGGCCGGGTACAGGTTGTAAGCTCTGAACCCCACCTCGGCAAACCCTTCCTCCAATAAGCGATACTTTTCCTCGGGCGAAAAGACACAAGTGTCACACCACCCGGCCGACGGAAGAATGAAAGCATATCCCGGAATCCCCTCGGAGGACAAAAGTTCCCCAAACTCGCCGACGACCAGTTGCCACTGCGTCCAGCCTGGCCCCTCTGGATCATACAAGCTATCCTCCCACTCGCCGTAGCTCAACCGGAGATCAAGGGTGTCGCCCAGCCGATTCAGTTGATAGTCAAGGAAGCGAAACACATCCAGATTCACTGGGATACTGGTGAAGACCCTCCACTCCGCTTGCTGGCCGCTAGGGCTGGGCTCCGGGTCGTTGGCCACCGCGGCCACTATGACAACATCAGGTTCATAAGCCAGCCCCTCCCGCTGGAAGGCCATGAACTGATTGATGGTGCACCAGCCGCCCTTGGCCATGTTAATCACCTCGACCTGGGGACCAGCCATCCTGGCCAAGACGCGGGCGAAGATCTCCTCATCGGCCACCCCCTGCCCGAAGGCGAAAGAATCCCCCAGGATCACAATCCTGGTGATCCCCGGCGGCTTTTCCACACTATGCTCGACGTCTCGATAGCGCCTGGAGTTGCGCTGCTGAACCAGGTCATCGGGCCAGGCACCGTAGCGGCCCAGCAGGTGTCTCTTGGAATAGTCGGTGCGCAGCAGCATCTCCAGGGGCAGACCGATGACCACAAGAGTGAGCAGGATGGACACAGCCACGGTCGTCAGGTTCTGGAAGGCAGCCGAGCGCAGGAGCCGCAGGCCTGATGAGGTATGAACCCACTCCGGCCACACCCCAACGGCGGCTACCAGGACGACGAGAGCAGCCAGACGGCCGGCAGGCCACGTCTTGGGATACACTAGGAAAAAAGCCCCCAGCAGGAAGGCGAATTGGCCCAGGAGCTTCAGGACACTGCCCCCCAAACGTCTGTTGCTCAGGGCAACGGTCGTTTTTTCCAAGAGCCGCCTGTCGGAAGGGGTCAGGGGCCACTCTTGCCAAAGCACACCCACAGCCACCACAGCAACGAGAGCGGCCAGGCGATAGGGAGGCCACGGCTTAAGGCGTATCAGAAGAAAGCCCCCCAGCAAGAAGGCAAACTGACACAAGAACCTCAGCACATTGGCCACCAGGTATCCCTTGCTGGCCACAGGAGCTTTTTTCAAAAGCTGCGTGCCAGATAGAGTCCGTGTCCACTCCGGCCACACCACAACGGCGGCTACCAAGGTCACGAGGGCTGCAAAACGTTCGATAGACAACTCAGAATAGCACGCCACAAGGAAGGCCACCAGCAAGAAAGCAAATTGATACGAGAGTCTCAGCACGCCGATCCCTGGGCGTTCCTCCACGCTCTTCACTGTTTCGTCCAGACTTTTAGCATCTCTACACTCACTCAATTGTACCGTCCATCTCCCTGCCCCTTATTCCACCCTTATCTCTGAGGCCAGAAGCACCCTGTTGCCTGCCTCCTGTTCCCCTTCAATGACGCTCAATCGCTCTCCCGTCTCCGCCAGGTACATCCCCACCTCAAGTTGGTACTCGCCCGGTAAGGCTTCAGGTGAGATGGCTATGTCATACTGATCGCGCACGATCTCGCCCATCTCCCACTGGCTTGTAGGGTAGAATCCATCCACCGGCGGGTTGTCTTTCTGCCCCCAAATGATGCCTTGCTCGTCAATCAGGTGGGTGAAAACGGTATAGTCCCGATCCATCTCCTCCAGACATTGCCAGAAAAGGGTCAGATGGATACCATCGCCAGGCCGGAAACCGCTTTCCATATTGTACCCCAAAAGCCGCACTTTGTCACCCAAAATCACTTTCTGGGGATGCGCTATATCCAACGAGGTCAAGCTCGGTGGTTCGCGGCGCGGTATCTCTATCGGCTCTAGCAGCAGTTCGGCCCCGGAGTCCAACTCCAGAGCCTGGCCTCGATATGGATCGTACAAGCTGACTGCCAGTTGATATGATCCCGGCGGCGTTCCGGGCAGCACCGGGATCTCTCGTGGATCGAAGACGATCTGATCTACTTCCCACTCATTGGTTGGGAAACCATCCCAGAAGGGTCTGGCGTCTTGCTGGCCCCAGACGTGGTAGGCTCCGTTGATCAGCTTCAAGTAGATCCTGTAATCCCTCTCCACTGGCCGCAGGGCACGCCAGTAGAGCGATATCGTCAGGGTGCCATCGTCCCGCAAATTGACGGTGTCGGGGTCGTAGCCCAGAAAGAGGATTTGACCGCCAAAGGTGTATTCGGGAAGAGGGGGCGAGGCTGGCGGCATGTAGACGGCGCGCTTGCGGCCGTAGAACCGAGCGACCTGATAGTTGCTTTCCACCCACTCCACATAGCTGGGCACGTTGTTAACAAAGCGCCCCCCCCAGACTAGGATAGCCTGGGGCTGATAGGCCACCGTCAAATCAACGAGTTCCTCGGCCGTCAGGTGCCCGCTCTTCAGCCGGCCATTGCCCGTATCGCTGAGAGGAGGAGGCGTTTCCCTGTCAGCCGCAAAGACAATCCATTGGTTGTCGGTGATGATCAGATCGCTGGGTTGGGTGGCCTCAGAGAGGAAATGAGTCACGTCTTGGTACTTCGCTCTCTTCTGAGGAGAGAGTTGTTGGCTGTTCGTGGCAATCAAACCGGGCAAGCTGACCAAGTAGAGGGCCATCAAAGCAAGTCCCGCCAGCGACTTTACTTTGGCTCCCCAACGACTTGGTTTGAACGTTGCCCTAACTTGATGCAAAGTCTCTCCCACCGCCACACCCCCCAGGATAGCCAACGGTGGAAAGAGGACAACCAAGTGCTGGGACCGGAGAGGGGCATTGTTCGTCACGGCCAAGAGGGCCAACGCAAGCCACAGGCCCACTGGCAGCGCGGGGCGAAAACGTCTGAGCAGGAGAAGCAGGCCGCCATATAGAGCCAAGATGGACAGGCCCCAGTTCTCCCCCAGTAGGCCAAAGACCTTGCGCCAGTTCTGAGCCATATCCAGAGGATAGACCCGCCTCATGTCCCAAAGGGTGGCGATCACCTGCTCATAGAGGGATGGCAGGTCATAGATTAGCAATATCGGTAGACTTGGCAGAAGGAGAGAGGCAGCCAACAATCCCAGGTCTGTGCCCAGAGCGCGCCACCACTCCCGCCGATTGGTGCTCTGCTCCAAGGCGGCCGGCCCAATATAGCGGAAAACAACCAGCAGAGCCAGCAGCGGAATCACAAAAAGCGTGAGGAGCTTCAGCATAAAGCTGGCCCACAGAGCCAGCCCGGCGGCGATCAACTCTCCCCGCTTCCCTGATTCCCAGTAATGCAGAGCCAGGAGAAGCGAGAGGACAGCCAAGCTCACGGCCGGGCCATCGGCCAAGGCCATCCACGAGTAAAGGAAAAAACCGGGTGCAAAGGAAAGCAGAGTGGCAGCAGCGAGCCCCGCCCAGTCTCCGGCCAGCTTTCGGGCCACCAGAGCCACGGACAAGCGGCCTATCAGAGAGTAGACCAAGACCAGGGTCCGGGCCACGGCCAGGGAGTTTCCGAAGAGGGTAAAAGCCAGGGCAAAAGAGGAGATAAACAACGGAGGGTGCAGTGAAGAGACCTCGGAATACTCGGAGTACCCTGAGCGCACCAGACGAGCGGCCATGGTGTGGACCCCTTCATCATAGTCCCACCTAGGCTCTCCCACATAGCTGAGTTCCCAGATGAAGAATGCGGCCAAGATGCCTATCAAAGCTAGCCAGAAGAATGTGTCTTGCCGTGAGATGTTAGCCTTCTCCAACACCGACCCTATCCATCTCCTTGGCCCTCAATGTTTATGGGGCCCAACAGGATCCTATCTCCCATCCGCTGCCCCTCCCTCCTCACAGAAAGCCGTTTCCCCGTCTCAACCAAGTACATACCTACCTCAAGCCAATACTGGCCGGGGGGGGCATCGGGCGATATGACCAAGTCGTACTGATCGCGCAAGATCTCGCCCATCTCCCACTGGCTTGTAGGGTAGAATCCATCCACCGGCGGGTTGTCTTTCTGCCCCCA
>JBGVTF010000212.1:0-2166 GCA_041862415.1 Anaerolineae bacterium | reverse complement strand
ATCGGTATGGCGACGTAAAGCCACTTCCCTGATCCCTTTTGACGGGAGCGTGCTCTTTTCTTGCTGCTTCCTGATTTGCGCTTTTTTCGACTCATCATTACACTCCTCTTACATGATCTGCTCCAAGTACTCTTCGATAAGGGCCAAAAGTCTGAAAAACCAACGCCAACCGATTTTAAAAAGGCTCAAATCCCGTCGATCAGCGCGATCAACCTGATGCGTTTGCCTGAAAGGAGCTTCTGCCTGAAACGGCATACGGGTATCCCAATTCACACCCGCAACTCTGCCAGTTGATCCTCTTCCAGCGACGATGTTCGCACTATCTTGTCGAGGGCCGCGTAATCTGAACCGTACCTTGCCGCCACCTCGGATTTCTCTGCCTGTGGTGAGCCGCGCCGAACCGCTGGTGCATCACTGTAACGGACGGTGATAGCCGCTGCGAGAAGGGTTTCCCTTTCGCCAGCCTGGCCTCGCAGGAGCGTGACTGGACTGGCCCAGTCCTGGACCTCAAACAAGGTGTCTCCCTCCTTTGCCAAAGCCAGAATGCAGCGGTTTTCCTCCTCGTCCCGCCCTGCCACAGCTTTGGCTTCAGGCGAGAGCCGGAAATGTCGGCCCACCTTCAGCAGGTTGACGTCGTTGAGGTCAAAGTCCTCTTTGTGACGCACCAGATCCCTCATGCGGCGGGCAAAACCGGGGTCGGTGAGGCGGCAGCCGCCCGCCGGACAGGGATAGTCGTTGATGTTGTAGTGCTCTGCCAGAACCATCTGAGGCTTGCGGGAGCGGCCCTCAATGGCCATGAGCTTATCGCGGTCAACGAGCCCTTCCTTTTCGGGAAGAGTGGGCGGCAGGAGCCGGGCCGAAAGGGGGCGCAGGAGCCGCCCATCCAGGCCCGATTCCCGCTCGATGAGGCGCATCGCCTCCCGGCGCTGGGACATAGGGCGCTCCCCCAGCACCTCGCCGGTAAAAACAAAAGCAGCGCCTACCTCCTCCATGCGCTCCCTGGCCCTGGAGAACATCAAGATGCGGCAGTCGAGGCAAGGGTTCATCCCGCTGCCGTAGCCGTGCCTGGGCTTCCTCACCACCTGGAAGAACTCTTCCACGAGGCCGATGACCTTGACCGGGATGTCGAATCGGTCACCAACGTGCTGTGCCTCGCACCTCCCACTGCGGTTGCAGTTGCAGAAGGGCGTGACAAAGTTCATCGCCTCCACCTCGATCCCCTGGTCAAGGACGAGCTTCACCGCCAGGGTGGAGTCCAGCCCACCTGAAAGCAGAGCAATTGCCTTTGATCTCATCCGGTTACTCCATTATCGGCTTCCATCGCTTCCTCCCAATCTGCTATCAGCTAAATGAACAAATTCACCGTGCCCTTGCGAGCCTCACCCAGGAAAGTAGCTGCCCCAGCAAAGCTGTCCACCTCCGGGATGAAGGCGTCCTCCCCCAGGCCCATGGTCCCCATGCTGGTGGTACAGGCTATGAACTTGACTCCCAGCCGTTTGGCCATAGCTATCAAGTCCTCCAACGAGGGCTTCCGTTCCTCACCCATCAGCTTCTTCATCATCCCCGTGCCCAGGCCGAACATATGGAATTTGCTGAGGGGCAAGCGCTGACTGCCACCCCGGTTCATCCAGTTGAGCATCTTGCGCATCAGTCCTCTGCTCTTCAGACTTCCCTGGTTCTTCCTGATGACGTTCAAGCCCCAGAAAGTGAAGAACATGGTCACGTCCATCCCCATGCTGGCCGCAGTAGTGGCAATGTTGAAACTGACCAGGGCCTTGTCCAGCTCACCGCTAAAGACCAAGATCGTTACTGTTTCTTTCTCGGCCATGACTTCTCCCCTCGCTACGCGCCTTCTGCCACCGCTACCTTGGCTCCGCATTCGGGGCACTCCTCAGCCCCCTGAGGCAAAGCCTCGCCACATTCGGAGCAGAAATCCAGCTCGGCTCCACAAACCCGACAGGTGGGGTCAGGCTCTTCCAGGGCACTTTCACAGTAGGGACAAAAACAGTGTTTCTCCTCTTCCTCAAGTTCCTTTCTGCTCTTTATCTCAACTGGCTCCCGAGGTCCCAGGCCCCTGGATTCATAGTCCTCGATAGCCTTGTGCAAGGCATCGGCCCCCAGATTAGAACAATGCATCTTGTTGGGGGGCAAGCCGTCCAATTCGTT
>JBGVTF010000211.1:0-2384 GCA_041862415.1 Anaerolineae bacterium | reverse complement strand
TCAGGTTGACCCGCATCCCTTTGGCTGCCATGTACTCGATGAGCCCAAAGAGGTCCTCGCGCAGCATTGGCTCTCCCCCCGAAAGGTGGATCTTACCGCACCCCAGCTCTGCCAACTCGTCAATGGTGGCCCTGACAAGCTCTGGCGAGAGGGCGTTGTGCCGCTCCTGCCGCCAATAGTTGCACATCTGGCAGCGCAGGTTGCAGCGCCAAGTAAGCTTGATCTTTATGTAAAGCGGCTTATACGGTTCGTTGGCTGCCACGCAGGCGCGGAAGGCTGCCTGGTCGCCAGCTATACTTTCGAGATTATACATTTACAGCCACTCTCCGAGTTCCGCGGTGTTCTCCAAGATCAAGTCCGCTCCTGTCAGATCACCCCGCTCCCCGAATCCGCACAACACCCCCACAGCATAAGCTCCGGCCGTCTTGGCCGCCCGCACATCCAAGCTTGTATCACCCACCATGAGGCAGCGCTCGATGGCTACGCCCAATTGCTCAGCCGCGCAATGGATAGGCTCCGGATGGGGCTTGAGACGTCGGGTGTCCTCGTGAGTGACGACCACGGAGAAGCAGCCCGCCAGAGCGTGCTGCTCCAGAAATGCCTGGGCATCCCGCCGCGAGCGAGTGGTGACAATACCCAGTGGGTAGCGCCCGCTCAATTCTCGCACTGCTTCGACAATGCCATCAACCGGCTGGAAGTTGGCCGGAGTGCGCAGCCCTCGGAGCCGCCGCAAGCGGTCACCGAGGGCGAAAAATTCGTCATCCAGGCCCAGGATGTCCAAAAACGTCAGGAGAGCGTTGGTGGGGCCCTCGCTGACCATAATGGCCCGACGCAGCACCCGTTCGGGGTCTCCCCGGGGTAAGAGTCGGGCCAGCGGTTGCAGCCATCTTGCCCCTCGCTCTATCACCGCATCGTCAGTGTCAATGAGTGTGCCGTCCAGGTCAAACAGGATGGCTTCCACCTCAATCGGAGCTATCCTCGGGTTCATCGGGTTCGGATTCTCCCTTCAGCTTTCTCTCGATCTCGCTTCGGACTGTACTGACGTCGGCCCGTATGGCCATCAATCGTTCCCGTGGAGTGGGTGGCGGAGGGGGCCTGGCTGGCTCCTTCACCACCACGGCCGGCTCGATATCCAACAGTTTGCGATAGACGTAGCTGCTCAAAACGCGAAAGGTAGAGAGAGTAGGGGCAGCCAGGAGGATGCCCAGGACGCCTCCCAGGCTGGCCCCGGCGATGACGCCCATGAGGACCACCATAGGCGGAAGGCCGAGTCGCCGGCCGACGAGGCTGGGCAGGATGTAGGCCGTGTCAATCTCGTTAAAGACCACAAAGAAGACTATCACGATCACAGCAAACCAAGAGTTGCTGATGGGGAGATAATAAGAGCCCTCAAAATAGGCAAACAAGACGCCGACAATGGCTGTGATGGTGTGTCCAAATCGGGGGATGACCTCTACGATGCCGCCAACGAGACCTATGATCAGGGCACTGCGGAGACCCAGGAGTGTCATTGAGATCCCCACCAACACTCCCACCAGCAGGCATTGCAGAATTTGAGCGCGTAAGAATGCATTCCAGATACCGTCTATTTCCTTGTACAGAAGATGGGCCTCTTCCCGATAATCGGGCGGTACCAGCTCACCGATCCACTTCCTCAGCTTATCCGCGTCCTTGAGCAAGTAGAAGGATATAAACAAAATGAAAAAAAGCCATATAAAACTCTCGGCGACACCCAACAGAATATCCAGGCTGTGGCCGACCAGAGAGGAGATAATGCTCTCTAGCGTGCCGCTTATCTCCTCGTAGACCGACCGTGTGTCAAAGGAATAGTTGAAAAGAACGACGGGCCGGGCGAAGAACTGGCTGATGCCATCGGCAATCTTCTGAATGTCAACGTTGACCTGTCGCATCTCCTGAACGAGGATAGGCACGAAGATAGCCGGGAACAGGCTCAGGAGGACAATGAGTATCAGATACAATATGGATACAGCCCAGCCGCGGGAAAGCCCAGTTCTGGTCCGGATGAACCTCACCAAAGGGTTAAGGATGTAAGCCAGGATGATGGCGAGCACGGTTGGGGCGATAATGGCGCGGAAACGATAGAAAGTCAGAGCCAGAGCTATGACCACACCGGTGAGCACCAGCCGTTTCGTCGAATCGCTCCATCTCTTCGACATGAAAGTCCTCCTCCGACAAAACTAGGACTTGCTAAATTGTAGCATAAAAACAGCCATTGTCCACAGCCGCGTAAAAAGAGAGGCCAAGGGTAGAAACCGTTTCTACCACTTGACCTCTACTCGCTTTGACCACTGCAATCGAGGTCTTTCAGTGTACCGCTCCTACCTCACCGAGGGGCCAGTAGGAAACCCAGGCCCGGCCAACGA
>JBGVTF010000210.1:0-2554 GCA_041862415.1 Anaerolineae bacterium | reverse complement strand
AACACAGCGAGCTTGCCGATCTCCGAGCCAGGCAGGACAACGGTCGCATCCCACACGGCCGGTATGCTCTTGATGATGTCAACCGCGGGGTTATCCAGCATCCTCTGTGGATGCGTGACGATCGTCAGCAGCGGACTGGCGAAAACGGCCATGCTTGCGATCTGGTGCGCCCATGTCGTATCACGACGGCGGTCACCTAAGTGCATCGAAGTATAGTCGGCGTGACCAGCTAAGTAGCGAGTAAACGGCAGAATCGTTTGGTGCCGGGCACGCTCCATAAGGCTGCTGCTTTCCATCCCTCGAACCGCTTCGCGAACCAGCTCGTTAGGCCAAGTGCGCGCACGACCCGTCGGCTTGTTTGCCCCGTGGAAGTTGACCAAAACACGATATTCGGCGGACTTTTCGAGCAGGGCCTCGTAGAGGTCGATGATTTCCTTGGCCTCATGATCGAGGAAGTCCAGCTTAGCCCCGACGACGCCGAAGTCATTCAATCTCTTGAAGAACGCCTCACGTACCTCCGGCGTACGCAGTTGGTTGGTGTGCCGCCAAAACCACAGACCAACGCCCTGCTGTTTGGAGTAATCCACAATCTCTTTGATCTGCTCGTCACTCCACCTGCTCCAGAAGCCCTCAATCACGTGATATTCAAAACCCAATTGCCCAGCCAATCGGGAAAACTCTTTCATCCCCTCGAACGATCTATCGCCACCGTCAAGATAGCGCCACACGGCCCGTCCCGGCTTGATCCATGAGGTTTTGATGCCGTCCGGGAAATACCTGGGATCGGGCGGGGGGCAGAGGTTGGGCACGATGGTGCTGTTGACCAATGTATTCAAATCGCGGCCGACCATCACCACACGCCAGGGGGTCGTTATTGTCCCGTCGACCGATGCCGGCTTACCCAGCCGTTTGGCTTCATCTCTGCCGAACCGCAGTTCATACGGATAGTTCAGCGGCTGGCGGTGGCCAAGCCCCGTGATGAAGCCGCGGCGACCGTCTGCCTCCAAGGCCATGCCGCTGTAATCGACCAAGTTGGCCTCTGTTATCGAGCCATAGCCCCCCTTATTTATGCATTCGAGAGAAGACATGGGGGCCGGAAGCTTAAACGTCACCGGCGGCCCCGCCCATTGCCCGGGAGAAACATCGGAAATATCGTTCTTCTTATACGCGGCCTCGTAATGCCCACCCAGGTCGTGGTACCAGACTGTGGAGCCCGCCGGGATGACAAAGGTTGTGTACTCGTCCGGCACGCGAGAGGTACCTTCTTCACCCGGGATAACATGGCGGAAGGCCACGCCATCGTTGAAGGCCCGGACCTCCAGGATGTAGTTGATGAACGACAAATCGTGCTGCAGCGATATCCGGGCACCATTGCAGTGATTGACCGCCATGCTGTGGGCGCCGTACCAGGGATATGTCTCGTTAATCTCGTAGCGCTCCACCGGACCTGCGACAACGCCCGTTGACAGATCGTATCCATCCAGGTTCATGACGATGGTGGATGGATCCAGCACCGTCGTATCGGCCAGCGTAACCGTAAAAGTCAGACGCTCCGCGTTGGGCAGAATTGTCAACCTGACGTTACCATCCGGGCTGGTGACCTGCACCTGTTCCATCCGTACGCGTTGCGAACGTCTTGTCCTCTGCCTCTGCCTCGTGAAGCTTGCCTCTGCGAAACATAATGTCGCCGTGAGTCCGATGATCACGTACTTGCTGATTCCCGGTCGCACCATGATCGCCTCCTATAAATGCTTTTATCCAGATATTACCACAGAGTTACTCGCTTTCACAAGATTTTGATCCGAGCCGGTTCAGAAACTTTGGGGACCACGACGACGGTTTCGCCCTTCTTGGTTGGGAATGTCAGCATTGAGCCCGACAGGTCCTCGGCCTTTTTCCCGTCGCGGTAGAGCGTCACGTCCGTGTCTTCCCAGGGGTTGACCAGACGGCACTGACTGCCTGCTTGGGACCGAATTTCCACCAGCGGGATCCGCCCGTCTTGCTGGGCGGAGCTGACCACGAAGGCACCGCGGGCCAAAAGGGTGAAACTCGCATCCCACGATTTGGGCCAATCGTTGAAGATCCGCAGCACCGGTTCGCCGTCGACTACTTCAGGAGCGCTCGACAGCATCGTCTCATGTATGCCCGAGGCCAACCCGCCGATGTGCTCGGCATCAATCGCGCCAGGCCCTTCGCGCAGGCGCAGGTGGTTGCGGAAGATCTGTGCACCGCCAATGCCGGACGTATCGATGAAGCTATTGAGCCGGTTGAAACCAAGGAAGCGACTCTTGAGGTCTTGCTCGGGAGGCAGCGGATCGATTCGGCCTTCACCGCCGTACACAAAGGCGCCGTATGCACGACGGCTGCGGCTGCGGCGAGACAACCTTGGCGACTCCACAAGGTTGTCATAGATCTCCTGCCAGAGCGTTCGCAGGTCGGCATCCACATTAAGAATCTCCGAGGCGCGAATCGCCAGTGGGAAAACCGTGTGCATAACCGAAATTTCGTATGGCGTGTCCGAGGAGTCCCAGGAGCCTTCACCGCTGTTGACATG
>JBGVTF010000209.1:0-7755 GCA_041862415.1 Anaerolineae bacterium | reverse complement strand
TTTAGGGGCATCAGACACAGGAGATACACGATGACCAACTCTTTCCCCAAGATTTCCACCCATCTGGGCTACTTTGGTAGTGGAGCTGATCGCTATAATCCTTCAGGTTACAAAGAGGCTGCCTCACCTCTGGAGCGGATCAGACTGGCATCTGGGGTCAGTGGATTGGATGGCGTTGTGCTGAATTACCCGGCGCTGGTCAACGAAGAGACGATAGAGGAAGTGAAATCCGTTTTGGACCAAGTGGGCCTGGACGTCTCCAACGTTTCGCTGAACGTGTGGGGCGCAGGCAAGTGGGGGATGGGCTCGCTCACCAGCCCTGATCCGGCTGTTCGCGCCGACGCAGTCGAAACGATGAAGCGCGGCATAGTCGTTGCCAAGGAAGTAGGATCACCGCTGGTCAGTCTGTGGCCTGGTCAGGACGGCTTCGACTATCCTTTTCAAATTGACTATGGCGCTGCCTGTGACTGGTTCATCGAGGGTATGAGAGAAGCGGCGGCTCACGACCCCGAGATGCGTCTCTGCCTGGAGTACAAGCCCAAGGAGCCGCGCACTCACCTGTTGGTGGATACAGCCGCGCGTACCATGTGGTTGATCGGCAAGATCGGCGCGCCAAACGTCGGTGTGTTGCTTGATCTAGGACACGCATTTTGTGCCTATGAAAACGTCGCACAGTCGGCTGTTCTGCTTCATCGCGAGGGATTGCTCGATCTATTGCATTTCAACGACAATTACGGCCAGTGGGACTGGGACATGATCCCGGGGACCGTTCGCTTCTGGGAGCATATCGAGTTGATATTCTGGCTGCGTGAAATGGGATATGACAAGTGGTATTCGATTGACATCACCATGCCACGCGGCGATGCCGCTAGGGCCTGTCAGCAGAGCGTGACAAACATCCAGCGGCTGTACCGGTTGGCCGAAAAGTTGGACCGCGATGAAATCCTGGCCAACCTGAGGCGCTTGGATCATCCGGAAAACCTTCGCGTGGTTTCGGATGCGATCTTTGGCGCGCTGGAGTCTTGATAATGTATGCAGTGAGGTAGAGAAATTATGTCTTATCATCCTGAGGCATTGATTGTCGAGCTAGAGGAGCGGGCGCGCGAATTGCGGATTGACAGCCTGGACATGATCTATAGAAGAGGGGCTGGTCATCCAGGGGGCTCTCTCTCAGCAGCCGAGATCATGGCTGCACTTTTCTTTTACAAGATGCGTCTTGATCCGGGGAGACGAGACTGGCCGGAGCGTGATCGCTTCATCCTCAGCAAGGGGCACGCATCGGCTATTCTGTACGCGGCGTTGGCCCGGCTGGGAGTTTTTCCCATGGAGGACTTGCAGCAATGGGGGGAATTGAGTTGCCATTTGCAGGGTCACCCCGACCGTCTCAAGACGCCGGGAGTGGAGATGACGTCAGGCATCCTGGGACACGGGGTGGCCGTCGGGACAGGGTTGGCCCTGGCTGGGCGTATGAACGGCTTGAACTACCGGGTCTATGTCCTCCTGGGAGATGGGGAATGTCAGGCCGGGATTGTTTGGGAAGGGGCTATGGCCGCCAGCAAGTATCGGCTGTCTAACCTGACCGCCATCGTTGACTACAACGATGTGCAACTGGACGGCCCCGTACATGAAATCATGCCCCTGGAACCCTTCGTGGACAAGTGGAGGGCCTTTAATTGGGCTGTGCTGGAGATCAACGGTCACAACATGCGGCAGGTGCTGGAGGCCCTGGATATGGCGGACGAGATTCACGACCGCCCAACGGTCATCGTGGCCCACACGACCAAAGGCAAGGGGGTCTCGTTTATGGAGAACGATTCGCACTGGCACGGCGTCCCACCGGACGACGCCCAGTATGCCCAGGCGATTGCGGAACTGAGGGGGGAGGCATAATGGCCGAGATGTCTATGCGAGAGGGCTACGGACGGGCCCTGGCGGAATACGGCGAGATCAATCCCGATGTCGTGGTTTTGGACGCGGACACGTCAGCTTCAACTCTGTCGCACTTTTTCGCTCAGCGTTTCCCCCAGCGCTTCTTCAACATCGGCATCGCCGAGCCCTGTATGGTAGACGTGGCGGTTGGCCTGGCGCTGGGAGGCAAGATCCCCTTCGTCAACGCTTTCGCCGCTCTGCTGTCGCTGCGGGCGGTGGAACAGATCCGCACGTGCGTATGCTACGCGTGCACCAACGTCAAACTCGCTGCCGGTTACGCGGGACTGTCGGACTTTAAGGACGGCCCCACTCACCACGCAATTCTAGACATCGCTATGATGAGAGCATTGCCGGAGATGACGGTCATCGTGCCGGCTGATGCCCTTGAGGCAGGCAAGTGGGTGCCGGTCGTGGCCGAATACGAGGGGCCGGTATACCTCCGTCTCAGCCGCGCTGCCACGCTGCCCGTGCACGACGAGAGTCTGCAAGTGGAGATGGGCAAAGGCATCACACTGCGGGAGGGGAGTGATTTGACCATCATCGGCACCGGTTCCATGGTCGGCCGGAGCCTGTTGGCTGCGGAAAAGCTGGCGGCGGAAGGCCTCAGCGCTCGCGTCTTGGAGATCCACACCATCAAGCCCCTCGATGTAGATCTGATCAGGCAGGCGGCGGAGGAAACCGGCGCGCTTGTCACGGCTGAGGAACACTCGGTCATCGGGGGGCTCGGCGGAGCCGTAGCAGAGGCGCTGGGTGAGGGTCACCCTGTGCCCCTCGAGCGCGTAGGGGTGGCCGATACATTTACCTGTACGGCTCTGGATCCCGAATCGCTGATGGACGCTTGCGGCTTGGCAGTAGGGGATATCGTGTCCGCAGCCAGAGAAGTCCGGGCGCGGAAGCCGTAGGCTGACATATCCCAAAAGTGAAGGGAGAAATCATGGCAATCACAGCATTGAAGAACTACATCGCTGGCGCGTGGGTGGCGTCGCAGTCGAGCGAGATTCTGGATGTGCACAACCCGGCGACCGGGGAGGTCATTGCCCGGGTGCCCCTTTCCACGGTGGAGGAGGTGAACCGGGCGGTCGTAGCAGCGAAGGAGGCGTTCCAGGAGTGGCGGGAGACACCGCCGCTGGTCCGCGCCCGCTACATGTTCCGCCTCAAGGCGCTGATGGAGGAGCACTTCGAGGACCTGGCCCGCACCTGCACGCGGGAGCACGGCAAGATCCTGGACGAGGCCCGGGGGGAGGTGCGGCGGGCGATCGAGAACGTGGAGGTGGCGGCAGGTGTCCCTTCCCTGATGATGGGCTACAACGCCGAAGACATCGCGGTGGGGATTGACGAGGAGTGCGTGCTGCAGCCGGTGGGGGTCTTCTGCTGCGTGGCCCCCTTCAACTTCCCGGCGATGGTCCCTTTCTGGTTCATGCCCTACGCCATCGCCTGTGGCAACACCTACATCGTCAAGCCCTCGGAGGTGTGCCCTATCAGCCAGAACCGGCTCTTTGAACTGCTGGACGAGGCGGATTTCCCGCCGGGGGTGGTCAACCTGGTCAACGGGGCGAAGGGTGTGGTGGACGCGCTGCTGACCCACCCGGATTTGGCAGGGGTCTCATTCGTGGGTTCGACGCCGGTTGGAAAGTACATCTATGCTACAGCGGCGGCCAACGGCAAGCGGGCTCAGTGCCAGGCGGGAGCCAAGAACTGCCTGGTAGTGATGCCGGATGCGGTGCTGGAGCGCACGGTGGCGGCTCTTCTCACCTCCGCTTTCGGCAACACCGGACAGCGCTGCCTGTCGGGGGCTCTGGTGCTGGCGGTGGGGGAGGTTTACGAGCCACTGAAGGCCCTGCTGGTGGAGGCGGCCTCGCGCCTCACGGTCGGCGATGGCCTGGACGAGGCGATCCAGATGGGGCCGGTGATCTCCCGGAAGGCCCTGGACCGCATCCTGGGCTACGTTGAGAAGGGGCTGGAGGAAGGAGCAAAACTGATCCTGGACGGCCGAGGGGTCCAGGTGGAGGGCTACCCGGACGGTTACTTTATTGGCCCCACCATCTTTGACCAGGTGCGCCCGGAGATGGTCATTGCGCGGGAGGAGATCTTTGGCCCGGTGCTGGGCATTATCCCGGTGGCCGACTTTGAGGAGGCGCTTTCCATCATCGAGGACATTCCCTACGGCAACGCTGTGTCGCTGTTCACCTCCAGCGGGAAGTGGACGCGGGAGTTCAAATACCGGGTTCGCTGCGGCAACATCGGCATCAACATTGGCATTGCCGCCCCCATTGCCACCTTCCCCTTCGCCGGGATGAAGGACTCGTTCTTCGGCGACCTGCACGGGCAGGGACGGGATGCGATTCAGTTCTTCACTGATCGGAAGGTGGTCATTACGCGGTGGTTCTGAGTTTCACGTATGGCGTCAAGCGTGAGACGTGATGTGTGAGGCAGAAGGGTACTGACGATGGAACTCGGCACTTTTGGTGCAATCTTGCGCTTCGCGATGGATCTGGAGGAGCAGGCGGTAGGGTTCTACGAGGGAACGGCGCGGGGCGGTCTGGAGGAAACGTTTGGCGAATTGGCGCGGGGGTCCGGCAAGCGGCTGAGGCGGCTGGAGCGGGCCCGGCGGGAGATGGTGGCGGAGATGATCCTGGAGTCCATCACCGGGCTGGATGGGGATGCCTACCACGTAGACCTGGATCCTGGAACTGACGAGGCCGGTTTGGTGCGGCAGGCGCAGGCTCTTGAGGAGACAGCCGCCCGCTTTTACCGGGACGCGGCGGCGAAGATGCCCATTCGGGAGGTCGTCCGCCTGTTCCAGCGGCTGGCGCGGGAGAATGAGCAGCGCCAGGCACTGTTCGAGTAGACACGCTCCTTGATCCTATCCCTACGTCTCCAGGTCGTTCGGATGGAGAGGCCCGGTGTGGCAGAGGTGGAATCTGCAGGAGGGCTAGAGCCGGGCCTTTTTTCTACCCTGTGTCTGATCTCGTGGCCGATGCCAAGATATAGCCAGAGGGCGGAGGACCGCTGTCTTTGTAGTGCACGTGAAATCGCCGGGCCTGTCTTTGGCGGCCCGGCTTCCTCCCTCACCGCAGGCGGTGGGGTTTCCGGCTGGAGGCTGCTTTGAAAAGACGAGAATTGGTGGGTGCATACGCGCGCGGGCTGTATCACGCCTGCGGTATGGAAGACGTTGAAGACAAGCCCCTTGTCGGCATCGCCAACTCCTGGAACGACCTGGTGCCGGGGCACGTTCACCTCAACCGGATGGCGGAAGCGGTGAAGGAGGGCGTGCGGGCTGCCGGGGGCGTCCCGCTGGTGTTCAACACGATCGCTCTCTGCGACGGGATTTGCCAGGGACAGGGTATGCACGCTGTCCTGCCCAGCCGTGACGTGATCGCCGCCTCAGTCGAACTGACGGCCCGAGCCTATGGTTTTGACGCCCTGGTCTGCCTGGCTTCGTGCGATAAGATCATTCCAGGGATGCTGATGGCAGCGACGCGGCTCGATCTGCCGACGATTTTCGTCACCGGTGGGTTGATGGCCGAAGGCCAGTGGCAGGGCCAGCGCGTCGTGACCAGCGACGTCAAAGAGGCCATCGGACGCGCCAACCGGGGCGAGATCACGCCCGATGAATTGCATGAGATCGAACGTGCGGCCTGTCCCGGCCCCGGCGTGTGCAATATGATGGGCACCGCCAACACGATGTGCGTCGTCGTGGAGGCGGCGGGGTTGAGTCTGCCAGGCAACGCGACCATAGCGGCTACGGAACCAGCGTCCCGCGACGTCAACCCCGATCTATTGGCGCTGGCGTCCGCAGCGGGCAGGCACGCGGTACAGTGCCTGACGGACGGCGTGACCTTCCGCAACGTGATAACACCAACGACGCTCTACAATCTTGTCTCCGTTGTGCAGGCCATCGGCGGCTCGACCAACCTGGTGCTACACCTGACAGCCCTGGCCACAGAATTGGGGTGCCAACTGACGCTCGACGACTGGGATCGCATCGGGCGGGAAACACCGCTCCTGGCCAAGTTCAAGCCGGCGTCGCCCTATTCGGTCTCTGATTTCGGACGCGCTGGAGGCGTGCTGGCTCTCCTCAAGGTGCTTTCCCCGCTGCTCGACCTGAACGTGCCTACCGCCTACGGCTCTACGCTGGCGCAAGTCGCTGCCCTGGCCGTGGTGCGCCGAGCCGAGATCATCCGGCCGCTGGACGACCCACTTGCGCCCACGGGCGGCATCGTCGTTCTTCGCGGCAATCTGGCCTCGGAAGGGGCGGTGGTCAAGGCCAGCGGCGTCCATCCGAAGATGATGCACCACGTCGGCCCGGCGCGGGTCTTTGACTGCGAGGAGGACGTTCAAGAATGTCTGATGGGCGGTCGCGTGCACCCGGGCGACGTGCTGGTTGTGCGCTATGAGGGGCCACGCGGCGGCCCGGGGATGCGCGAACTCTCCCTGCCGGCAGCTATTCTGGTTGGGATGGGCCTGGCGGATTCGGTCGCTATGGTCACCGACGGGCGCTTCTCCGGTGCGACACGCGGGCCGTGTGTGGGGCACGTCTGTCCGGAGGCGGCGTTGGGCGGGCCGCTGGCCGCTTTGCGCGACGGCGACGTGATCGAAATAGACGTCCCCCGCCGTGTACTCAACGTGCGTCTCAGCGACGAGGAGTTGCGAGCGCGATTGGACAGGTGGGTGCCGCCGTCCAAAGAGATCCCACCCGGATTCTTGCGTCTATACGCCGACCATGTCGGCTCCGCCAGCCAGGGTGCCGTGCTCGGAGGGTGGTGAGATGTCACATTTGCCCCAATCGGGGGTCTGTGCTATAATCGAAATGAACCTTGGGCTGAGTAGTGTATCGAAACCATGGATCACGAGAAGTTCATGAGAGAAGCCATCGCCGAGGCGGCCCTTGCTTTCCAGAAGGGTGACGTGCCGGTGGGGGCGGTGGCCGTGCGCGACGGCCAGATCATCGGGCGGGGGCACAATCGCAAGGAGGAGTTGAAGGACCCCACTGCTCATGCCGAGATGGTTGCCTTGCAGGAGGCGGCACGGAACCTGGGAGGCTGGCGATTGATTGGGGTGACCCTCTACTGCACCATGGAACCCTGCCCCATGTGCGCCGGAGCCATGGTCCAGGCGCATTTGCCACGTCTGGTCTACGCCGTGAGTGATCCCAAAGCTGGGGCCGCTGGCTCGGTAGTGGACCTGCTGCGCAACGAGCGGTTGAACCATCGGGTGGAGGTGATAGCGGGGGTATTGGCTGAGGAAGCAGAGGAGTTGACGCAGAGGTTTTTTCGGCGTTTGCGAACATAGGATTATGTTGAGTCCGGAGGGATGCGAGAGTGGACTATCCGGCGCGTCTCGAAAACGCGTGTGCAGAAATGCACCGTGGGTTCGAATCCCACTCCCTCCGCCATAAAAAGTGAAGGCTCTGTCAAGAGCCTTCTTTTGTGTCTCTGAATTGTGTTCTGCAGTGATTTTGTAGCCTGGCCCGCTTCCCTTGGCCTCGGTCTGGAGGAATAAGCGGCCCGCTATCGCCCCCAGGGTCCGAGTCTCATCCCGGCTACTCGCTCCATCTGCGATTTGCACTGTACACAAAGGGTGGTGTGCGGCAGAGCCTCGAGGCGTGCCGGATCAATCTTCTCTCCGCACCTTTCACACATTCCATAGGTCCCCTTGTCCGCCAGACGAAGGGCTTGCTCGATAGATGCCAGTTTGTCTTCTAACGTCCGTATCAGAGCCAGGGTCTTCTCCCGCTCGTAGATGTCAGGATCGGCCTCCTCGGCATCGGCATCAACTTCGCCCCTCAGGTATTCCCTGAGATGATCCAGTTCAGCCAGAGTCTCT
>JBGVTF010000208.1:0-6368 GCA_041862415.1 Anaerolineae bacterium | reverse complement strand
AATTTGCCGCCGAGGACATTGACCGCGCGCGGGTGCATTTCCTGCGTTATGGCCGGTGCCGCTACCAGAACCAGGAACACTCTGTGGAAATCCCCCTGCCTGATGGTCGCATCACGGCTGAGCAGGTTGAGGCCATCCGCCAGCGCTTCGACACGGACTATGAACGCGAGTACACCTACACGCTGGACACCCCGGTGGAGATCGTCGTCTATCACCTGGTCGCCATTGCCGAGGTGGACAAGCTGAAGCCGGAGAAACTCCCGACGACGGGGCGCAAGCTGGAGGATGCGGTCAAAATGCAGCGGGAAGTGGACTACGTTGAAGCCGGCATCCATCGGGCCACGATCTACGACGGTGATGTCCTGGAACCCGGCATGAGTTTCGTCGGTCCGGCCATCATCGAAGAGGCCGGCGCCACGACCGTGATCCCGCCCGGCCTGCCGTGCCACGTGGATGACTACGGCAACTATCACATCCGCACCGGTTTGGAGGTTGGATATTAGAGATTGGATGTTGGAGGTTGGGTTTCCAATTTCCAACTTCCAACTTCCAACTTCAAAGGTAATGAGGAGGAGTGCTCATGAACGACAAGTATGATCCGATTACGCTTGAAATCATCCAGAGCTCGCTACAGGCGGCTACTGACGAGATGTTCGCCGCTCTGCGCCGCACGGCCATGAGCGCCATCATCTACGAAGTGCTCGACATGGGCACCGGCATCACCGACAAGAACGGCGAGTTGGCCGGTTCCGGGGCCGGTATCCCGGCCTTTGTCGGTGTACTGGACAAGACCGTCAGGCGGGTAATGGAAAAGTTCGACCAGCCGGGCGACCCTTCGACAGACTCAGGACGCCGCATCGAGCCGGGCGACATCTTTATCACCAATGACCCGTACACTGGCGGCGTGACGCACCTGAACGATGTCATACTAACCATGCCGGTCTTTGCGAACGACGAGATCGTGGCCTGGACGGCTAACATCGCCCACTGGAATGATGTGGGCGGCATGGTGCCCGGCAGCATGTCAACCGACGCCACCGAGATCTTTCAGGAGGGAATGATCTTGGCTGCCGTCAAGCTCTTTTCCCGTGGCCAGCCCATCCGGTCCGTGTTTGACATCCTCACCGCGAACTGCCGCATGCCCGATTTCCTGACGGGCGATCTGTGGGCTGGCGTGGCTTCGGTCCGGGTCGGCGAACGCCGCGTCCTGGAAATCGTGGACAAGTACGGGAAGGACGTTTTCCTTCACGCGGTTAAAGAGTACCTGGACTATGGCGAGCAGGTCACCCTGGCCGCGCTGAAACGCCTGCCCAAGGGCAAGTACTCCCTGGTCGAACCGCAAGATGTCGGACCGGACTATAAAGTCACCATCGAGATTACTGACGACGAGTTTATCATCGATCTGCGGGGTAATCCCGATCAGGACAAAGGCCCCTTCAACATGAGCCGGGACGAAGCGACTGTGGCCTGCCAGATCGCCTTCAAGGGTATCGTCTCGCCAGAAAGACTGAGCAACGGTGGCACCTTCCGTCCCTTAAAAGTCCTGACGCGCCACGGGAGCGTCTTTGATCCGATCTACCCGGCGGCTCAGGGCATCTATTATGAGATCACCATCCGGTTGCACGATCTGATCTGGCGCTGCCTGGCCCCACACATGGCAGACCGGTTGCCTGCGGGTGGCTTCGCTTCAGTGTGCGGCACGCTTTTTGGCGGCATCCATCCCGATACCGGCCGGACTTATGCCGTCATCGAGCCCGAGTTGGGCGGCTGGGGTGGGTCGCCGACCTCCGACGGCAACCCGGGCCAGTTCTCCGCGCTGCACGGCGACACCTACAACTGCCCGGCCGAAGTGGCCGAAGCGCGCTACGGCGTGACGGTGGACTATCTCAGCTTCCACGACGAGGATGGCGGCGCTGGCTTCCCTCGGGGTGGCACGGGGGTGCGGATTGACTATCGCATCAGGTCCGACAACGCCTGGCTGACAGTGGCCTACACCCGCGACAAGGTCCCGCCGTGGCCCCTGAAGGGCGGCCAACCGGGTTCGCCCAACCACATACTGATCAGGCGAGCCAACGGTGAGACGGAGCGCCACGCGGTGACCAGCGGTTTGACCTTGAACACGGACGACGTCATCCAGGTCATGACAGGTACGGGCGCTGGCTGGGGCGACCCGATGGAGCGCCCCCTGGAGCTGGTGGAACAAGACCTGAAGAACGGTTACATTACGCTGGAGCAGGCGAACCGCTACTATGGGCTGGATAAGCGGAGCAAGAGCGGATAGGGAAGAACATCATAATAAAGGGGTTAGCCCGCTCATTTCAGGGTCATAGCGAGGTTGCCAAAGAGTGTTTTGCGGTGATCTGGGGTCCGAGGCCGCTGTATGCAAACACTTTTCGAATGGGACAGACATAAAGCCGAAGCTAATCTCCGTAAACAAGGGGTTAGTTTTGAAGAAGCCCAAACGGTGTTCACCGACCCGCTTTCGATTACGCTGCCTGACCCCGACCACTCAGAAGACGAGGAGCGGTTCATTGACATTGGCATGTCGGACAACCGCCGAGTGCTGGTAGTTGTGTACACAGAACGCGGTCAGCGTATCGGTCTGATAAGTGCACGCAAAGCGACCCCTATGGAACGCAAGCAGTATGAAGAAGAAACCTATGGTTAAAACGATGTCTGTTGTGGATGACGATATGCGCCTGGAGTACGATTTTACCGGCGGGGTGCGTGGCAAGCACTATAAGGTCTTGCGCGAAGAAGGCTATATCGTGCGGATTTACAATGATGACGGTACAGTAACAGAGCGTCGCGTTGCAGGTGAAAGGATGGTAATACTTGAGCCGGACGTGTATGAGTATTTTCCGAACTCACAAGCCGTCAATCATGCATTGCGCACGTTAATCTCGCTTGTACTGGAAAAGCGCACGGTCGCTGCCACGACAACGAGAAGTACCGAGTAAGCGCAAATCGTCAACTCCAACTTATTTCACAGCATGAGGCTGATGCTGGTTTGAATGTAAAAAGGGAACGGGCTAACATCGTGTGGAGCCGATGGCCACCCTTGCGCTTTTCGGTGGCGTGTCTTGCCTGCGGTGGCCTCGGTTGTTCAAGCGTGTCAGGTCAGCAGCGGCGGGGCGGCAAGGCGGTGGTGAGCGGCTTGACCTTGAACACGGACGACGTCATCCAGGTCATGACGGGCACGGGCGCGGGCTGGGGCGACCCGATGGAGCGCCCCCTGGAGCTGGTGAAACAAGACCTGAAGAACGGCTACATCACGCTGGAGCAGGCCAATCGCTACTATGGGCTGGACAAGCGCGGCACAAGCGGATAGGTGAGGAACACCATAAAAGGGTTAGACGGGGATAATTCCGTATATTCACTAGACGGCGGCGCAAACGCGGAGCAAAATCGCTCCGAGCTTTAACTCAAAGGAGTTCAGAAAATGCAGAAGCGCAAACTTGGAAACAGTAACCTGGAAGTTTCGGCTCTCGGGCTCGGTTGCATGAGAATGAGCTTTGGCGACAGCCCGGTTGGAGACAAGCAGGAGATGATCTCTTTTCTTCACTCGGCGGTTGACCGTGGCATCACCTTCTTCGATACGGCTGAAGTCTATGGTCCATTCACCAACGAAGAACTCCTTGGTGAAGCGCTTTCTCCTTTCCGCGGACAAGTGGTGATCGCCACCAAGTTCGGGTTCCAACTCAATCCTGATGGAAGTCCCGGCTGGACAGGTCTGAATAGCCGTCCAGAGCGCATCAAGCAGGTCGCCGAGGAATCGCTCAAGCGACTCAAGGTTGATGCCATCGATCTGTTCTATCAACACCGGGTTGACCCGGACGTGCCCATCGAAGACGTGGCAGGAGCAGTCAAGGAACTGATTCAGGAAGGCAAGGTTAAGCACTTTGGCCTTTCTGAAGCAGGAGCAGAAACCATCCGTCGCGCCCACGCAGTCCAGCCAGTCACGGCAGTCCAGAGCGAATACTCGCTGTGGTGGAGAACCCCTGAAGAGGAAGTGCTGCCTACATGCGAGGAACTCGGAATCGGCTTCGTGCCATACAGCCCTCTGGGCAAGGGCTTCCTCACGGGAAAGATCGACGAAAACACGACCTTCGACAGCTCTGATATCCGCAGCCGCATTCCTCGCTTTGCGCCAGAGGCGCGGAAAGCAAACATGGTCATAGTTGATCTGCTTGCCAAGTTCGGAGAACAGAAGGGGGCCACACCGGCTCAGATGGCACTCGCTTGGCTGCTCGCTCAGAAGCCGTGGATTGTTCCCATCCCGGGCAGCCGGAAGCTGGAGCGCCTGGACGAGAACATTGGAGCAGTTGGAGTCGAACTTACGTCAGACGATCTTCGGGAGATTGAGAGCGCCCTCTCGAAGATCACGGTGCAAGGGGCTCGGTACCCCAAAGACATCGAGCGACAGACCGGTCGCTGAGCGGCCCAAAATGTGTTCTCTGGTTGCATTCCGGTCGCCGCAGCAGGCTACGGACGCGAGGCAGACGAATGCTGCCACTAAATGAGGGAATGAAATCTTTCAGGTGCCCCTATGCTGGCTTAGCTATAGCGAAACCGAATGGAGGTGCCCCATGAGTAAAGAATGTGATCGCAGAACCTTTCTGACGAGCAGCCTGGCAGCCTCGACAGGATTGGGTACGACGGCCTCGGGCGGTATCTTCGCCAAGACGGTGGCCTCGACTACCGAACCGCCGACCAAACCCATTCCCAAAAGACCTCTCGGCAAGACCGGGTACCAGGTAACCATTTACGGCCTGGGCGGATTGTTCACCACCTCGATGCATGACCGCCACGATGAGGCGGTCGAAATCGTCAACCGGGCGATCGATCTGGGCGTCAACTACATCGACACCTCTGCCTTGTACGGCAACGGTGCCAGTGAGCTGAACATCGGCACCGTGATGCGGGAGCGTCGAGACGAAGTCTTTTTGGCCTCAAAGAGTCACAATTATACGTACGACGGCACCATGGCGCTGGTCGAACAGAGTCTGCGGCGTCTGCAGACCGACTACCTCGACCTGTATCAGCACCATTTACTCGGCAGAATAGGACAACTCGAACAACTTCAGCAAGAGAACAGCGCCCGTCAGGCCTTCGAACGGCTCCGCGAGGAAGGTGTGATCCGCCATATCGGCGTGACGGGACACTCCTCCCGGGTGCTTGCCGATGCCCTGAACGACTATCCGTACGACTGTGCGCTGATCACCCTCAATGCCGCCCGGGAAGTCATGGACGACCCCGAAGACCTGGATCGGTTCTTCCGCCTGGCCCAAGAGAAAGAGGTCGGTGTGATCGCCATGAAAGTGGTCGCCCGCGGTGCTCTCATCGAACGGGGTCTTGGCATCCGGCAACTGCTGCCCTACGTCTTGAGCTACCCCGTATCGACTGCGGCTGTGGGCATTTCGGATGTTGCGCATCTGGAGGAGAATGTCCGCATCGCCAGCGCCTTTGAACAGCTCAGTGAGGAAGAGATGGCCGAAATCCGGGCGCTTGCCCAGAGTTGACCCGGCTGAGGAGGAGAAGAAGGCGGGTCGGCCCCGCTTCCCGTATCGCCCACTACAGGGAGTCTGTGCCCGCCCGGGCAGCCGGAAACTTGAGCGCCTGGACGAGAACATCGGCGCAGTTGCCGTCAAACTTGCAGCGGACGACCTTCAGGAGATTGAGAGCGCCCTCTCGCAGATCACGATACAAGGGGATCGGTATCCCAAGGAGGTGGCGAAAATGTCCGGTCGCTGAACAAAGCATCGCGTGCAAGGCAGATGTGAAGGTAAAGGAATAATCGGATAACCAAAAGGAGTTCAGAAAATGCAAAAACGTAAACTTGGAAACAGCAACTTGGAAGTTTCGGCTCTCGGGCTCGGTTGCATGGGAATGAGTTCTGCTTACGGCCCGGCTGCCGACAAGCAAGAGATGATAGCCCTTATTCGGGCAGCTGTGGAACGCGGTGTCACGTTCTTTGATACGGCAGAGGTCTATGGTCCGTTTGCGAACGAGGAGCTTGTTGGCGAGGCGCTTGCTCCTCTGCGCGATCAGGTCGTGATCGCCACCAAGTTCGGATTCGATCTTGATCCCAATACGGGATCACGTTCGGGCGGACTGAATAGCCGCCCAGAGCATATCAAGCAGGTGGCTGAGGCATCGCTGAAGCGGCTCAGAACGGATGTGATTGATTTGTTTTATCAACACCGAGTTGACCTGAATGTGCCCATTGAGGATGTAGCAGGAGCGGTGAAGGACTTGATTCAAGAAGGCAAGGTGAAGCACTTCGGTCTTTCTGAGGCGGCGGCTAAAACGATCCGTCGCGCCCACGCCGTTCAGCCGGTCACCGCGGTCCAGAGCGAATACTCGCT